>DAITAO010000042.1:0-26331 GCA_036824245.1 Gaiellaceae bacterium | reverse complement strand
CTTGGTCGTCCCGGCGAACAGCGCGTCCCGCACGGTCGCGGGCGAGGCGCCGGGGCTCCCCTGGAGGTACTGGGCCGCTACACCGGCAGTGTGGGGCGACGCCATCGACGTACCGCTGATCGTGTTGGTCGCGGTGTCGGAGGTCCACCAGGCCGATGTGATGTTCTCACCCGGCGCGAACCAGTCCACGCAACTGCCGAAATTCGAGAACGACGCCCTGGCGTCGTTTTGGCTCGTGGCGCCCATCGTCATCGCCGCTGCGACACGCGCCGGGGAGTACGAGCAGGCGTCCGCACTGTCGTTTCCGGCTGCCACCGCATAGCTCACGCCGTCGGCGATCGAGTTCTGGACGGCGGTGTCGAGCGCGGCGCTCGCGCCGCCGCCGAGGCTCATGTTCGCGACGGCGGGCTGGCCGGCGGCGTGATTCCCGGTCACCCAGTCGACGCCGGCAATGACCCCGGACGTCAGTCCGCTGCCCGCGCAGTCGAGGACACGTACGGCCACCAGGGTGACGCCCTTGGCGACACCGTAGGTCGAGCCGCCCACTGTGCCGGCGACATGCGTGCCGTGGCCGTTGCAGTCCTGAACGAGGTTCAGCGGGCCGACCGCGTCATAGCCGAAGATCGCCCGGCCGCCGAACTGGGAGTGTGAGCGGCGGATGCCGGTGTCGATGATGTAAGCCTTCACGCCGGCACCGGTGTTCGTGTACGTGAAGGTGCCGCTGAGCGGCAGTGACCTCTGGTCGATGCGGTCGATGCCCCACGTGGCGCCGGTTTGCGTCGCGAACGCGTACATCGCGCCGTCGCGCTCGAGCGAGGCGACGCGCAGGTCGGCGGCAATGTCGTCGAGCACTCCTGACGGGAGGTCGGCGGCATATCCCTTGAGCGCGTGCTCGTAGACGTGCACGATCTCCGCGCCGAAGGCGATGCTGTGAGCCGCCGCGACGACCGCGGCGCTCGGCACCGATGAGTCGAGGACGACGATGTAGCGCTCGGTGCCGGCGCTCTGTTCGATGGGAGCGGCGCCGGCCGGCGCGGCGAACAGGAACAGGACGAGGGTGAGCACCGCGGCTGATGCGACACGCCGCATTCTCAGATCCATGTCGGGTCTCCTTGCTTGGACGGGGAAGCTGTCACTTCTCTCCCCGCCCGCAGGCCCGCTTCAAACCTAGATATCTAGTGGGAGGTATGAGGAAGCACAGTCTGTGCGGCCGAGCGGCGTTCCGCCAAACCCTCCTAGGTATCGCCGATCTCGAGCGCGAAGCGTGGAAGCCGTTTGGCCACGGCACGGTTGAAGTCGGCGGCGTAATCCTCGGCCGTCTCGTCGTCGAGGGACGCCGCGTATGCGTCGCGCAGCTCGGCGAGCAGCTCGGTGCCTGTCTCGACCAGGTCGAGGTACTCGGCGTAGCGCTCTTCCGCCTCGTCGCGCGGGGCGCGGTCGTAGGCGCCCTCGGCCTCGGCCGCCTCGCGGATGAGGCCGGCATGGTCGCGCTCGAAGAGGTCCAGCTGCGTGCGCAGTAGATCGGCGAACGGCTCGCGCCTGAACACGCCGGGACAGTAGCCTCGGCCGGTGCCGCTCACCCTGCGCACCTGGAACGTCTTCCATGGCAACGCCGTGCCCGTCGAGCGTCGCGCCTACCTCGACGAGATGCTGCGACTCGCGGCTGCTGATGACCCCGATGTCCTGTGTCTCCAGGAGGTGCCCGCCTGGGCGCTCGACAAGCTGGAAGAGTGGAGTGGGATGCGTGTGTTCGGGGCAGTCGCCGCTCGGCCGCGGCTGGGGCCGTTCCCCTCGAGCGCTGAGCTCGGCCGCCGGCTTACCGAGCTCCATGCGGGTCGCCTGCGATCCGCCTTCTCGGGGCAGGCAAACGCGATCCTCGTCGCGTCACGGCACCGTGGCGAGGATGCGGGCTCCATCGCCCTGAACGCACGGCTCTTCCGTCGCGCACAGGCGCGCTGGCTCGACCTCGACCTCGTGGCGCGCCTCGCGTGGGCCAAGGAGCGCCGCGTCTGCCACGCGGCGCGGCTCGCGCTCGCCGACGGGCGCAGCGCGCTGGTCGCGAACCTCCACGCCACCAGCTCGCCGGACAAGCGCCTCCCGGACGCCGAGTTGCTACGCGCCGCAACGTTCGCCAATGCGCTCGCGGCGCCCGACGAGCTGCTGATCCTGGCCGGCGACTTTAACGTGCGCCCTCCTGTCTCGCGCACGCTGCTCGACCTTTGCGGCCCGCAGTGGGAATTCTCCGCGCCGGGGCCGGGCATCGACCACGTGCTCGTGCGCGGTGCGGAGGCCGGTGCGCCTCAACCCTGGCCGCTACGGCGCCGGGTCGTCGACGGGCGGCTGCTCTCCGATCATGCGCCGGTGGAGGTGACCGTGGCGTGACGTTCGAGGAGGCCCGCGCCGCCTTTCCGGTCCTCGAGCGCTACGCCTATCTGAACGCGGGCAGCGTCGGGCCACTGGCGCGCGCGACGGTCGAGGCGGTCGACCGCGAGCAGCGGAACGAGCTCGAGCATGGCCGCGGTGATTCCGACCACTTCCAATACGTCCTGCGTCTACGTGAGCAGGCACGAGCCGCGCTGGGTGCGCTGCTGGGTGTCGAGGCGGCCAACGTCGCCGTCACCACCGCGACCACGGAGTCATGTCGCATTGCCGTCTTCGGTCTCGATCTGAGTCCCGAGGACGAGATCGTCACCACCGACGTCGAGCACTTCGGCCTGCTCGGCGCAGTGCACGCGAGCGGCGCCCGAGTACGAGTCGCCGAGGTGCGCGACCGGCCCGCTGCGGAAGCGCTCGACGCGATCCTCGGGCAGGTGGGGCCGCGCACACGGCTCGTTGCGCTATCCCACGTCGCCTGGTCGACCGGTCATGTGCTGCCCGTGGAGGAGCTCGCGGAATCACTGTCCGTGCCGCTGCTCGTCGACGGAGCGCAGTCGGTTGGTGCCATCCCCGTCGACCCGCGGCCGTTCGACCTCTACACCGTTTCGAGCCAGAAGTGGCCGTGCGGCCCTGACTCGACCGGCGCGCTCTATGTGCGCAACCCTGAGGCCTTACGCGTTGCGGAGCCGAGCTTCCTGTCCCAGGACGCCTATGAGCCGGACGGCTCGTTCACGCCCAAGCCGGGCGCCGCGCGCTTCGATCCGGGGTGGACCGGAGCCCCGGCGCTCGCCGGCCTGCTGGCGGCGCTGCAGCTGGCGCCGGAGTGGCGTTTCGACCGTGCGCGCGAGATGGCGGCCCGCTGCCACGAGCGGCTTGCGGAGCGGTTCGACGTCGTGACCGAGCCGGGTCACGCCACCCTCGTCACGTGGCGCGTGGACGGCGATGCTAAAGCGCTCGCAGAGCGGGCCAGAGAGGCGGGCGTGATCATTCGCGACATGCCGGGGCTCGGCTGGCTGCGGGCTTCCGTCGGCTGGTGGACGAACGACGACGACCTGGACCGGCTCATGGCAGCACTCGCCTGAACGGACCGGTCCGAGGGACTGTCCCTGGGACCTGTCCGCAAGGGACTACGGCTGGTTCCCCAGCGGTGCGAAGAGGTCGACCGTGTTGCCGTCGGGGTCGAGCACCTCTGCGTACCGCTGGCCCCAGAAAGCGTCCCACGGCTCCCGGTGGCCGCGGTAGCCGGCCTCGACGAGCTCGCGGTAGACGCGGTCGACCTCGTCCGGGCTCTCGCAGAGGAAGGCCAGGCCGATCCCGCCGTGGCCGCCGTCCCACGCCGGGTCGAAGCTCCGGACGGTCTCGACCGTGTCCCACGCGATGCGCAGGCCGCCGGGTAGCGTTGCCTCCACGTGGCCTTCCGTTTCGGCGCCCTGGGGAATCTCGAGGCCGAGCCGCCGGTAGAAGGCCAGCGCGGCGGCCATGTCGCTCGCGACGATGCCGACGAGGTCGAGCTTCGGCATCAGGCCTGCGCGGTCGCGGCCGTGCGCAACCCCAGCTCAGGTGCGATCGGCCGCAGCGCCTGGACGACGTTGCGGATGTGCTCGTCCAGCTCCAGCTCGAGCAGCTCGGCGCCGGCGTAAACCTCGTCACGGTGCACGCCGGAGGCGAACGACGGCTGCTTGAGCTTCTTGCGCACCGACTTCGGCTCGAGCGTCTCGATCCCGTCGGGCCTCACGAGACCGCAGGCATGCACGAACCCGGACAGCTCGTCGCAGGCGAAGAGCGTCTTCCTGAGCGGCGTGTCGCGCGGCATGTTCAGGTGCTCGGCGTGGGACAGCACCGCCTGGATGATCTCCTCGGGGTAGCCCTCGTCGCGCAGGATCGGCGCGCCGTCTTGCGGGTGCTTGTCGAGCGTGGGGTGGATCTCGTAGTCGAAGTCGTGCAGAAGGGCCGTAATTCCCCAGAGCTCATCGTCCTCGCCCAGCTTGCGCGCGTACCAGCGCACAGAAGCCTCGACGGCGAGCGCATGGCGGCGCAGGGCCTCGCTCTGCGTGTAGCGCGTAAGCGTCTCCCAGGCCTGTTCGCGAGTCGCCTGCACGGACGGGTAGCGTACCGGCCGCCACGTCCGCCGACCGGCGCGGCACACTACCGCCGATGACACAGATCGCCGTCGAGGACGCTGTCGTGGAGTCACTCGTGATCGAGGGCGGCCACGAGCTGGCCGGCCGCATCATCGCCGAGGGCAACAAGAACGGCGCGTTGCCGATCCTGGCCGCATGCCTGCTCACGAACGACCCGGTGGTGCTGAGCAACGTGCCGCGCATCCTCGACGTGCAGACGATGCTCGACCTGCTCGCCGATCTCGGTGCCGATGTCGAATGGCTGGGCCAGAACGAGGTGCGGGTGCACGCCCACGAGCTTAGGAAGACCGAGCTGGACGAGGAACTCTGCTCGCGCATCCGGGCCTCCGTTTTGCTCGCTGGCCCGCTGCTCGCCAGGGAGGGGCGGGCGGTGTTCCCACCGCCGGGCGGAGACGTGATCGGGCGCCGGCGCCTCGACACCCACATTGACGCCTTCCGGCTGCTCGGCGCCACGGTGCACTCGAACCGCCGCTACGACATGCGCGCCGAGCGCCTGCTGGGCACACACATGTTCCTCGACGAGGCAAGCGTGACCGGCACCGAGAACGCCGTCATGGCCGCCGTGCGCGCCCACGGCGAGACGGTGATCGGCAACGCCGCCTGCGAGCCGCACGTGCAGGACCTCTGCCGCTTCCTCGTGTCACTGGGAGCGCGGATCGAGGGCATCGGGTCGAACGTGCTGCGCATCAAGGGCGTGGAGCGGTTGCAGGGCGGCGAGCATCGGATCGGCGCCGACCACATCGAGGTGGCGAGCATCATCGGTCTCGCGGCCGTCACGAACAGTGACGTGACGATCGACGGAGTGGTTCCGGAGGACCTGGTTTCGATCCTCCCGGTCTTCAGCAGGCTAGGGATCCACGTGGAGGTCAAGGGCACGAGCGTTCACGTGCCTTCCGGGCAGGAGCTCGTGGTGCGTGACGACCTCGGCGGTCAGATCCCGAAGATCGAGAGCGGGCCGTGGCCGAACTTCCCGGCCGACCTGACCTCGATCGCGCTTGCCGTCGCCACGCAGGCGCGTGGCACGGTGCTGATCTTCGAGAAGATGTTCGAGGACCGCCTCTACTTCACCTCGAAGCTCGTCTCCATGGGGGCGCGGATCATCGTCTGCGATCCGCACCGCGCCGTGGTGAGTGGCCCGGCGCATCTGTACGCCGAGCGCATGGCGAGCCCGGACATCCGCGCGGGCATGGCGCTCTTGATCGCCAGTCTGTGCGCCGAGGGCGTCTCGACGATCGGCAACGTGGCCGAGATCGACCGTGGCTACGAGCGCATCGACGAGCGGCTCCGCGGCCTCGGCGCGCGCATCGAGCGGATCTCGGGCGCTTCGTAGAGCTCCTGGGAGCTCTTGAGGCGCTGTACTCTCGGCGTCGTGGAAGACACGCGGGACAGCCTGCGCGTGCGCGTCGTGCTCGGCGAAGGCGCCGAGACGAGCGTGACCACCGGGCTGCCGATACTCGACTACCTGCTCGAACTGCTGGCCGGTCACGCGGGCACTACGCTCCATCTCGAGGTGGCGCCGGGCGGCGCGGACGCCGAGGTGGCGGCGGCCGGGCGTGCGCTCGGCGAGGCGCTGCGCGACGAGCTCCACGACGAGCGGGCCCGCGGTCACGGCTCGGGCGTCGTCCCCGCCGACGAGGCGATCGCGCACGTCGCTATCGAGGCTTCCGGCCGGCCCCGCGTCGTCTCCAACGTCGACCTGACGCCGGCGCATGTCGGGGGACTGCACTTCGACCTCGTCTCGCGTTTCCTCGTCGAGCTCGCCGAGGGCGCCGGCCTGACCCTGCACGTGCGGCTGATCGGCGGCGACGAGGCCCAGCACGTGCTGGAAGCGATCTTCAAGTCGCTCGGCGTGGCGCTTGCGCAGGCCCGCCGGCCCCTTCCGAAAAAGGAGTGACCGTGGCAGAAAAGACCGTCGTTCGCACCGAGCGAGCGCCGGCGCCGTTCCAGGGCGCGCCCTACTCACAGGCGATCCGAGTCGGCGACATTGTCTTCGTCTCCGGCCAGCTCGCGCTGCGGCCGGATCACGCCGAGATCGTGGGCGAGACCATCCAGGAGCAGACCGAGCAGGTGATGGCCAACGTGGCGGCCATCCTCCACGAGGCGGGGAGTGGGATGGACCGGCTCGTCAAGACGACGGTGTTCCTCGTGAATCTGGACGACTTCGCCGGCATGAACGAGGTGTACGCGCGGTACGTCGGCGACCAACCGCCGGCGCGCGCCACCGTCGAGATCTCGAGGCTCCCGTCGGGCGCGCTCGTCGAGATCGAGGCGGTCGCGCACGTCTAGCTTGGCTGGCGCGCCGCTTGCACAATGCCTGCCGTGGCGACGGTCGCCGACTACGTGCGCTCTCTGGAGCTGGATGCCTGGATGGTCGGGGGCGCCGTGCGCGATGAGCTGCTCGGAAAGCCCGTGCGAGACACGGATTTCGTCGTCCCCGGCGTCGGTTACGCCGAGCTGAAGTCCGCGCTGGCGCCGCACGGCAAGGTCGAAGACCTGATCGTCGCCGACCAGCATGTCGGCGTGCGGCTCTATCCGCGCGATCGCTCCGTGCGCGCGCTCACGCCGGCCGGGATTGAGTTCGCACCACCACGCGTCGAGCGCTCGACGGGGCCCGGGCGTCACGATTTCGAGATCGTGGCCGACGCCTCCATCCCGCTCGAGCGCGACATGGAGCGCCGCGACTTCACGATCAACGCGATCGCGAAGCAGCTTTCCACGGGCGAGATGCTCGACCCGCTCGGCGGACGCGACGATCTCAGCCGCCGCGTGCTGCGCACCACGAGCCCGACCAGCTTCCGCGACGATCCATTGCGCATCGTGCGCGGGCTCCGTTTCGTCGCCGAGCTCGACCTCGAGCCGGACGAAGACACGCTCCGGCAGATGCGCGAGTGGTCGCCGCAGGTGCGGTTCGTCTCCGCCGAGCGAATCGGCGGCGGCCTGACGGCCGACGGGCGCGGGGAGCTCTCCAAGCTCCTCCTCGCGCCGCACCCGGGCAAGGCGTTGCGGCTCGCGCGCGACGTGGGTGTGCTCACAGTCGTGATGCCCGAGTTTGAAGCGGCCCTCGGCTTCGAGCTCGACACGCTGAGGCAGCCGGCTTCCGTCGACGAGCACACGTTCGCGGTCGTGCAGGGAACAGCCGATGCAGACGCGCCGCTCGCCGTCCGGCTCGCCGCGCTGCTGCACGACCTGGGCAAGCCGCTCGAGGATGGCGACGCTCGCCCGCATGCGGCCATCGGCGCCGAGCTGGCCGACGGTGTGCTGAGACGTCTTCGCTACCCGACCGCTCTTCACGACGAAGTGGTGCGGCTCGTTCGTGCGCACTCGTTCCACCTCGACGGAGAGATCGGAGGCGAGCGCGCGCGCCGTTTCCTGGCCGAGCACGGCGAGCGCGTTGCCAGAGGGTTGGTGCTGCTCAAGCGGGCCGATCTCTCCGCGAAGCGCATCGAGGAGTGGGAGCTGCCGGCGCTCGACCGCCTCGCCGCGGCGCTGGACGAGCAGCGTGCCAGCCCTTACCGCGTGCGCGATCTCGCCATCGGCGGCGACGACCTGCTCGCGCTCGGGTACGTCGAGGGCCCCGAGCTCGGCGATGCGCTCCGCGCACTCCTTGACGAGGTGCTCGCCGATCCGGCCCGCAACACGCGCGAATGGCTCAGCGAGCGCGCGGAGAGGATGCTCGCGGCGTGATTCGCTGGGAGAGCGGAGGGCCGTACGAGGTGGTGTTCTCGACGCGCGTCGGCGGCGTCAGCGAGGGGCCGTACGCCTCGCTCAACCTGGGTCTGCGAACCGGTGACGAGCCCGCGCGCGTCGAAAGGAACCGGCGGCGCCTGTGTGCTGCGGTGGGGGCGGAGGAGGCGCGACTCGCCCTGAACTTCCAGCACCATTCGGCCGCCGTCAACCAGGCGAGTGCGGGTCGGCGTGGCGTCCCGGGCGACTCACTCTGGACGGACGAGCCGCAGCTTCCGATGCTCGCGCTCGGTGCGGACTGTCCCCTGCTCGCCCTCGTCGGAACGAACGGCGCACGCCCGCGTCTCGCGGTCGTGCATGCGGGCTGGCGAGGATTGCTCGGCGGCATCGTCGAGAAGGCCGCGGCGAAGATCGACGAGCCGTTCGCCGCGGTCGTGGGGCCGGCGATCGGGCCTTGCTGCTACGAAGTCGGTGAGGTAGTCGCGGCGCCGTTTCGCGAGCGGTTCGGCGCCGATCTCGTGCGGGGCGGACGCCTCGACCTCTGGACTGCCGCAGAGCGCGCTTTGCAGCGCGCCGGCGCGCGGACGGTCGAGCGCGTCGACCTCTGCACTGCGTGCCACGGCGACCTGTTCTTCTCCGAGCGCCGCACCGGCAAGCCCCGCGGCGTGCAGGGCGTGATCGGCCTTGTCACCTGACCGCTGCGGCCACGTCCGAGGGGCTGTCCCTCGGCCATGACCACTCGGGAGTTGTCGGCCGAAGGCGTGCGCGAGCGCTACGCCCGCATCCAGGAGGAGGTCGGTTCCCACGTGACGGTCGTCGCGGCGACGAAGTATGTGACGGTCCCGGAGATGGCTGTACTGGCACAGGCCGGCATTGCCGTCGTGGGTGAGAATCGAGCGCAGGACCTCGAGCGCAAGCACGCCGAGTACGGCGGCGCCTTCCGCTGGCACTTCATCGGCCACCTTCAGTCCAACAAGGCGACGGTAGTGAACGACATCTGCGAGCTCGTCCATTCGCTGGCGTCCGAGTCGGCGGCGCGGCGCGTGACCGTCCCTGCGCTCGTCGAGGTCAACCTCTCGGGAGAGTCATCCAAGTCCGGCATCCCGCCTGACGAGCTGCCCGCGCTGCTCGAGGCCGCAGCCGACGTGCGAGGCCTGATGACGATGCCTCCGCTTGCACAGGATCCTGAGGCGTCACGCCCGTACTTCAGGCGCCTCCGCGAGCTCGCGGAGCAGCACGGCTTGCCCGAGCTCTCCATGGGCACCTCGCAGGACTACCGCGTCGCCGTCGAAGAAGGAGCAACGCTCGTGCGCGTCGGATCCGTTCTCTACGGGGGTTAACATCGTGTCGTCAATGGGACTTGCAGACGTATGGAACCGCACGCTTGTCTACTTCGGCATAGCCGAGGAGGACGACGAGGACTGGGACGAGGACGGCTACGCGACTCACGAGGAGCTCGAACGCACCTACGCCGAGCGCCCGAATGTGCGCCGCCTGCAACCGCGCCGCCGGCGCGGGGAGTTCGAGGACTGGACCGAGTCCGAGGGGGAATCATCCCGCCCGACGGCGCTGCGCTCACGCCGCGGCGGCCGCTCGCTCGAGGTCGCTCCGGAGCCCGCGCCCTCGGTGCAGGTGCACCTCGTCGTACCGCGCTCGTTCAACGACGCTCAGCAGATCGCCGACCGCTTCAAGGTCGGCGTGCCGGTCATCCTCAACCTCCAGGGCACCGATACGGAGCTCGCCAAGCGCCTCATCGACTTCGCAAGCGGCCTCACATACGCCCTCGATGGAGGCATGCAGCGCGTCGCGGACAAGGTCTTCCTCCTCACACCACGGAACGTCTCCGTCTCCGCCGAGGAGCGGGCACGTCTACTGGAACGCGGCTTCTTCAACCAAGCCTGACGCCCCTGGCTGGCGACGGCTCCCGGCCGGCGGAGCCGCGCTCCGCCGTCGTTTGACGCCGCTCAGGAACGCAAGGAGCATCCTGTCTGTCGACGTGGTACTGCGGGAAGGTGTTATGACACGAGGCCCGAACCCGTAGCCGTGTGGGGAACCGCACCTTTGGCCTTGCTCGCAGACACGATCGACTCGATCGAGAACTTCGTCCACGTTTTCATCGGGGTCTACGTACTCCTGATCTTCGCGTACATCATCACTTCCTGGATCCGGCTTCCCTACTCGGCCTGGCTGAACCGCATCCAGCGCTTCCTCTACGACGTGTGCGAGCCGTACCTGCGCATCTTCCGCCGCATCCTGCCGTCGCTCGGGCCTCTCGACCTCTCGCCGATCCTGGCCATCGTGTCGCTCGGCATCATCGATCGTCTCGTCGGCGAGCTGCTTCAGCAACTGCGATAGGGAGGAGGTGAGCAAATTGGCACTGGCACCGGTTGAGCTACGTCACATGCGACTGCGTCGCTCGCTCCTGTTCGGCTACAGCCGCACCCATATCGACGAGGTGCTCGCTGAGGCCGCGGACAGCTTCGAGGAGGTCTGGCGCGAGCGTGCAGACCTGCGCGATCGGGTGGAGTTCCTCGAGAACGACCTGCGCCGCCATCTCGAGCTGGAGACCCTGCTGCGCTCGACGCTCGTGTCGGCTGAGAAGTCGGCCCAGGACGTCCGCGAGCAGGCGCACGCCGAGGCGGAGCTGGTCATCCGCGAAGCGCACAGCGCAGCGCGGTCGATCACCCACGAGGCGCTGGCCGAGCGGGAACGGCTGGCCGGCGAGGCCGCCCGCATTCGCGCTCTGCTTGGAACGGCACTCGCCACCGTCGAGGAAGCGAGCACCGCCACGGACGCTCCGGAAATCGAGCCCCAGCCGCGCCCCGAGCATCGGCGCGAAGCCGCCTGACCGCCGCCGCCGAGCCTTCGGGGCGCCCCGTGGCCCGAACCTATACTTGGCGGGGTGGCGGGGACGAGATTGCGGGTACGCGTGCTGCCGGGGTCGGCGACGGCGGGAATCGTGGGCAGGCACGGGGAGGCCTGGAAGCTTCGTGTGCGTGCGGTCGCCGACCGGGGGCGTGCGAACGAGGCCGTGCTCGAGCTGCTGGCGGGCGCTCTGGCGTTGCCAAAGCGCGACTTGCGGCTGGTCGCGGGCCACGGCGCCCGTGACAAAGTGGTCGAGCTGGCCGGCCTCTCGGCCGATGAGACCGACCGCCGACTCGCTGCAGCCGAGCAGAAAGGACAGCCATGAGCGAGCTCTCCGCCGATCGATTCCAGTCGGCCTTGCTCGCTGAGCGCGAGCGCGTTCAGCGAGCCATCGAATACCTGCATCAGGAGAACCCCGGCACGCTGGAGGAGGAGACGGGAGAAGTGGCCTCCAACTCCGTCAACGACCACATGGGCGAGCTCGCCACCGAGACGTTCGACCGCGAGCTGGATTACACGCTGGAGGACAATGCCGAGGCAGTTCTCGGCCAGATCGAGGCGGCGCTGCGCCGGATCGAGGCGGGCGCGTACGGCATCTGCGAGCGGTGCGGCCGTCCGATCGACCCCGCCCGGCTCGAGGCGCGGCCCTGGGCGGCCCTGTGCATCGAGTGCCAGCGTCGCGAGGAGGGCGGTTGAGCCGCCTAGAGTCTCGTCCGCCCGACGTGCGGGTCGGATCGTCGACGGACGGCCTTGCTCCGGCATCGCTCGGCGAGCGCCGGCTCTCTGCACGGTTGCCGCACTGGCTGGCTCTCGGGGCCATCGCGGGCGCTGCGATCGCAGCCGACCAGGTGACCAAGCACACCGTGACGAGCGCGCTCGTGCTCGGCGAGGAGGCGCACGTGGTGGGGCCGCTGTCCATCCATCACGTCCAGAACACCGGTATTGCCTTCGGGCTCTTCGGAGGCGCGACCGCGATCGTGACCGCGTTCACAGCCCTCGCGGTCGCATGGATGCTGGTCTTCTTCGCGCGTTCCGGGACTCGCCACGGGCTGCTGCCCGTCGCGCTCGGCTTCCTGATCGGCGGCAGCATGTCGAACCTCGTTGACCGGCTGAGGCTGGGGCATGTGACGGACTTCCTGGACCTCGACTTCTGGCCCGCGTTCAACCTGGCGGACAGTTTCATCGTCGTGGGTGTCGTCGTGCTCGTGCTCGCGCTCTTCGCCGCAGACCGCGCACCGCGGCGGCTGCCTCTGCCACGCCCGGACGTCCTTACCGATCTCGGGGGTGAACACCCCTCTGCGCTGGCCGCCGAGCGCCGCCGCGCGTCCGGATAAGGAACTCGTGGCCGGCGGACAGCCGGTGCGCGTGCAGGTGCCCGCCTCGGCCGCCGGCCTGCGACTCGACCGGTTTCTGGCATCGCTTCCCGAGGTGGGGTCGCGGTCCGAGGCCGACCGGCTGCTCCGGGCGGGAGTCGTGACGGTCGACGGCGAGGTCCGACCGCGCACCGACCGTCTCGGTGGCGGCGAGCAGGTCGCCTTTGAGGCGCGCGAGCGCTCGACCGTCCCGCTCGCTGCCGAAGACGTGGCGCTGCGGATCGCCTACGAGGACGAGCACCTCCTGGTGGTCGACAAGCCGGCGGGCGTGGTCGTCCACCCGGCGCCGGGACACGAACGGGGCACGCTCGTGCACGGTCTAGTCGCGCACGGCGCCGCGGGCGGAGACAGCCAGCGGCCGGGCATCGTCCACCGGCTCGACCGCGACACGTCAGGCCTCCTGGTGGTGGCCCGCTCCGAGGAGGTGCATCGACGTCTGCAGAGGCTTGTGCGCAGGCGAGCGCTCGAGCGCACGTACCTGGCGCTTGTCCGAGGGCGGCCGCGCTCGTGGCGCGGGCGCATCGAGGCGCCGATCGGGCGCGATCGCACCGAGCCGCTGCGGCACTCGCTCGACAGCGACCGCCCGCGGGACGCGATCACCCATTTCGAGGTCGAACGGCTACTGGGGAGTCATGCGCTGCTGCGCGTGCGTCTCGAAACCGGGCGGACGCACCAGATCCGCGTCCACCTGGCGGCGATCGGGCTGCCCGTCGTGGGCGACACGACCTACGGAAGCCCGGAACCGGCACTCGAGCGGCAGTTCCTGCACGCCGCCGAGCTCGCCTTTCCCCATCCCGTCTCGGGCGAGCGGCTGGAGGTGTACTCGCCGCTGCCCGACGAGCTCGCGCGTTACCTCGACGCCCTGACCGCGAGCTAGCGTCCCTGGGGCCTTCGCTCGCGGTGCGTGGCCGGAGGGAACAGTATGGGCAATACGGGCCCGGAGAGCCCCGTGCAGCGAGCAGCGTCAGGCGGCGGCGAAGCCGGGCTCTGTCCGGCGGGAGCCGCCGCGGCCAGGGACGCTAGCCATCGCGGACGCGCTTGGCTTCGTACAGGCGCGCGTCGGCAAGCTCGAAGAGCCGCTCCGCGCTCTCGGCGTCGCTCGGGAAGTGCGCTGTGCCGGCACTGAACGAGATCTCAGTGGGCAGCTCCTGGCCGTTGCCGTTTCCGGCGAGCGTGGTTGCCAGCCGCTTGACGAAGGCAGGCCCTGCAGTGGGCTCTGTCTCGATCAGCGCGACGGCGAACTCATCGCCACCCATGCGGCCGGCCAGGTCGACGCCGCGCAGGGTGCCGCGCAGACTGTCGGCGACGGCCTGCAGGACCCGGTCGCCGACCGGATGTCCAAGCGTGTCGTTGACCTCCTTGAACAGGTCGAGGTCGACGAACACGAACGAGAGCCCGTGACGGAACCTGCGAGCGCGGTTGAGCTCGCCCTCCAGGTCGCTCCAGAACGCCTGGTGGTTGAGCAAGCCGGTGAGCGGGTCGCGCCGGGCACGGTCGGACAGCTCCGCGGTGGCTCGGTCGAAATAGGCGACGACGCATTCGACGACGAGCGTGTCGATCATCTCGTCGAGCCTGCGCTCTGCGACCAGGAGGTCTCCCTCGCCGAGAAGCGTCTGGCGGAGTGACAGGAAGCGCCAGAGGATGCGGCGCAGGACGAGCAGCTCCATGACCACCTCGCGCGGCGCAAACCCCAGCTCCTCGCGCTGGCGAGCGTGCGCGCGCGCGACCGTGGCGAGCGGGCTGCCCGGCTTGACGCGTGAGGGCTCGGGATTGGCTACCTGCCGCCCGAGCTCGCCGATGAAGGCGGGTATCTCGCCCAGGCGCTCTAGCGGTGCCAGGCGGCCCAGAGAGGGCACGATCCCCTCGCGAAGCCCCTCCTCGACCACCCCGAGCGCGAGCTCCCAGGCCGACTCGCGAATCTCCCCCGCCAGCTGGACAAAGGATCGTTCGTGCACGTGGGGGGCGACCACAGCTGCAGAGTAGAGATGCCGCCCGCCGTTGCCTTCACACGGAACGGGCTAAATGCAGGGCTGAAATTCCCGCGGGCCGGATGACGCTAGACTCTCGGAACTCCGTTCTCGTCCCGGCGGGCCCGGACGGGTGGCGGTGCCGGTGCCTCGCACATCGGTTCCACCCGAACGCCGTCGGCTGTACCGCAATCCAACCGCAAGGAGGGACCTTTCGTGCCCGTCTCGATGCGAGAGCTCCTGGAGGCCGGTGTGCATTTCGGCCACCAGACTCGCCGCTGGAACCCGAAGATGAAGCGCTTCATCTTCACGGAGCGCGGCGGCATTTACATCATCGACCTGCAGCAAACCCTCGAGCTGCTCGAGGAGGCCCACGACTTCGCGCGCGACCTGGCCGGCCGCGGCGGCTCGATGCTCTTCGTCGGGACGAAGAAGCAGAGCCAGGACGCGGTGGCCGAGCACGCCGCGCGTGTGGGCATGCCCTACGTGAACAATCGCTGGCTGGGCGGCCTGCTCACCAACTGGCGCACGATGTCGGCGCGCATCGACCGCCTTCACGAGCTGCGGCGCCTGCGTGAGGAGAGTCAGCTGGAGCTCCTGCCCGCGAAGGAGCGCCTCGCGATGCTGGCCGAGCTCGAGAAGCTCGAGGCCAACCTGGGCGGCGTGGCCGACATGCGGCAGCAGCCGGACGCTGTCTTCATAGTCGACCTCCGCAAGGAAGAGCTTGCCGTCCGCGAGGCACGCCGGCTCGGCCTCCCGATCGTGGCGCTGGTCGACACGAACTGCGATCCGGACGACGCTGACTACGTCATCCCCGGCAACGACGACGCGATTCGCTCGTGCGAGCTGATCGTTCGCGCGATCGCCGCGGGGATCGAGGCCGGCAAGCAGAAGGTGACTCCGCAGGAGCTTGCCCGGCCGGCTGCCGAGGACTCCGCGCAGGAGGAGGAGCCCAGCAGTCCTGAGGAGGTGACTGCCGAGGCGCAGCCGGAGCAGGTCGCCGCCGCCGAGCTGGTCGGGGAGCCGGCCGCCGAGCTGGTCGAGGAGCCCGCCGCCGAGCAGGTCGAGGAGCCTGCCGTGGTGGCCGCCGAGCCCAGCGAGGAGGAAAGCCGGTGATCGAGATCTCTGCGGCGCTCGTCAAGGAGCTCCGCGACCGCACGGGCGCGGGGATGATGGACTGCAAGCGCGCCCTGCAGGAGACGGGCGGCGACATCGACGCGGCCCAGCGGCTGCTGCGCGAGCGCGGCATGGCGCAGGCGGACAAGCGTGCGGGCCGCCTCACCACGGAAGGAGTCGTCGGCTACATGCTCGATGACAGCCGCAAGTCGGGGACGATGGTCGGCATCGGCTGCGAGACAGAGCCCGTCGCCAGGAACGACGAGTTCCTCGCCTTTGCCGAGCGGGTGCTGAAAACCGTCGACGCAGAGGGGCTCCAGGCCGCGGAGCGGCTGGAAGAGGAGCGCAAGGAGCTCGTTGCGCGGCTTGGTGAGAACATCGTCGTCGCCGGAGCGGCGCACTTCACGGCGGTGAACGGGGGTCTTGTCGACGGGTACGTGCATCCGCCTGCGAACAAGCTCGGCGTGCTCGTGCAAGTGCGCGGCAGCGACAACGATCTCCCCAGGCGGGTCGCCATGCACATCGCTGCCTCGGCGCCGCACTGGATCAGCCGGGAAGATGTGCCCGACGAGATGGTGACCTCGGAACGCGAGATCTTCATGAACTCCGACGAGGTGCAGTCGAGGCCCGAACAGAATCGCGACAAGATCGTCGAAGGGATGCTCAACAAACGTTTCTTCGCCGCCCAGGTGCTCACGGAGCAGCCGTGGATCCACGACACCGACCGGACCGTTGGGCAGGTGCTGTCGGATGCAGGGGCGGAGGTGCTCGAGTTCGAGCGCATCGCGCTGGCCGGATGACGGTCCAGCAGGAGACGAAGCCGTTGCCTAGCGAGGCGGGACCGCGCGCCTTCCGGCGCGTCGTCCTCAAGCTGTCGGGCGAGGCGCTGATGGGCGACCAGGAGTACGGCCTCGACCTGGCCCACGTCCAGCGGATCTCGGCCGAGGTGATCAACGTCCAGCGTGCGGGTACCGAGATCGCGCTCGTCGTGGGCGGCGGCAACATCTATCGCGGCATGGCGGCGGCCGCGCAGGGCATGGACCGGGCGACCGCCGACTACGGAGGAATGCTCGCCACGGTGCTGAACGCGCTGGCCCTCCAGGACGTGCTCGAGCGCCGCGGTGCGGACACGCGGATCCTCTCGGCACTGGGCATCCCGGAGGTGGCCGAGGCGTACATTCGCCGGCGCGCGATCAGACATCTAGAGAAGGGGCGCATCGTGATCTTCGCGGCCGGCACCGGCAACCCGTTCTTCACGACCGATACGGCGGCCGCGTTGCGCGCCCTCGAGATCGGCGCCGAAGGGATCCTGATGGCGAAGAACGAGGTGAAGGGCGTGTACGACGGCGACCCGCGGGTCGAGCCGGACGCGGCCTTCCTGCCCGAGCTGACGCATCTGGAGGCGATCGAGCGTGGGCTCAAGGTCATGGACACGACCGCGCTCTCGTTGTGCATGGACAATCGCCTGCCCATCTACGTCTTCGCACTTGCGGACGGGAACATCGAGCGCGTGGCGCGAGGCGAGCGCGTGGGCACCATCATCTCGACGCCGCGGGGTGAGGAGGAGCCCGATGATCGATGACCTGATCCACGACGCCGTGCGCCGGATGGACCGCTCGGTGGAGAACACGCAACAGGAGTTCAACACCGTACGGACGGGACGAGCGTCGGCCGCGCTCCTCGACCGAGTGCACGTCGACTACTACGGCCAGCCCACGCCGCTCAAGCAGCTGGCCACCATCAACGTGCCGGAGCCCCGGATGCTCACCATCCAGCCGTTCGATCCCAATTCGATTCGCGGCATCGAGCGGGCGCTGCAGGAGTCCGAGCTCGGCCTGACGCCGTCGAACGACGGGAAGATCATCCGTCTCCCGATTCCGCAGCTCACCGAGGAGCGGCGCAAGGAGCTCGTCAAGGTCGTGCGGCACCTGGCCGAGGAGGGTCGCGTGGCCGTACGCAACGTGCGGCGGGACGTGATGCACCACCTCAAGGAGCTGGTCGACAAGGGCGACGTAGGAGCCGACGAAGAGCGCCGCGCGGAAGAGCGCGTCCAGAAGCTGACCGACGAGCACATCCACTCGATCGACGAGCTACTGAAGCGCAAAGAAGCAGAGATCATGGAGGTCTGACCCGCGAAAGTCCGCCGCGCTGCGCGCGGCATGACGACTTTCGCGGGTGTTTGACACCACACGCGTGTGCCCGCGTCGTGGCTGCGGCGGGCCAAGCCCGCCTCCGCCGGTCAGGGAAGATGTCAGCAGGGACTGTCCCCTTGGGACTGTCCCGTCAGCTGCGCCGTTACGGTCGTCGTCTGAGCGGCACCCACGGTCGGTGACTACGAGGATCAACCCGTGAAGGGGCGCTCACGGCGACCCGCCGCAGCTCCCCGTCACAGACGCGCGCGTTAGGGTGAACCGTGTCTGAGCAGAGTGGAGCGAAACGTGGACCACGATCTACTTGCGCCCACTCGGATCGTCCTGTTGGGCGCCGGCATGCTCGCGGTCGTCGCCGGCCCGATCCTGTTTCTGTTCCCGGACGACACCGGCACGTACTTCGCCTGGCATATCGGCAACGCGCTGACGCCGAGCTTCATGGGAGCGAACTACCTGGCGGGCGCCGGCGCATTCCTGGCCGCCCGGTGGAACCGCTGGGGACCCGCCCGCGTGATCTTGCCGTCGATCGTAGTCTTCGCGGTCACGCAGCTGGTTGCCACGCTGCTCCACCTCGACGTGCTCGACTGGTCTCATCCGGTCGCCTACGCGTGGCTCGCCGTGTACATCGTCAGCCCGATTGGCGCCGTCGCCGTACTCGTCATGGAATTGCGGAGGTCGCGGCTGCCGGTGACCACAGGCGTCCCGCTGCCGTCGATGGCATCGCCGCTGATGATCCTCTTCGCGGCAGCATCGCTTCTTGTCGGAGGGATGCTGTTCGTCGCCCCGGACACCATGGGGGATGTCTGGCCGTGGGCGCTGACGCCTCTGGCCGGCCGCATCATCGGCGGCTGGTACCTGTCTGCCGCTGCCTTGCAGATCATGCTCGCGCGCGCAGGTCGGCTCGAGGATGCGCTGATCGGCCTCGGAGCGACGGTCGGCGTGGCGGTGATGCAGCTCGCGGGCGCGGCACTGAACCGCGATGCCTTCGACGGGCCGTCCGCCTCCGTCGCGCTTTACCTAATGGGCTACGCGACGCTGGGCTTGAGCGCCGCCGGAATCTGGTTGGCCGCGCGGCGCGAACGATCGACTGCACGGTCGTAGCCTGCTCCCTGAGCCGCACGAGAGAGCGGTGACTGCGAGGATCATCCCGTGAGCGGAGGCGGCCCGTCGGACGTGCCCAGGGCTGTCGCGATCATCCTGGACGGGAACGGACGCTGGGCCGAGCAGCGCGGGCTGCCGGTCGCCGAGGGTCACCGTGCGGGCACCCGCGCGGTCCGCCGGGCGGTTGAGGCCGCCATCGACCTCGGAGTCGAGTCGCTGGCGCTATTTGCGTTCTCCACCGAGAACTGGACTCGACCGGCTCCTGAGGTCGCCGACCTCATGGAGATCTTCGGGGAGACCATCGAGCGCGAGCTGCCCGACCTGGCCGAGCAAGGCGTGCGAACGCGCTTCATCGGACGGCGTGACAGGGCGCCGGACGAGCTGCGCGCCCAGATGGAGGAGCTGGAGCGTGCCACCGACGTCAACGACCGGCTGGCGCTCTGGATCGCGTTCGACTACGGCGGGCGAGCCGAGCTCGTCGAGGCCGCACGGCGGCTCGTCGCCTCCGGGGTCCCCTCCGCGGAAGTCGACGAAGCGGGGCTGGCCGCGCACCTGTATGAGCCGGAGATGCCGGATCCGGACGTGCTGATTCGCACGTCTGGTGAGCTGCGCATCTCCAACTTCCTTCTCTGGCAGCTCGCTTACTCGGAGCTCTACTTCACCGAGCGCCTCTGGCCGGACTTCGACCAGGCCGACCTCGAGGACGCTCTCGAGGCATACGCCAGCCGGCGGCGCCGCTTCGGTGGACGATGACGGGGATCATCTCGCGCCTGGCCGTCGCGGCCGTGGGATTGCCGGCCGTGCTCGGGCTGGTGTGGCTGGGAGGCTGGTGGATACTCGGACTGGCGGCCGTGGTAGCCGTCCTCGCGCTACACGAGCTCTACGCGATGACGCGAGGCCTGCGACCGGTGTCGCTCGCCGGCTTCGGAGGCGCTCTGGGCGCGCTCCTGGGCGTCCAGCTCGGCGGCGTCGACTGGATGATCGCCGGCTTCGCGCTCACGTTTCCGCTCGCGTTCCTCCTGCGCGGGCTGGCCGGAGGGCGTTCCTCGATGACGGCTTCGATCGGCGTCACGGTGCTCGGCGCGGGTTGGGTCGGCCTTGGGCTCGCCCACGTCGTCTTGTTGCGCGACATCGAAGACAACGGGCGGCTGGCCGCCTTCACGCTGCTGCTGGCTGTCTTCTCTGCCGATACGGCCGCGTACTTCGCGGGCAAGATCTTCGGCCGCCACCGCATGGCGCCGGGCCTGTCGCCGGGCAAGACGTGGGAAGGCTTCGTGGCGGGCACAGCAGCGTGCGTGTTCGTTACCTGGGTCTCCCTCTATCGGACGGGGTTCGTGGACGGCTGGCGATCCTTCGTTCTGGGAGGGGCGCTCGCGATCGCGGCGGTGGTGGGCGACCTGTTCGCATCGGGCATCAAGCGCGACATGCAGGTGAAGGATTTCGGCCGCCTGCTGGGAGGTCACGGCGGCATCCTCGACCGTCTCGACGCGCTGCTCTTCTCGGCGATCGTCGCCTATTACGTGATCCTCGCATTCGGCGCTGCGTAGCGCGGGCACGGTTAGTGCCTGCGACTTGTCCCGTCGCCCAGGCACCGGCCTGCTCAAGCTGCGACGCGGGCGTCCGATGAAGAACCATGGCTTCGCCGTCATTTCGGCTGCCCGCCGGACTGCGATCTCGGCTGCGCATCGGCGTCAAGTTCTCGCTCTTGCTCGTCGTTCTCATCACGGCGGTGTTGACCGTGACCCTCGGCGGGCTGCGCGGCCTGGGCGCGATGAAGCGCGAGGTCGACCGGATGTACGCGCAGAACGTGCATCACACGCAGCGCGCGCACGAGCTCGAGCGCAGCCTGGCCGAGGCAGAGGTAGTGGCGTTGCAGCTCGCCGCGGCAGACAGCTCGCAGGAACGGGAGGACCTCAACGCCCGTCTCGCCGTTGAGATCGTCCCCGCCGTCGAGCGGAACATCGAGGAGCTGACGGGGCGCGAGGAAGGCGAGGAGGAGGAGCTCGAGCTGCTCAGCGGGATCGAGGCCGGCTGGGAAAAGTTTCTGAAGCTCTATGGCTCCGGGGAGCTCGGAGAACGAAGCACTGGCGTGCAGACCGGCCTCGACGAGCGGCTGGCACGGCGCGTGACGGTGATCTTCGGGCCGGTCCTGGCTGATGCGGCCGACGTGACCGTCGAGGAAGCTGCCGAGACGCGCGCGGCGAGTGACCGTGCAGTCCAGAGCTATCGCGATGCGATGCTCGTGATGCTCGCGATCGGGCTGCTCTCGCTTGTCGCCGGGGTGCTGATCGTCATCGGGCTCGTCCGGACGGTGGTGACCCGGGTGCGCCAGTACTCGTCCTTTGCCGGCGAGGTCGCGGCCGGTGCGCCGATGAGGGAGCTCGAACTGCGTGGCAGTGACGAGCTCACGGAGCTGGGCGCGGCGCTGAACGAGATGGTGCGCCGGCGTGACGCCGACGATCACAAGGAGGAACTGCAGGAGGAGTTCATCGACATGCTGCAGGTCACCGAGACCGAGGAGGAGGCGCACGATCTGCTCCGTCGTCACCTCGTGCGTTCGCTGCCCGACACCGCCGCATTCGTCATGAACCGCAACAACAGCGCCGACCGCCTCGAGGCAACGACCGAGGTGCCGGCCGATTCGCACCTTGCGGAGGCGCTGAGGAGTGCACAGCCACGCTCCTGCCTCGCGGTCCGATTCGCCCGCAGTCACAAAGAGGACCCGGAGCGTGAGGCGCTGGTCAAATGCGAGATCTGCGGCCTCGGAAACGGGCTTTCGACCTGCGAGCCGCTGCTCGTGGGCGGCGAGGTGATCGGATCGGTGCTTGTCGAGCACAGCGTTCCTCTTGCCGAAGAGCATCACGCCCTGGTCAGGAATTCGGTCGGCCAGGCCGCCCCTGTGCTCGCCAACCTGCGCAACCTCGCGATCGCTGAGATCCGCGCCGCGACCGACGCATTGACCGGCCTGCCGAACAGCAGAGCCGCGAGAGACACGCTCAAGCGAATGGTTGCCCAGGCATCACGCACGGTGACGCCGCTTGCCGCCGCGCTACTCGATCTCGACCACTTCAAGCAGATCAACGACAACTACGGGCACGGTCGCGGCGACGACGTACTGGCAGCGGTCGGAGAGATTCTCCAGGCGTCCCTCCGGGAGAGTGATTTCGTGGGCCGCTACGGCGGCGAGGAGTTCCTGTTCCTGCTGCCCGATACGGAGCGTCAGGGCGCACTGACCGTCGCCGAGAAGGTTCGCGCGGCCATTCAAGAGACCGCGGTGCCGGGCGTTCCGCACAACTTCACCGCAAGCATCGGCATTGCAGTACTGCCGGACGACGCCGGCGACGGCGAGACCCTCATCCGGCACGCCGACCGCGCTCTCTACGCAGCGAAGGCGAAGGGCCGGAACCGGATCGAGGTCGCTGCGCCGCCCGGCAGTGAGGCGGCCCCGACCGCCTCACCGGCCGTCCGTCGGACCTGATCTTCGCGCGGCGGCTGCGGCTTCCGCGTAGGCCAGGCCGTTGCGCGCGCACCGCGCCGTAGACTGGCATGCGATGAAGCGAATCGCGCTGCTCGGCGCCACGGGGTCGATCGGGCGTCAGGCGCTTGAGATCCTCGATGCGCGGCCGGACCTCGAGCTCTGTGCGCTCGCCTCCGGCTCGACCGACATCTCCGCGCTGGCCGAGGCCCGCGGCGTCCCGCACCACCAGACCGGCGGCGACCTCACCCGGCTTCTCGAGGCGGCGAAGCCGGACCTCGTGCTTAACGCGGTCGTCGGCTTCGCGGGCGTCCAAGCGACCCTCTGGGCACTCGAGCACGGCGTCGACCTCGCGCTGGCCAACAAGGAGAGCCTGGTCGCTGCTGGTCCCCTCGCTGTGAAGGCGTGGGAGCGCGGCGGCGGGCTGCTGCTCCCCGTCGACAGCGAGCATTCGGCTGCCTTCCAGTGTCTTGACGGCCGCGCCTCCGAGACGATCGACTCGCTCGTGCTGACTGCGTCGGGTGGGCCTTTTCGCGGACGCATCCGAGAGGAGCTGGAGCACGTAACACCGGAGGAGGCACTTGCGCACCCCACCTGGAACATGGGCTCGAAGATCACCGTCGACTCCGCGACGCTCGCGAACAAGGGTCTGGAGTTGATCGAGGCGCACTTTCTCTTCGGACTTCCCTACGACCGCATCGAGGTGGTCGTCCACCCGAGCTCGATCGTGCACGCCCTGGTTCGCTTGCGCGACGGCGCGTTGCTTGCGCACCTCGGCTTTCCCGATATGCGCGTGCCGATCTCCTACGCGCTCACCTACCCTGAGCGTCCTGTGACGCCTGTCCCTCATCTCGATCTGGCCGGCCTCTCGCTCGAGTTCGAGGCTCCCGACGAAGGGACGTTTTCGTTGCTCGCCCTGGCCCGCGAGGCCGGTATGCGCGGCGGCACGTGTCCCTGCGCTTACAACGCCGCCAACGAGGTCGGGGTTTCAGCGTTCCTGGAGGGACGGCTGCCGTTCCTGGGCATCGCAGGGGTCGTCGAGGCGACTTTGGCGCAGTGGGATGGCGAGCCGGCCCGCGATCTGGACGAGCTCGTCGAGGCCGACGCCGGTGCGCGGGAGCTTGCCGAACAGGAGCTGCGCGTCGGAACCTCGCGTTCCTGGGGCGCCGCTGGCAAAGGAGGCAAGCGGGCGGCGCGCAGGACAGCACAAGAGGTGCGGACAAGCGCCGGCCGTGCAGCATCCTGCAGTCCAGCGGCGTCAGGCGGTGGCGGAGGCCGGCTCCGCCGGCCGGGAGCCGACGCCGGTCAGGGGCGCGAGGGGTGAACGTCGCTATCGCCATCATGGGCCTGGCACTGCTCGTGTTCGTGCACGAGGCGGGCCACTTCTTTACCGCCCTCGCCACGGGCATGCGGCCGCGGCGCTTCTACGTCGGCTTCCCGCCCGCGTTGCTCAAGGTGCGCCGCGGCGGCGTCGAATACGGGCTGGGCGCCATCCCGCTGGGCGGCTACGTGAAGATCCCCGGCATGCACCGGCCCGCGCCGAGCGATGTGGACGTGCACTTCGCGCCCGCCCGCAGCGAGCGGCCCGAGCTGACGGTGCCGCTGGAGCGGCTCAAGCGCGCCCTCGCCGAGGGTGATATGCGCGCGGCCCGCCAGGAGATGCCGGGCCTGGTCGAACTCATCCGCATTGCAAAGCTGTCTCCGGGCGCCCGGCGCGCCGCGGAGCGGGGCCTAAACGAGCTCTCCGACGCACTCGGGTCGGACGCCTACTGGCGGCAGCGCACGTGGAAGCGGCTGGCGGTCATCGCGGCCGGGCCGGTCACGAACGTCATCTTCGCCATCGTCCTGTTCACGGCCCTGTACGTCGTCTCGAGTGGCGGTCACCGGCTCGGTTTTCGGCTGGCGGGCGACGACCCGAGCGCCGCCGTCGTGGCCGACGTGGAGGCCGGCGAGCCGGCCCAGCGCATGGGGCTCCAGCCGAGCGACCGCATCGTGCGCGTCGGTGACCGGCCCATCCGCGAACCCGCCGATGTTCCAACGCTCATCGAGGCCTCCGACGGCGACCCGATCACCGTGACCGTCGTGCGGGACGGCCGTGTGGTGACACTCGGGCCCGCGCGGCCCCGCGCGATCGAGAGCCTGTCGATTCCCGAAGCGACCTGGCGGTCCGTGCGGCTCACCGGGCTCGTCACCGAGGAGATCGGGAAGTCGCTCGTCCGTCTCGTGACCGGCGAGGGACGCGAAGAGATCTCGAGTCCGGTCGGGATCGTCCAGGGCTCGTCGAACGCACTCGACGAGGGGACCGAGCGCTACCTCTGGGTGCTGGGGTTGATCAGCCTCTCGCTGGCTCTGCTGAACCTGCTTCCGCTGCTGCCGCTCGACGGCGGACACATCGCGTTCTCGATCGTCGAGGGCATCCGTGGCCGCTCGGTCGGGAGGGAGGTCTACGAGCGCGTCTCCGCGATCGGCATCGCGCTCGTGCTCCTGCTCTTCTTCGTAGGCCTCTCCAACGACATCGGCCGCCTGGGCGAGTAAGCCGAGCAGGACTGGCCCCCGAGTGGGGCGCGTCCTCAGAAGTCCTCGCTTGAGCGGCGCGAGGCGGCTCTACAATCCTCGGCGATGCCCAGCGAGCGGCAGATCCGGGTCGGAAGCGTGCCGATCGGCGGCGGTTCCCCGGTCGTCGTGCAGTCCATGACGCTCACACCTACGCGCGACGTCGAGGCGACCGTTGCCCAGATCGCGGCGCTCGCCTCGGCGGGCTGCGAGCTCGTGCGCTGTGCGGTGCCGAAGATCGAGGACGCTGAGGCGCTTCGCCCGATCGTCCGGCTCTCGCCCCTTCCAGTCATCGCGGACATCCACTTCAATGCCAGCCTTGCGCTGCGTGCCATCGAGGCGGGGGTGGCAGCCGTGCGCATCAACCCCGGGAACATCGGCGGGCCCGAGAAGGTGGAGCAGGTTGTGGAAGCCGCGCGGCGCGGCGCGATCCCCATGCGTATCGGCGCCAACTCAGGATCGCTCCCCAGACACCTGGACGAGCTCGCCCGCCGCGACCAGGCGGAGGCACTCGTCGTCGCGGCGCTCGAGGAGGTCGAGTTGCTCGAGCGTCTCGACTTCCACGACTTCAAGATCTCGGTGAAGGCGACGCACGTGCCGACGATGATCCGCGCTTACCGGATGCTTGCGGCCAAGGTGCCGTATCCGCTGCATCTGGGGGTCACCGAGGCGGGTACGCCGTTCGCGGGGTCGATCAAGAGCGCGGTTGGCATCGGGTCGCTGCTCGCCGACGGCATCGGCGACACGCTGCGCGTCTCGCTCACCGCGGATCCGGTCAAGGAGGTAGAGGTCGCGTGGGAGATCCTCAAGGCGCTCGGCCTGCGCGAGCGCGGCCCGGTCATGATCGCGTGCCCCTCGTGCGGTCGCGACAACGTGGGGGTCGAGACACTGGCCGTCCAGGTCGAGGAGCGGTTGCGCGACTACCCGCAGCCGTTCGAGGTGGCGGTGATGGGCTGCGCGGTGAACGGCCCTGGAGAAGCCGGCGACGCCGACTTCGGCATCGCCGGCGGACGGGACGTGGGCTTCATCTATGCGCACGGGCGCGTGCTCAAAAAGGTGACCTCAGACATTCTGGTGAACGAGTTGTTCGAGGAGATCGACGCTTGGATCGAGGAGGGCATGCCGCGTCCGAAACGGCTCAAGATGGCTAAGCCTGCTGCACTCGCTATGGCCGAGGCCTCGCTCGTTCCACTCGAGTAGCGCGCCACAGGTCGGTAACGCCGACCACTTGAGGGATCCAGCCTGACGCGAGGCAAGACGACTTGTCTCTGCGAAAGGAGAAATATATGAACCGGCGTTTAACGCTACTCCTGGCGCTCCTGGGATCTGCGGCCGCGCTACTCGCCACCGCCTCGCTCGGCCAAGCATTCGGCAGCCCCGGCCAGAACACGCAGACCGCCTCCGGTGTGCCCAACGCGGCTCCCGGACCGGCGAAGAAGGGCAAGAAGAAGGCCAAGAAAGCACGGAAAGCAAAGCAGCGCGGTCAGCGCGGGCCGCTCGGGCCGCGCGGCCCGAGCGGCCCGAGCGGCC
>DAITAO010000041.1:0-26513 GCA_036824245.1 Gaiellaceae bacterium | reverse complement strand
ACGGGCGATCAGTGGCAGCCCGGCGCCGGCGGGCTGTGCCTGCACACGATCCTCATCCACCCCGACGACCCGGCTCGGATGTTCGTCGCGATCTCGGCGGCGGGCGCGTTCCGCACGGACGACGGCGGCGAGACATGGCGGCCGATCAACCGCGGGCTGCGCTCGGGTGAGTTGCCGGACGAGGACAGGGAGGTCGGGCACTGCGTCCACCGGATCGCGATGAACCCGTCCCGCCCTGACGTGCTGTTCATGCAGAAGCACTGGGATGTGATGCGAAGCGACGACGGCGGCGAGTCGTGGCACGAGGTGAGCGGGAACCTTCCCTCCGACTTCGGCTTCCCGATCGCCGTCCACCCCCACGAGCCGGACACCGTCTACGTCGTCCCGATCAAGAGCGACACCGAGCACGTTCCGCCCGAAGGCAAGCTCCGCGTCTACCGCAGCCGGACGGGCGGGAACGAATGGGAGCCGCTCACCGACGGCCTGCCGCAGAGCCACTGCTACGTGAACGTGCTCCGCGACGCAATGGCGGTGGACGGCCTCGATCCCGGCGGCGTCTACTTCGGGACAACTGGGGGCCAGATCTACGCCTCGCCGGACGGCGGCGACAGGTGGACGGCGATCGTGCGCGATCTACCGGCCGTGCTCTCGGTCGAGGCACAGACGCTGCCGTGATCCGCGTCGTGCTTCCGCAGCACCTTCGGACCCTTGCGGGCGTCGACGGAGCGGTCTCCCTCGACGCCCAGGAGCGGCCGACGCAGCGCACGGTCCTCGACGCACTGGAGGCGAGCTATCCGGTCCTGCGCGGGACGATTCGCGATCACGGGACAGCGCAGCGGCGGGCTTTCATCCGCTTCTTCGCCTGCGGGCGCGACATCACGCTCGAATCTGCCGACGATCCGCTGCCGGACGAGGTCGCCTCGGGAGCCGAGCCGTTCAGGGTGGTCGCGGCGATGGCAGGCGGCTAGGGGCGCGAACGCTGCGCACACTTGCCATGCAGCAGGTCGTGGGTTCGAGTCCCAGCGTCCGCTGCTCAGAAACCCGCTGGAAACGGCGGGTTTGCGTGAGCCTCCACGCCCGATTGCTTCCATCCGCGCCGCTGGGCCCACCGATCTAGACTGCCCCGTCCACGTCTTCGGGGGTAACAGTGCCGGTACTCGACGCCGAGCTTGTCGAGGCGCTGGCGGCAACATTCTCCGGCACGCTGCTCCAGCCCGATACGCCCGGCTACGAAGAGGCCCGCAAGGTCCAGAACGGGCTGATCGACAAACGGCCGGCGCTCATCGCCCGGTGCCGCGGCGCAGCCGACGTGGCCGACGCAATCGCATTCGCACGCGCGGCTGGACTCGAGATCTCGGTGCGAGGCGGCGGGCACAACCCTGCAGGCCGCGCGGTCACAGACGGTGGAGTGATGATCGATCTCGCCGAGATGAAGGGCATCCACGTCGATGCCGACGCGCAGACGCTACGCGCTCAAGGCGGCGTGGTGTGGGCAGAGCTCAACCGGGAGGCGGCCGCGCACGGGCTCGCGGTGACCGGAGGTGCCGTCTCCACGACTGGGATTGCGGGGTATACGCTCGGGGGCGGGCTCGGCTGGCTGATGGGCGTCTATGGTCTCGCGGCAGACAACCTGCTCTCCGTGCAGTTGGTTACGGCGAACAGCGAGATCTTGAACGTCTCGCAAGACTCCGATCCCGACCTCTTCTGGGCCCTGCGCGGCGGCGGCGGCAACTTCGGAGTGGCGACGTCGCTCGAGTATCGGCTCCACCCGCTTCGCGGGATCGTCGGCGGCATCATCGCCCACCCGTTCGAGGCCGCCAAGGACGTCCTCCGCTTCTACCGGGATTTCACGACGTCAGTTCCCGACGAGCTCATGGTATGGGCGGGCCTCATCGGCGCGCCCGACGGCTCCGGAGCGCTGCTCGCCGTGTATGGGATCTGTCACGCGGGTGACACTGAGCAGGCCGAGCAGGACATCGCCCCGCTGCGCGAGTTCGGATCGCCCGTCCTGGTCGAGGTCGGCACTATGCCGTATCCGGTTATGAACACCCTGCTCGACGAAGGATTCCCGGAGGGTGCTCTCAACTACTGGAAGGCGAACTTCCTGACGAGTCTTGACGACGAGGTGCTCGACATCGTGATCGAGCACTTCGAGAGGACTCCTTCGCCCCTGAACGGGATCCTTTTCGAGCACTTCCACGGCGCGGTGACGCGCGTGAAGGCGACCGATACGGCGGTGCCGCATCGCGAGGAGGGCTACCACCTCGTGATGCCGAGCGTCTGGCTCGATCCAGCGGACACCGTCGCCAACATCGCCTGGACGCGGGAGACGTACGACTCGATGCGCCCGTACTTTCGGGACGCCCGGTGGCTCAACTACCTCGACGACGATGACAACGTTGACGCCGTCAGGAGCGCGTATGGGCCAAACTACGATCGGCTCATCGAGCTGAAGCGTCGTTACGATCCCGGCAACGTCTTCCAGCTCAACCACAACATCGACCCGGCGGGATAGCTCGCGCTCTGGAGGGAACATCGTGACGTGGTCGCTCGACGGAACGGTCCTCATCTCATGTAATTGCGACTACGGGTGCCCGTGTAACTTCAACGCGCTGCCAACCCATGGGAAATGCGAGGGGCACTGGACGTGGCACGTCGAGCGCGGTCGCTACGGCGAAGTTACCCTCGACGACCTCAACTTCACGATCGCGGTCGACTGGCCCGGCGCGATCCATGAAGGCAATGGGAAGGCGCTCATCCTCCTCGACGAGCGCGCCGACGAGAGTCAACGGGAGGCGATCCGTACGCTCGTCAGCGGCGACGTCGGTGGACCGTGGGGAATTCTCGCCTGGACCTGGCCGACGATAGACGGGCCGCATGCCGTGCCGTACACACTCGAGCTCGACGGCATCAACTCGCGACTGCGTGCGGGTGACTCGGTTGTACTCGAGTCCGAGCCGATCCGAAATCCAGTCTCGGGGGCGGAAGTGCACCCAGGGGCCGTGCTTCCGGAAGGAATCATCCTCAAGCAGGGCAGCTTTGGCTCGTCGAAGACATTTCGCGTGAGCAAAGGCATCGAGTTCGAGCACCCGGGTTGCTACACCGCCGTGGGGCCCTTCGAATACGCGGGTCCGTAGCAGGCGCTGCGCGATGGAGCGAGTGGGGTCCGGGGAGTTCCGGCCAGTGGACGAGCCAACTGCCAGGAAAGGGGCTACCGGCGCGGTTCACATGACCCCTATCGGACTTGCCGCGGTGCTCCTCGGCGCGGCGCTCATCACCTGGATCGTCTCGATCGAGCGCATGCGCGGAATGGACATGGGCCCCGGCACAGATCTCGGGGCCGTGGGTTGGTACCTCGGGATCTGGGTGACGATGATGGCGGCGATGATGCTTCCCCCTGCGGCACCGATGGTGCTCATGTTCGCGGGAATTGCCCGCGAGCGCGCGCGTCGGCGGAAGGCATCTGTCCCGACGTGGATATTCGTCGCCGGCTACCTCGCGACCTGGACGCTATTCGGCTTGCTCGCGTACGCCGTCTACCGATTGATCGTCGCGGCAGACCCAGGCTTTCTAGCGTGGAACGAGTACGGCCCGATCGTCGCCGGTGGCGCCGTTACGCTCGCGGGCGTCTACCAGTTGACGCCGCTCAAGTCGGTTTGCCTCAAGCACTGCCGGACACCGCTCCACTTCGTCCTCCACCGCTGGCGGGAGGGGTACTCGGGTGCGCTGCGCATGGGCGCCGAGCACGGGGCCTACTGCATCGGTTGTTGCTGGGGACTCATGTTGATCCTGTTCGCGCTCGGCGTCATGAGCCTCGTCTGGATGGCCGCGGTAGCCGCCGTGATCTTCGCCGAGAAGGTAACTCCCTGGGGCGCACGTCTCTCGCGCGGGCTCGCCGTCGCCTTCGTTGCATTCGGTGTCTGGGTCGCGGTTGCCCCGAGCTCCGTTCCAGGGCTGACGGAGCCTGACCAGGAGTCACCCGGGATGATGCAGATGGAGAAAACGGCGCCCTGATTGGAGTGTGACCGGCGGGCCGCCTTAGCGCGCCGTCGGAGAGCTAGCGTTCCAACCGTGCGCATCGTGGTTGGCGCGGATGATCAGGGCGAAGTCGTCGACGCAGTCGTCGCGGAGCTCTCCCGCCGCGGGCACGACGTCACGGTGCTGCCCCGCGAGCAATGGCCCGAGGTGGCCCGCGCGGTCGCCGAGGCGGTCGCTTCGGGCGCCGCGGATCAGGGGATGCTGTTCTGCTGGACCGGCACGGGCACGTCGATGGCCGCGAACAAGGTCCCCGGCGCCCGAGCGGCGCTCGCCTGGGATCCCTGGATCGCCGAGGGCGCCCGGCGCTGGAACGACGCGAATGTGCTCGTCATGAGCCTCAAGCGCACGAGCCCTGAGACCGCGCGGGAGATTCTCGACGCGTGGCTCGCGGTCGACGAACCGGACGAGGACGAGCGCGAGAACATCGCGCGGCTGTCCGAGCTCGACCGCCGCTAGCGACCGCCCCGGCAACCCCGGGCGCGCCCAGTGTCACACGACGACCGTGCGCATCCCCCATCCGGGGGATTCGCGCCCGATTGAGTCTCAAGGCGAGCGAGCGGCCGTCCGATCGAGTCGCCATGGCCGGCCGCCGCCCCAACGGCCGCATCGCCCAGCTGCTGATGCTTGCCGCTCTGGCGGCTATCGCCGTCTCCATGCTCGGCAGCGCGCGGCACGCGGGAGCGGCGGCGGTCGGCGACTGCGTGCCGGGCTCTGACTGGCCGGCGGCACGCGCCGATCTTGCCAATCAGGTCGTGGCGCTCGTGAACGCGCACCGCGCGTCGCTTGGCCTCGGGCAGCTCACGACCTCCTCCACGCTCTCGGCTGCCGCGGTCTGGAAGGCACGCCATATGGCGCAGTACGGTTACATGGCCCACGACGACCCGGCGCCGCCCGTGGCTCGCACGACCGGCCAGCGCCTGGCAGCCTGCGGCTACGCGAGCGGCGGCTGGGGCGAGAACATCGCCTACGGCTTTGCGACCGCCCAGAGCGTCCTGAACGCATGGCTCGGGTCGCCGGGCCACCGGGCCAACATCGAGCGGCCCGGCTACATCTCGACCGGGGTCGGAGCGGCCACGAGGTCCGGAGGCACCGTCTACTGGGCGCAGACCTTCGGGACGGTCGCCGGTGCCGGCTCGCCACCGCCGCCACCTCCGCCACCGCCGCCTCCACCTCCGCCGCCCCCACCACCTCCGCCCCCGCCGCCACCGCCGTCACCGAAGCCGCCGCCGTCCCCGAAGCCGCCGACCGCCACCGCCGCGGCACCGCAGCCGCAGCCGCAGGCCGCTCAGGGGCCCCTGAGCGCAGGTCGGCTTGTCAACGAGACGAGGCGCCCGCGTGCCGGCAGGCCGTACAAGGCGCAGATCCGGGTCAGCGTCGACGCCACGGGCGCGCCGCTCGCCGAGGGACACGCAGCGTGCCGTGCGCGGGTCGGCCGCCGCGCTGTCCGGGTGAGCGTAGAGCGCTTCGCCGGCGGCGTGGCCATATGCACGTTCCACCCGCCGGCCTGGGCCCACCGCTGGCGGATGGCGGGCACGATCCGCGTGCAGACGCGGGGCCTCAAGACGGCCCGCTGGTTCTCGCGCGTGCTGGCCTAGCTAGTCGGTCGGCTCAGTTACGCAGTGATGTACCGGCGCGACGGCGACTCGATCGGCTCGCGCGCGTCTTGGTTAGGCCACGCGGCATTCCTCGCAGGCGCCGCGGAGGACGACCTCGTGAGCGCCCACGTCGAAGCCCACGCGGCCCGCCACGCCTGCCACGGCACGCTCGAGCCGCTCGTCGGTGAAGGCCTCGACGCGGCCGCAGTCTTCGCAGACAACGTGGTGATGATGGTCGCCGCCAGGCAGCACCGGCTCGTACTTTGCCGTGGTGCCGCCCACGTCGACGCGCTGGACGAGCCGCAGCTCGCCGAGCAGGTCCAGCACCCGGTACACGGTCGCGAGACCTACCGGCCGGCGGGCGGCGCGCAGCTCGTCGTAGATCTCCTGAGCGCTCAGACAGCACTGCTGCCGGCCTAGCAGGTCGATCACCGAATCACGAGCCCCGCTTGTGCGATGCCCTGCACGGCGCACCTCCCGCGTCGCACGGTCTCGCCAGGTCTGGGCGGCGGGTGTCGGTTTGCGCGTGGGCATCGGCATCGCTAGGGTAGCGCACATGGTAACGAGAATCGCTCTCATTAGCGCTAGCGTGTGCGCAGCAGCAGCAGGCTGCGGCGGCTCGGACACCGGCGGCGAGGAGACCCAGGTGGCTGCGGCCTTCTATCCGATCGCGTACGCCGTCGAACGCATCGACGGCGACGCCGAGATCTTCAACGTGACCCCTCCCGGAGCCGAGCCGCACGATGTCGAGCTCTCCGCCCGCGACGTCGAGCGCGTGCGGGAGGCCGACTTCGTCTTCTACCTGGGGAAGGGCTTCCAGCCCGCGCTCGAGGAAGCCGTGGACGACGCTCACGGCACCGCCGTCGACCTGCTGCGAGGACACGCGATGATCGCCGGCGGGGAGGAGGGGGACGAGCACGCCGGCGAGGAGAGCGAGCGCGACCCGCACGTCTGGCTCGACCCGCTCCGCTACGCGGCGATGGTGGAACGCATCGGCGCCGAGCTGGGCAGGAGCGAGCGGGCTGACGAGGTCGCTGCGGAGCTGCGCGACCTGGACGGCGAGTTCAGGCGGGGGCTGGCCGACTGCGGGCGCCGGGAGATCGTCACGAGCCACGCGGCGTTCGGCTATCTCGCACGACGCTACCGGCTCCAGCAGATCCCGATCACCGGGGTCTCCCCCGAGGCGGAGCCGACTCCCGGCGAGCTGGAGCACGTCATCGAGGAGGTCCGCGAGCACGATGCGACCACGATCTTCTTCGAGACGCTCGTGTCGCCACGGCTGGCCGAGACGGTGGCGCGCGAGACCGGGGCGAGGACGGCTGTGCTCAACCCGCTCGAAGGGTTGACCGAGGAAGAGCTCGACCAGGGCGAGGACTACCTTTCGGTCATGCGGGAGAACCTCAGCGAGTTGCGGCGCGCGCTCGGGTGCCGCTAGCGGTCCAGTTCAGCGGCGTCTCGTTCGCGTACCGGCCCGGCCAGCCGGTTCTCGAGGACGTCGACCTTGCCATCGAGCGCAGTGAGTTCGTCGCCGTCGCGGGTCCGAACGGCGGCGGCAAGACCACACTGTTGCGGCTGGTGCTCGGCCTCGAGCGGCCGGACCGTGGGACGGTGCGGCTCTTCGGCGAGCCGGCGCACGCTTTCTCGCGCCGTCGCACGCTCGGCTACCTCGCGCAGCGGGCCGAGCTCGCCACCGACGCGCCCGCGACGGTGCGCGAGGTCGTGGCCGCCGGGCGCCTGGCTGCAAGCGGCCTCGTCGGTCCGATGCGCCGGCGTGACCGTGCGATCGTGGCCGAGTCGATCGCGCGCGTCGGTCTCGCAGCGGTCGCCGACCGGCGGATCGCCACGCTCTCGGGCGGGCAGCAACAGCGAGCGTTCATCGCCAAGGCGCTCGCGGGCGAGCCGTCGCTGCTGGTGCTCGACGAGCCCACCACGGGCGTCGACGTGGAAGGCCAGGACGCACTCGCCGAGCTGCTCGACCGGCTCCACCGCGACATGGACGTGACCGTCCTCTACGTCTCGCACGAGTTCGGAGCCGTGGAGCGCTACGTCGGCCGCGTGGTACTCGTGCGCGGCCGCATCCTCTTCGACGGCCCGCCGGCCGGGCTCCCGGACGTCTGGCACGACCCCTCGCACGTCCATGCTTGACCTCGAGTTCATGCGGTTGGCCTTCGCCGCCGGAATCGTGATCGGCGTGCTGGCGCCCGCAGTGGGCTTCTTCCTCGTGCAACGGCGGCTCAGCCTCGTCGGGGACGGCATCGGTCACGTCGCCTTCGCCGGCGTCGCTGCGAGCCTGCTCATCGACGTCTCGCCACTGCTCGCTGCGCTCGTTGCCTCGATCCTGGGCGCGCTCGCCATCGAGTGGCTACGGAGTCGCGGGACGGCGGGCGACCAGGCGCTTGCGCTCGTCTTCTACACCGGCATTGCGGGCGGCGTCGTGCTCGTCTCGACCGCCGACGAGCTCAACGTCGATCTCTTCGCCGTCCTGTTCGGCTCGATCCTGACGGTGACCCGTACCGACTTCGCCGTGATCGCCGCGCTCGGCGTCGCCGCGCTGACCGTCGTCGCGCTGCTCTACCGGCCGCTCGTGGCCGTCGTGCTCGACGAGGAGGGGGCGCGCGTCTCGGGCGTGCCGCTCGGCGCGCTCAACGTGACGGTCGCCATGCTCGCCGCCACCACAGTCGCCGTTTCGATGCGCGTCGTCGGCGTTCTGCTCGTCGCTGCGCTCATGGTGCTGCCCGTCGTCGCCGCCATGCGAGTGGCCTGGAGCATGCGCTCGACCATGTTGCTCTCGATCGCCGTGGGGCTTGCCTGTGTACTCGGCGGGCTGACGCTCTCGTACTACGCGGACCTGCCGCCCGGCGGCACGATCGTGCTGCTCGCGTCCGCATCGTTCGTCGTGTCGAGCGGCCTTGCCGTCGCGCGCGGGCGCTAGCGTCGGAGAGTGCGCAGGAGCTTTGTCGGGCTCGTCTCGCTCGCTGCCCTCGGCGTCTTCGCCGCCACGGCGCTGATCGGGCTGGTCGCACTGTGGCCCGGAGACCGCACGATCGACCGGCCGCCGAGCCTGCGAACTCCCGACACGTTGCAGGCCGAGGTGGTGGGGGTCGCGCTGGTCGACTGCCGCACGCCGGGTCGCGATGAGTGCTTTCGGGTGCGCGCCGAGCTGCGCGAGGGGCCCGACGAGGGCAAGGTGGTCGCGTTCACGCTGGGGGATGCAGGCGGGCCCGTCGACATCGACGTCGGCGACCGCGTGCGGGTCTACGAGAATCCGCTCCCGGAAGGGGCGGTCATCGGCGGCGTCTCCGTCGATCGCTACGCGCTCTCGGATTTCGAGCGTCGCAGCCCGCTTCTGTGGCTCGCAGTCGGGTTCGCACTGCTCGTCGTGCTGACGGGCCGCTGGCAGGGCCTGCGCGCGTTGATCGGCCTGGGGGCGAGCCTCGCCGTCGTACTCGCCTTCGTCGCGCCCGCGATCCTGGACGGCGCCTCGCCCGTGACGGTCGCCCTCGTGGGCGCGCTCACGATCATGTTCCTCACCATTCCGCTCGCCCACGGATTGGGGCCGAAAACGGTGGCCGCTTGCCTCGGTACGGGCGTGAGCCTGCTGCTCGTGCTGGGGCTCGCCGACGCGTTCACGCGGCTAGCGCACCTCACCGGCCTGTCATCCGACGAGGCGATCTTCCTGCGCGCTAGCGGGGGTGACGTCTCGATTCGCGGTTTGCTTCTGGCCGGCATGGTGATCGGGGCGCTCGGGGTGCTCGACGACCTGACCGTGACGCAGGCCTCGATCGTTCTGGCGCTGCGCCGCGCGAACCCGGAGCTCGGGCTCGGTCGGCTCTTTGCGTCCGCGGTCAGCGTGGGGCGCGATCACATCGCGGCGACCGTGAACACGCTCGTGCTCGCCTACGTGGGCGCCTCACTGCCCGTACTGCTGATCTTCAGCCTCGCCGGCACGTCGTTCGGAGACGCGCTGAACAGCGAAGCGGTGGCGCAAGAAGTGGTCGGGATGCTGGTCGGCTCGATCGGGCTGATCGCGGCGGTGCCGGTGACGACCGGGATTGCGGTGCTTCTCGCCACGCGGCTGAGCGGCGGCGAGCTGGCGCGCGCGGGCGCGCACGCGCACTAGGGCAGGGACTGTCCGCGACCGGGCGCAGATCGGACTTGTAAGGGTCGGTTTCTGACGGGTCAGTCCCCTGCCGGGACAGACCCAGGGACAGACCCGGGAACAGAGCCGCGGACAGACTCTGCTTCGAGGAGCTGCTCGACGCGGTCGCGGATCTGTGCGACACCCGATGGCGCGAGGACGCCGCCCAGCACGGCTGCCGCGAGCTCGTTGGCCTCGCGCACGACCGCCTCACGCTCGGCGTCCAGGCCGCTGCGCGCGAGCAGCAGCGCGGGGGTGGCGCGCGCCACCCACTCGAGCACGCCGTCCAGCCCGGCGGCGGGCGGCTCCGGGACGTGCGCGGCCATGCGGGGGGCGGAGGCGAGCTCGCCCGCGCTCTGGCCGGCCTCGAGCACCAGCGCCTGCGAGTCCCGCCGAGCGTGCTCCGCTTCGCGCTCGAGGTCGCCGGCGCGCGCCCGTGCCGAGGCGAGCTCCTCCTCCGCGCGCTCGACTGCAACCCGCGCTCGCGTTGCCGCTGCTTCCAGCGCAGGATCACTGCGCCGCCGATCGGCGGCGGCCTGCTCCGCCCCGGCGAGCTCGCGGCGGCGGCTGTCGAGCTCCGCTTCCCTACGTGCCACAGCGTGCGCCGCTGCAGCGCGGTCCCGGGGTAGCCGCGCTGCGACCGTGCTCAGTCGCTCGGCGCGCTCTCCGATCGCTCTGACCTGCCCCCACCGACGGGCGATCGTCTCGAGCGAGGCGGCGAGCTCCTGGTCGCGCCGCTCGAGCTCGCGCACGTACGGGACCGTGTCCTGTGGCAAGGGACCCAATTCAAGCAGCGCGGCCTCAAGCCGGGCGCTCCCGGAGCCGAGAAGGGTTCCAGGCGTCTTCCGCAAAGGAGTGAATTCGTGTCCGCCCGCCTACTTGCTGCACTTGCCGCCCTCGTCCTCGTCGGCGCGCTCCCTGCAGCCGCCGGGCGAGCACAGGCGGGCGAGTGCCTGGGTAAGCGGCCGACGCTTGTCGGCACCGACGGAGCTGACACGCTGACCGGCACGGCCAACCCCGACGTGATCTCGGGGCTGGGCGGCGACGACACGATCGACGGCGGCGGCGGGCGGGACGTCATCTGCGGCGGCGAAGGCAATGACGCCCTACTGGGCGGGCTCGCCGCAGACGAGCTCTCGGGCGACGGCGGGAACGACCGGCTGGACGGCGGCGCGGGCCTCGACTACATCGTCTTCGAGGAGGCGCCCGCCGCGGTATCCGTCGATCTGACGCGCGGGACTGCGATGGGGTGGGGGACGGACGCCTTGAACGCCGTCGAGGCGATCGTCGGCTCCCGCTTCAACGACCGGCTGATCGGCAACGACGCCGCCAACTATCTCGCCGTACTGGAGGGCAACGACGACGTCAGCGCAGGGGGCGGCAACGACTACATCGACGGGGGCAGCGGCCACGACGTGCTCAAGGGTGGCAAGGGCTACGACACCGTCGACTACTTCTTCGCCAGGCAGGGAGTGCGCGTGAACCTCGCATCGGGTCGCGCCTCCGGTTACGGCCGCGATCGTCTGTCCAATGTCGAAGACCTCGACGGCTCGCGCTCCGGTGACACCCTGACCGGCAACGACGCTCCGAACTGGCTGCGTGGCTTCGGCGGCAGCGACCGGCTGCTCGGCGGCGGCGGCCGCGACCGGCTCGAGGGCGGCGCAGGCCACGACCGCCAGTGGGGGGGCGCCGGCAGCGACCGGTTGTCCGGCGGTGCCGGCCGGGACCTGCTGGACGGCGGCTCCGGTGCCGACCGGCTATCGGGCGGGCCGGGCCGCGACCGGTGCCGCGGCGGCGAACGCCTGACCGCCTGCAGTTGACGCCCTGTCGTCCCCGCTGCTAACGGCCGAGCGTCGCGCGGCGTCTTACCATCAGGCGCCTTGAACGATCTCGAGCACCGTGATCAGCAGCCGCTGCGCCCGCTCTCGGGCCGCCGGCTGGTCGCCACGGTCCTCGGCGCGTTCGCGCTCATCGCCGTCGTCGTGGTGGCGAGCCGCGGAGAGCGTCCCGCGGGCGGCAGTGACGGCGGGGGACAGACGGCGTCCACCGTGCTGGTGAACGTCGTCCTGATCGTGCTCGCGGTGGTGGCGGCCGCGATGCTGGTCACCGTACTGCTGAGCCTCACGCCGGGCAAGAGCCCGAGCCCGAAGCCGCGCACCGGGCCCAAGCTGCTCGGTCAGATGGTGGTCGGCGCCGTGCTCCTCGGTGCCGTGCTGGCGGCGATCGCGCTGCTGCGCGACCAGCGTGACGGCGACGGCGAGGAAGGCGCGGGCGGGAGGCTGCCCACCACGCCGCTCGCAGAGCTGGAGAACCAGGACGATCGTGAGCCGCCGGTCGACATCGACTGGCTTCCGATCCTGCTCGTCTTCGGCGGAGCGCTGCTCGCGTTCACGGCCACCGGAGTCGTGATGCTCCGGCGTGGGCCGCTGCCGCCCGACGAGCCATCCCTCTCCGACCGCCTGGCCGACGTCTTCGACGAGACGCTCAACGACCTGCGCGCCGAGCGCGACCCGCGGCGCGCGGTAATCGCGGCATACGCACGGATGGAGCGCGTGCTTGGGCGGCACGGGATGCCGCGGCAGCCCGCCGAAGCGCCCCACGAATACGTCACCAGGGTGCTCGAGGAGCTCACGGCGAGCGGCTCGGCGGTGCGCCGGCTGACGACCCTCTTCGAACGTGCCAAGTTCAGCGCCCATGAAGTCGATTCAGTCATGAAGGACGACGCGATCGACGCGCTGGAGGCCGTGCGCGACGAGCTGCGTGCGCGCGAGGTGGAGCCGCTGATCGCCGCGCCGCATTGACCGGCCGGATCGTCTCGGTGGTCGTCGCGGCAGCGGCGGCGCTCGTCGTGCTGCTGGCCGTACTCGCGCTCGTACCGACCGAGCGCGACCTGGCCGTCCAGGCGTACGTGCTATTCCTGGGCGGGGCTGTGCTGCTCTGGCTGCTCGGGGGCACGCGCACCGCCAATCCCCGACATCCGTCGGCCTTCGACGAGGCGCGGCGGCCCCGCCGGGAGCGGGTGGAGAGGCTGCCCGAGCTCGCCCGCGTGGAGCGCGAGGTCGGCCTCGGGATGAGCAACGCCTTCGATCTCCACTACCGGCTGAGACGGCGAGTGCGCGCGGTAGCGGCGCATCGCCTGGCCATGCGGCGCGGCATCGACCTCGATCGCGAGCCGGCCGCCGCCCAGGCGGTGCTGCCGCCGGCGCTCTGGGAGCTCGTGCGACCGGACCGCGAGCCGCCTCACGACCGGTTCGGTCCCGGCCTCGGGATCGAACAGCTGCGCGCCGCGATCGAGGGTCTTGACAGGATCTAGACAGATGGTTGCCGTGGACGGCGTGGCCACGCTCTCGGCGCGTGTGCTCGACGAGGTCGAACGGGCCGTGGTGGGCAAGCGCGAGGTGCTCGAGCTGGTGCTGCTTGCATTGCTCGCGGACGGGCACGTGCTGATCGAGGACTACCCGGGCCTGGCGAAGACGCTCATCGCGCGCTCGTTCGCCGGCGCCACGAGCTTGCGCTTCGGTCGCGTGCAGTTCACGCCGGACCTGATGCCCTCCGACGTGACCGGTTCCTCGATCTACAACCAGCGCGAGGGCGACTTCGAATTCCGGCCGGGCCCCATCTTCACGAACCTGCTGCTAGGCGACGAGATCAACCGGGCGCCGCCGAAGACACAGGCCGCGCTGCTCGAGGCCATGCAGGAGAGGCAGGCGACGGTCGAGGGTGTCACGTACCCGCTCGAGCGGCCGTTCCTGGTGCTCGCCACGCAGAACCCGATCGAGTACGAAGGGACGTACCCGCTGCCCGAGGCGCAACTCGACCGCTTCATCGTGCGCATCGGGGTCGGCTACCCGTCGCGCGACGACGAATGGGAGATGCTCGGCCGGCGTCTCGAGCGGCAGGAGGACGAGGTCGAGCTCGAGCCGGTCGTAGACGCGGCGACCCTGCTGGGTATGCAGCGCGCCATCGAGCAGGTGCACGTCTCCGACGCAGTCGGCCACTACATCGTCGATCTCGTGCGCGCCACGCGCGAGACGCCGCGCGTGCAGGTCGGTGCGAGCCCGCGCGGCACACTGGCCGTGCTCAAGCTCTCGCGGGCGCGAGCCGCGCTCGACGGACGCGATTTCGTCACGCCCGACGACGTCAAGATGGTCGCCATCCCCGCGCTTGCCCATCGGCTGGCGTTGCGCCCGGAGCTCTGGGTGCAGCGCGTGCGCGGTGAGGATGTCGTGCAAGAGGTGCTCGACTCGGTGCCAACGCCCCCTGCGCAGGACGCCGAGCCGATCGGCGCTTGACGCGCAGCGCTTCACCCAAGCTGGTCGCCTATGCGGCGCTCGCCGCCTTCGGAATGCTCTCAGCGCTGGTTGCGCACCGGCCCGAGTTGGCCCTGGTGTCCGCGCCGTTCTGGTTCGTGCTCGCCCTCGACTTCGCCTCGCTGCGCACTCCGGAGCTCCGGCTGCACGTGGAGCTCGACCGGGAGCGCGCTCTGGAGGGCGAGGAGGTGACGGTCGAGATCGAGGTCCGAGCGACGACGTCGGTCGAGCACGTCGAGCTGCTGCTGACGCTACCGAACGGCCTCTCCGTGGCCGAGGAGACACCGAACCCGGTCGCCTTCGGGCTGCGCGAGGGCGAACGCGAGCTCGCTTTTCGCCTCCGCTGCGAGCGCTGGGGCGCGTACGTGCTCGCGGACGTCCACGCGCGGGCGCGCGATCGCTTCGGGTTCTTCGTCTTCGAGCGGCGCTTCGAGCAGCGCCTGGCCCTCAAGGTCTACCCGCGTGAGGAGGCACTGCGCTTCGTCGTGCGCCCGCGAGAAACACAGGTGTACGCGGGCAATCTCGTGTCCCGCCGCAAGGGCGAAGGCATCGAGTTCGCGGACCTGCGTCCGTTTGCCTACGGCGACCGCGTCCGCCGAGTCAACTGGCGGGCCAGCGCCCGGCGCAGCGAGCTCTGGGTCAACGAGCATCACCCCGAGCGCAACACGGACATCGTGCTCTTCCTCGACACGTTCGTGGAGGCCCGCCGCGCCGGCGCAGGCACGCTCGACCTCGCCGTGCGTGCCGCCTCGTCGCTGATGGGCGAGTACCTCGAGCAGCGCGATCGGGTCGGGCTCGTCTCGTTCGGGGGCGTGCTGCGCTGGTTCCTGCCCGGCTCCGGGATCGTGCAGCGCTACCGCATCGTCGACTCGCTGCTCGATACGGAGATCATCGAGAACTACGCGTGGAAGGACATCGACGTCATCCCGAGGCGGACGCTGCCGCCGCAGGCGCTCGTCGTGGCGCTCACGCCGTTGCTCGATGCGCGCGCCGTCGACGCGCTGCTCGACCTGCGCGCCCGCGGCTTCGACCTCGCGGTGGTCGAGGTGTCGCCGGTGCCGTTCGCCGCTCCCGGGCCGGACGAGATCGACGAGTTGGCGCACAGGCTCTGGCAGATGGACCGCGACGCTCTGCGCGCGCGCTTCCAGCGCGCCGGGGTGAGCGTTGTCGAGTGGCGGGAGGGAACGCCGCTCGTTCGTGCACTGGAGGAGGCGGAGGGATTCAGGCGCTTCGCAAGAACGGCACGCGCATAGGCGTCGCCATGGCGGCGCTCGCCGCCGCCGCGCCGCTGGTCGCCTACCCGGCGCTCGTGAGCGAGCGCGAGCCGGGCGCGCTCTGGTCGCTGGGTGTCGCGGCGCTCGTGCTCGGGCTCGCGGGCATGGCGAGCAGCCAGCCCATGCTCGTCGGTCTGGCACTTGCCACCCTGGCGGTCGAGTTCGGCATCGCGAGCGACGAGCTCGGCTGGGCGCTCGACACACGCGCCGTCGTCTGGGGGGCAGGCCTGCTGCTCTTCGCCGAGCTCGCCTTCCTCTCGCTCGAGCTCCGCACCTCGGTGATCGAGGGCGGCGATCTGGTCGCGCGGCGCCTCGGCACGATCGTCGGGCTGCTCGTCGGCTCGGTGGTGGTCGGCTCCCTCCTGCTGGCCGTCGCGGCCATCGAGCCGCCGGGCGGGCTCGCGCTGCAAGTGGTCGGCGTTGTCGCAGCGGCGGGCGCGCTGGCGCTCATCATGAGCCTCGTCCGGCGATGAGCGCTGAGCCGCGGCCGGGCCTCGTGGAGGTCATGGCTGTCTGGGGCCTGTTCGCGCTCGTCGGCGTCGCCACGCTCGTCACCTACGCCAGGCTTCCGGCAGACGAGCTCTACCACGTGAGCGGGTCCGGACTGGAAGGCGGCCTCAGCCGGGCGCTCGTCTTTCTGAACTTCCCCGTCGCGCTCGTTGCGCTGGCAATTCTCCCGGTCGCCCTCGACCGCCTGCTCGGCGTGGCAAGCAAGAGACTGTTGCTTGCGGTAGGTGGCCTGGCCGTGCTGCTCTGCCTCGTCGTCGTGATCCCCGGCGTCGTCGACGAGGCCGACCTGGACGCAAAGGCGGTCAATGTCCTGCCCGCGCTCGGTGTCGCGGCCGTGGTCGCGCTCACGGTGTTGGCGCTGCGCGCGGGCGGCGCGGGGCGTGCGGTGCCGTTGGGGCAGCTCGATCGCGCGCGCATCGTCGTCGCGGTTGCGATCGCGGCCGTGTCGCTTCCGTGGGTGTGGGCGGAGCTCGGCTTCTACATCTCAGACGCGCCTGTGCTCGGCGACGTGTTCCTGGCCGGCGAGCCGCGTCCGGAACCCGGTGACCCGCAGCTGCGCGCGGTGCATCTGGGCCGCCATCACGGGCTGGACGGCGCGCTCTTCGCCGTGGCTGCCCTCATGCTGTCGCGGCTGCTCGCGGAGCTGCGCAGACCGGCGCTACGGCGGTGGCTCGCGGTCGCCGTCGCAGGGCTGTTCGTGTACGGCGTGCTCAACGCGGCCCAGGACTTCTGGCTCGAGCAGCTCGTCAAGCGGGGCACGACGGACCATCGCATTCCGTCGTTCCTACGCCCGGAGCTCAGCCTGGCATGGGCGTTCCTGCTCGCCGCGGTCGCCGCTGTCTACGCCGCGCTCGTGCGCGGCCTGCAACCCCAACCGGTGCCAGGCACGGTGGCGGACCCGTGACGGCTTGCGCGCGCGAGTGCGTCACGGCCGGCGTCAATCCGTCTGCCACTGGGTTCGCATTGCTGGCCACCGCCGTGAGTGCGGTGCCAGGCAACGTGTCGAGTGTGTGACCGTACGTGCGCGCGGGTGTGACCCAGTCAGCGGCCCGCGATGACTCCGGCGATCGTGCGGAGGTCGTCGACGAAGGCTGCGAACTCTTTCTCGCGCTCTTCAGCACGCAGGATCGCGGACGGATGCACTGTTGCCATGACGCTCGGCGCAAGCGGCGAGTCGATGAGCTGTCCGCGCTGTCGCGTCACGCGGAACTGACGGCCCAGCAGTGCCTGCGCCGCAGTTGCACCGAGGCAGACGAGCACGCGCGGCTGTATGACGGCGAGCTCGGCGTCGAGCCACGGCCGGCAGGCGGTCATCTCGGCCCAGTTCGGCTTCTGGTGGATTCGCCGCTTGCCGCGCACCTGGAACTTGAAGTGCTTTACGACGTTCGTCACGTACGCGAGCGAGCGGTCGATGCCGGCTTCTTCCATCGCGCGGTCGAGCAGCCGGCCCGCGGGGCCGACGAACGGCCGGCCCTCGAGGTCCTCCTGGTCGCCGGGCTGCTCGCCGACGAACATGACCTCCGCCGTCTTGGTGCCTTCCCCGAACACGGTCTGCGTGCCCGTCTTGTAGAGGTCGCAAGCGCGGCAGCCCGCCGCTGCCTCACGCAGCTTGGGCAGCGTAAGAGAGTCGGGGAGGAACTCGGCGGCTGTGCCCGCGGTGTCGCCGGTGGTGAACAGGCTCTCCTGGCTCACGCGCAAAACGTTCCCTTCGCGCGCGTGAAGTAGTCGTGGGAGACCGCGGCTACGATGGACCGTCCCGGCGCCGTGGCCGAGTGGTTAGGCGATGGCCTGCAAAGCCATTTACAGCGGTTCGATTCCGCTCGGCGCCTTCTCGCGGAACCGCCGCTACGAGGTGCAGCAAGCGACGGGAACTCGAACGTTCGCGCTGGAAGGCTGGCCGGGCCGGCTTGCACCGCGTTACGGTCACCGTCGTGGACCGCGCCGGCAATCGCAGCCGGCCCGGCAGCGCGGACTTTCCGAACGGGCTAGCTGCTCTTACGGGCAGTCGCGGACTTCTTGCCGCCGCGGCTCGAGGCGCCCGGCGAGTTCGCAATCTTCGCCGCACGCTGCTTGGGACATTCCCTTGTCCTTCAGGGCCTCGTACTGCTTCTCGTTCTTGCGCCGATGCGCAGCCGCCTCCCGGGCGCTAGATGTCGGCGTTGGTCATGAGCGCCTCGCCGCCGCCCCGCTCGGGGCAGTCGCCGCGGTCGCCATGCCGCTTGCCGTCATTTTGCGTCAGCCAGCCGGCGTCTCCGGAGCGCTTCGCCGAAGCCGGAGCCTGGTCGGCCGGGCGCTGCCCGGAGTCCGACCCGCCGCCGGCCACGTTCGTCCAGACGGCCGCCGCCGCAACCAGCGCGACGACCAGGGCGAGCATGATTCGCCACCGGCCGAGCACGGCTGTCCGCATGAAGCACCTCCTTCCGTCGGTTGCTTCGCCCGACAGTCAAGCAGGTGCCGCCTAAGGGCTGCTTAAGAGATCAAGCCAAACTAGTCCAGCTCGCGGAAGGCGCTCAGGTAGCCCTCGCTGTAACTGGGGAACTGCGCGACCGTGTCGTTCAACACGTCGAGCGGCACCTCGGCGCGGATGGCGAGCACCGCCTGGTGAATCCACTCGCCCGCGAGCGGCGCGAGCGCCCACGCGCCGACCAGCACCTGGCGCTCCTTGTCGACAACCACGCCGAGCGTGCCGCGCGCATCGCGCTCGTACGTGTAGGGACGCGAGATCGTCTTGGGCAGGTCGATGACGGCCGTCTGCACGTCGATGCCCTTCTCGCGGGCGGCCGCCTCGGTCAGCCCGACGGCAGCGATCTCAGGGCTCGTGAAGACGACGCGTGGAACGGCACGGTAGTCGGCCTTCCGCTCCTTGCCCTGGATGTTCGCCGCGGCGACGCGCGCCTGGTACTTGCCGCGGTGCGTAAACATCATCCGGCCCGTCACGTCGCCGATCGCCCAGACGCGCTCGGCAGCGCTGCAGCGTTCGTCGACCTCGATGCCGTGCGGGCCGGGGGAGACGCCCACCGTCTCCAGGCCGAGGCCGCCCGTGCGCGGGCGGCGGCCGACGGCCACGATCAGCACCTTGCCGCGCACCTCAGACCCGTCCGAGAGCGCGAGCACGCGCTCGCCGTCGTCGACCTGCACGCGCTCGCCGGCGACGCCGGTGCGCACCTCGATGTCGTCCTCCTCGAGTTGCTCCCGGAGCAGGCCGCAAAGCTGCGGATCCTCACGGTTCACGAGGCGGTCCGGCTTGTGCACGACGGTCACGCCGCAGCCGAAGCGTGCGAGGAACTGTGCGAGCTCGATGCCGACCGGGCCACCGCCCAGAATCACGGCGCTCTCGGGGATCTCATTGAGGCTCGATGCCTCGCGATTTGTCCAGTAGCCCGCCTTCTCGAGACCGTCGAGAGGCGGAATGAGCGGCTCCGAGCCGGTTGCGACCACGACATGCTCGGCCTCCAGCACTCGGTCGTTCGCGAGCACGCGTCCGGGCCCGTCGAGCCGGCCGTCGCCCTTCACGACCGTGACGCCGCGACTCTCGTAGCTCTCGACGCGCTTGGTGTCGTCGTGGTTCGAGACCATGTAGTCGCGGTACTCGGCAAGCGGGCCGAACTCGAGCCTTGTGTCGGCGACCCCGGCCGCCCGGCGGCTCTCGCGGAGCACCTCCGGCGGGCGGAGCAGCGTCTTCGTCGGCACGCAGGCCCAGTTCGTGCACTCGCCGCCGATCAGCTCGCGCTCCACCATCGCCACGCTCGCGCCGCCACGCAGGAGCGTGCTCACGCACGCCTCGCCCGCTGGGCCGGCCCCGAGCACCACGGCGTCGAACCGGTCAGCCATGCTTCGGTCACGTCTCTCCGGCGACGCTCGCGTTACACACCTGCGTAACGGTGCGCCGGCCGTGGCGACTACCCAGGGGTTGGAGATCCTGGACATCACCGTGCCGGTTCGTGAGGGGATGGTCGTGTACGACGGCGATCCCGAGGTGCGTCTCCAGCGGGTCAGCGCAATCGCCGACGGCGCGCTCGCCAACATCAGCCGGCTCGACTTCGGCGTCCACTCGGGCACGCACATCGACGCGCCGATCCACTTCATCGAAGGCGCGCCGGGGGCCGAGAGCCTGCCGCTCGACGCGCTCATCGGGCCGGTACAGGTGGTGGACGCGACCGGCGTGCACGGTTTGCTCGACGTTGCGGCGCTCCAGGCACTCGACCTGCCGGTCGCCGAGCGGCTGCTCTTCAAGACCCCGAACTCGCAACTCTGGGATCGGGACGAGTTCTCGCACGAGTTCGTGCACCTGACCGGGGACGGGGCGGCCCTGCTGGTCGAGCGCGGCGCGCGGCTCGTCGGGCTGGACTACCTCTCGATCGGCGACCTGGACGCGCACCGCGTCCTGCTCGCTGCGGACGTGATCGCGGTGGAGGGTCTCGACCTGCGCGGCGTCGAGCCGGGCGAGTACCGCCTCATCTGCCTGCCGCTCAAGCTGGTCGGCTCCGACGGCGCGCCCGCGCGCGCCGTCCTCGTGCGCGACTGACGGGCCGCTGTAACGCGCGTCGGCACCGCGGCGACTGTGTCGGGCAGATGACCGAGACTGGTGCCGTGCCCGAGCAGCAGAGCGCAACGCTTCCCAGCGAGGGCTACCTACCGATCGCAGACCACGGCGTGATCGGCGACCTCCACACGGTGGCCCTCGTCGGCACGGACGGCACGATCGACTGGTACTGCTCGCCGCGCTTCGACTCTCCGAGTGTGTTCGGCTCCATCCTGGACCACGAGCGCGGGGGCCATTGGCGCATCGCGCCGGCCGAGCCCGGCGGCACCGTCAAGCAGCTCTACTTTCCCGACACCAACGTGCTCATCACCCGCTTCCTGACCCCCGACGGCGTCGGTGAGCTCATCGACTTCATGCCGGTCGCCCGCACGCCTGCCGAGCAGCACAAGCACCGCGTCGTCCGCCGCGTGCTCGGCATCCGCGGCGAGCTGCGCTTCCGCATCGAGGTGGAGCCGCGTTTCGATTACGGCCGTGCCGAGCACGAGACTCACGTCGACGAGCACGGCGCCGTCTTCACCTCGCCCGACCTCACGTTGGCGCTCGCCTCTGCGGTCACTCTCGAGCGAACTCGCCAGGGCTTTCGCGGCGAGTTCACGCTGCGCGCCAACGAGACGGCCTCGTTCGTGCTCGAGACTCTCGCGGACGGCGAGCGACCGCGCTATACGGAGCACTACGTTCGCGAGCTCTTCACGGAGACCGTCTCGTTCTGGCTGCGCTGGATCGGCCACTCGCGCTACCAGGGCCGCTGGCGAGAAATGGTGCACCGCTCGGCGCTCACGCTCAAGCTGCTGACCTACGCGCCGACGGGCGCGATCGTCGCCGCGCCCACCACGAGCCTGCCCGAGCAGCTGGGCGGCGAGCGCAACTGGGATTACCGCTACACGTGGATCCGCGACGCCGCGTTCACGCTCTACGGACTGTTGCGGCTCGGCTTCACCGAGGAGGCGGGCGCCTTCATGGAGTGGCTGACGGCGCGCGTGCGCGAGTCGAAGGGCCGCGGCGAGGGGCCCCTCCAGATCATGTACGGCATCGACGGGCGCGCCGACCTGCCCGAGGAGGTGCTCGACCACCTCGAGGGCTACCGGGGCTCACGACCTGTGCGGGTCGGCAACGGAGCGGCCACCCAGCTCCAACTCGACATCTACGGGGAGCTGATCGACTCGGTCTACCTCTACAACAAGTACGGAACCCCCATCTACCACGACGCGTGGATCGAGGTCTGTCACCTCGTCGATTGGGTCTGCGACAACTGGGACCAGCCCGACGAAGGAATCTGGGAGACGCGCGGCGGGCGCCAGAACTTCACGTACTCGCGGCTCATGTCGTGGGTGGCAGTCGAGCGGGCGATACGGGTCGCGCGCCAGCGCGGGCTGCCGGCGGACCTCGTCCGCTGGCTGCGCGAGCGCGACACGATCTACCGGCAGATCATGGAGCGGGGCTGGCACCCGAAACGCAACGCTTTCGTGCAGCACTACGACACGGACGTGCTCGATGCGTCGGTGCTGCTCATGCCCCTGACCAAGTTCGTCGCTCCGACCGATCCGCGCTGGCTCTCGACACTGGACGCGATCGGCGAGGAGCTCGTCTCGGACAGCCTCGTCTACCGCTACAACATCTCCGCCTCGCCGGACGGCCTGGAAGGGGACGAGGGCACATTCTCGATCTGTTCCTTCTGGTACGTCGAGGCACTCGCTCGTGCCGGACGCGTCGACGAGGCCCGGCTCGCCTACGAGAAGATGCTTACGTACGGGAACCACCTGGGGCTCTACTCGGAAGAGATCGGCCCGACCGGAGAGGCGCTGGGCAATTTCCCGCAAGCGTTCACGCACCTCTCGCTGATCAGCGCCGCATTCAACCTCGATCGGGCGCTCGGCTAGTCCGGCAGGGCCGTGGTAGCGTCGCGCCGTGGAGGCCGGCGAGCAGCGGCTGGTCGAGGCGCTGCGCCGGCGTGACGAGGCTGCGTACACCCAGCTCGTCGACCGCTACGGCGCCTCGCTCTTCCGCGTCGCTCGGATGTTCGTGTCCAGCCCGGCGGTGGCCGAGGAGGTCGTGCAGGAGACGTGGCTCGCGGTGCTCGACGGCATCGATCGCTTCGAGGGCCGCTCTTCGCTGAAGACCTGGCTCTTTCGTATCCTCACCAATCGCGCCAAGACGCGGGGTGTGCGCGAGGCGCGCACGGTGCCGTTCTCGGCACTGGCTTCCGCAGAGCTCGAGCGCGACGACCCCGCCGTGTCGCCCGAGCGCTTCCTGCCGGCCGACCACGCACGCTGGCCGGGCGGCTGGTCCGCGCCCCCGGCTTCGTGGGCGCAGTCGCCCGAGCAGCGCCTGCTCGACGCCGAGGCTCAGAGCGTCATCCGCGAGACGATCGAGCGGCTGCCGGCGGCGCAGCGGGCCGTCATCTCACTGCGCGACGTCGAAGGGTGGGGAAGCGAGGAGGTCCGTGAGCTGCTCGAGCTTTCCGAGGTCAACCAGCGCGTACTGCTCCACCGCGCGCGCAGCCGCGTGCGTGCCGCGCTCGAGAATTACCTCGACGCCGCCGAGGTGGCTGCGTGAGCCCGCCCACTCGCGTGACACTTTCGTCACCATGCCTGGCACCTGCTCGGTGCGCGCACTAGCCGCGTCGTGCAGCCAACCTTGCACCTGATCGGCCGCTCGCCTGGCACTTCAGTCACTGTGCCTGGCACAGGTTCTGGTTCGCCCGGGTCGGCGCGGGACTCCGTGGCTGGCGGTCAGTCGTGTGGGGGACGCGGGCGCTCCGGGTCGCCGAGAGGGGCTGCGGGCGACGCGTGAGATAGTCGGCGCGTGACCGTCATCCACTGGGACGACGTGGAGCGGCACCGCCGCGCGAAGGGCGAGATGGCCGCCGAGTGGCAGCGGCTCGGGTCGGCCGCCGGGACGGAGGGGGTGGGCGTCAACCGCGTGCGCATCGAGCCTGGGATGCTCTCGACGCCGCCGCACTCGCACGGCGCGTCAGAGGAGATCTTCTTCGTCCTCGGCGGCTCCGGTCTCTCGTGGCAGGACGAGCACGTGTACGAAGTCGGGCCGAGCGACTGCATCCTCCACCTCGCCGACCACGAGGAACACACCTTGCGCGCGGGAGAGGACGGCCTCGACTACCTCGTGTTCGGCACGAACCACCCGACCGAGATCGGCTGGCTACCGCGCTCGCGCGCGATCCGCGTGGGCTGGCCGTGGGTGGAGGGCCGGACGGACGACCCGTGGGACATCGAGGCGAAAGCGGAGCCGCTCAAGTTCGGGGATCCGCAGCCGCGGCCGCCGACGATCCTCAACGCGGCGCAGGCCGAGCGGGAGGAAGAGGACGGCCTCTGGTGGTGTGCGCTCGCGCCCGCGGCACAGCAGAGCGGCCTCAACCTGCTGCACCTGCCGGCCGGGCGGATCGGGGCGCCGCCGCACTGTCACTCGGAAGAGGAGGAGGTGTTCGTGGTCCTCAAGGGCGAGGGGACGCTCGAGCTGTGGCCCACCCCAGTGGCCGCGGAGCGAGGCATCGCGCGCGAAGACATTCCCCTGCGCGCCGGAAGCGTGATCGCGCGGCCGCCGGCGACGAAAGTCGCGCACGCGTTCCGCGGCGGGCCGGCCGGCCTGACGATGCTCCTCTACGGCACCAGGCGCCCGAACGACATCGCCTACTACCCGCGCTCGAACGAGATCTACTGGCGCGGCGTCGGCCTGCGCGCACGCCTCGAGCACGTCGAGTACATGGACGGCGAACCGGATCCGCGGGGCTAGTCAGCCGCAGCTGCGGCGACCACCCGCTCCCGCTCGCGCGCGTCGACCGGCGCCACCTCGACGAAGACCTTGATCGCGTCTCGGTCTTCCGTCAGGCGCCGCAGCATCTCCTCCCAGTTGTCGAGACCCTGCACCGGCGTGGTCAGCAGCTTGCCGAGCCAGCCGGGATAGAAAGCCTCCGCCTCGCAGAAATCGGCCACGCCCTGTTCGAAGTCCTCACGCGACGCATTGACCGTACCCACCATCACCTTGTTGCCGAGCACGAAGCCCTGGTTGATGCGGTCGGCAGGCACCTCGGCGGTGCGCTCGCCGCCGGTCACGCTCGCCAGGACGAGCACCCCGTTCTTGGCGAGCGCGTCGGCCGCCTCGAAGGCGAGCGGGCTGAAACCGGTCGCCTCGATGATCAGATCGAGCGGCCCGTGCTCCGAGGCGACATCGGCGAGCGGTTGCTGCTTCGAGCTGACGTACCCGGCACCGAGCTCCTCGACGAGCTCACTGTTTAGGTAAGGCGGCTCGCGCCGCGAATAGCACACGACCTCGACGCCCCGCAGGCGCAGCGCCAGCACTGCCAGCAGCCCGATCGTGCCGGCGCCGAGCACGGCCGCCCGGCGTGGCTTCCAGATCTTGAGCCGCCGCTGGATCTCCACCGACTGCCGCAGCCCCTTCTCGGAGACCGATTGCGGCTCGAGCAGCACACCCACCGCCCGCAGAGTGTCCGGCAGCGGCACGAGGTAGCGGAAGTCCTCGACGTAGCACTCGGCCAGATAGCCGTGCAGGAGGTTGATGCCGCGCTCGTAGTACGTGTCGTCGGTGGTCATGTCCTGGAGGCCGATGGCGTCGTACGGGCTCGAGCCCGGGCGCCGCACCGTCGCGACGACATAGGTGCCGGGCCGCAGCGTCGCAGGCACCGACGGCCCTGTCTCGACGACCCGGCCCAGGCTCTCGTGGCCGGTGATCAGGAAGTCGTCGCCGGGAGGCGCAGCGCCGTACTCGGCAGCGTTGATCTCCTTGTCAGTCCCGTCCACGCCGACCCGGAGAACCTCCACCAGCACGCCGCGCCCGTCCGGGATGTCGTCCACGGAGGGCTTCGGAACGTCCCGCAGGTGCATCGAGTTCGGCACGCCCGGGCGAACGGCGATCGCCTTCATGCAGCGCTGTCCTTCCCGCCGGGCCTTCGTTACACGCGCGTAACGCGGCGGCGCTCCACGAGACCAACCAGCGCGATGACCTTCGCCTCCGCGACCACGGACCCACTGAGCTGTCGGGAGCTGGTCGAGCTCGTGACCGACTACCTCGAGCAGCGGCTCTCGCCCGCGGACCGCCGCCGCTTCGAGGAGCATCTAGAGGGCTGCGCCGGCTGCTCCAACTACCTCGACCAGATGCGCACCACCATCCGCCTGGTCGGCCGGCTTCGCGAGACCGACCTCCAGCCGCGCGGGCGCGAGGCGCTGCTCGAGGCCTTCCGCGACTGGAAGTAGTAGCCGCCGCGCTGCCGATCACGCCGGCCGACAACGGCCTCCCGGCTCCGAAGCCGCTGGCCCCCGGGAGCCGCTCAAGAACACGGCGCCACCGCAGGGTCCGTCGCCGAACGGGCCCTGACCTCAGCTTCGCGCTGAATCGCACAGAGGACCAGCGCGCCGGAAGATCCGACCGCCCCAACCCGTCCGGTTGGTCACAGACGGAAGGAACGCAGTAATGAAAAGTGGAATCCGAAATCTCTTCCTCGCAGGCGTAACCGCAGTAGCCGTACTCGCCCTGGCCGCACCGGCCGCGGCGCACGTAAGACTCGGCGACGGCGGCACCGGCTCCAAGGTCATCGCAGGAGACGGCAGTGCCGGATCCCCAAAGGTGATCGTGGGCGACGGCAACGCAGGTTCCCCGAAAGCAATCGCCGGCGACAGCAATGCCGGCTCCCCGAAGGTCATCGGCGGCGATAGCAATGCCGGATCACCGAAGGTGCTCACCGGCGACGGTGGGACCTCCCAGGCTGGCTCCCAAGCGACTGGCTCCAACGACAACCAAGTGATGGCGATGGTGGGCGGTGCCGTGCTACTCGCACTCGCCTTCTGCTCGGCTCTCCTCTACAGCCGACGCCGCGCGGTGCCCGCGTAGCAGTACTCACACCGAACCACGCGATGAAACGGGCGCCGCGGGCGCCCGTTTCGTCCGTGCCGATGCTGGTCTTGGCTGCGGCGCTGAACCTCAGGTTGAGGTTCAGCCCCCGACGAACTGCCGTGCGAATTCCGAGTCGTCCTGGAAGTGGGTGGCTTTTCCCGCACGAGCCCTGTAACCTCCGACTAGTTCCACACTGCGGCCATGGGGGAGATGGCGTGGAAACTATTGAGGGGCGGCGCGTTG
>DAITAO010000040.1:0-26713 GCA_036824245.1 Gaiellaceae bacterium | reverse complement strand
GTCGGGGTGCGCAGCGGCTTGAGCGTCTCCACGCCGCCTCTATCGGCCGCGGAGGGCTCTGGCATGAGTGCTTCCGAACCGTGACCGCGAGCGCCCTCCCGGTCGACCGCGTCCGGGGGCCTGCGGCCGGTCGTGGCGTCCGACTCTAAGTCGACACTTGTTGTGCGAATGCTATGCGGCGATTCTCCGTGAGATGACGGTTGTCTCGCAACATGCACCGCTCTTTCCGCTCGTGAAGCGCAGCTTGTCGAGTGCACGGCGCCGCGCCTCCGCCGACGCCGTCAAGATCGGCGCCGTCGCGAGTGGCTACTGCGTCAGCGCGAAGCTCGGTCTGTCACTGGCGGACGAGTACCACAGCATTACCGCGGTCTGGCCCCCGACCGGGATTGCGCTCGCGGCGGTCCTTCTCTGGGGTGCTCGGATGTGGCCGGGCGTCGCCCTCGGTGCGTTTCTCGCCAACGTGGGGACGGGCGCACCTCTCCTCGCGGTCGCCGGGATCGCGACCGGGAACACGCTCGAAGCACTGGTGGGCGCCTACCTCCTGGTTCGGGTCGGCTTCCGGCCCGCGCTCGAGCGCGTGCGGGACGTGCTGGCGCTGGCGTTGGCCGGCGCAGTCAGCACGAGCGTGAGCGCGACCATCGGCGTGGCGAGCCTTCGCCTGGGCGGCGCGCTCGAGGGGAACTCGCTCGATCCCGCGTGGCGGCTCTGGTGGCTCGGGGACCTCTGTGGAGACCTCCTCATAGCCTCCCTCCTGCTCGTGCTCGCCACGCATCGCTGGTCGCGCCCGACCGGGCGCCGAATAGTGGAGGCGGCGGTGATCTTCGTTCCGCTCGGGGCGGTCGCGATCGTCGTGTTCGCGGACGACACGCCGTTCGCGTACATGATCTTCCCGCTGCTCGTCGCGGCTGCGCTGCGCTTCGGTCCTCTGGGGGCAGTCTCCGCGAGTGTCCTGACGGCCGTCATCGCCGTCTCATTCACCGCGAGCGATACGGGCCCCTTTGCCAGCTACTCGCCCGACGGGAGCCTGGTCCTGTCGCAGACTTTCGTCGCGACCGGGGCACTATTAGCTCTCCTGCTCGGCGCGGTCGCCCGTGAGCGCGGGTATGCCGAGGAGTTCCTCCGGGAGACCCGCGACGACCTGCAGGTGCGGGTGCAGGAGCGAACCGGGGCGCTCGAGCACTCGCTCACGGAGCTACTTGCGAGCGAGACTCGGCTCGCTGAGGCCCAGCACGTCGCCCGGATAGGTAGCTGGCGATGGCATGTGCCCGACGACCGGGTGACGTGGTCGGACCAGCTCTACCTCATTTACGGGCTCGACCCGTCGGTCGACTTCACGTACGCGTCCTTCCTCGAGCGGGTGCACGCCGCGGATCGGGCCAGGGTCGACGAGCAGATCAGGCAGGCGTCCCAGACGGGCGAGCCCTTTGCCTTCGATCACCGCATCGTGCACACCGACGGAAGCATCCGTTGGCTCGATTGCCGCGGTGAGGTGGAGCTGGGAGAAGCGGGCCAGGTCTCCGTGAGCGGAAGCGCGCAGGACATCACGGAACGCAAGCAGGCCGACGCAGAACTTCACCTCCTCGGCACGCTCCACCTCGCAACTGCCTCGGCCGAGGACGTCCGGTCGGCCCTCGCTGCCGCGCTCGAGCGCGTCTGCGAGACGACCGGTTGGGTGCTCGGCGGCGCGTGGCTGCCGAGCAGTGACGGCTCTCACCTCGATTACGCCTGCGGCTGGCACAGGGGGCCTGCCGATCTCGAGCAGTTTCGAATCGTGAGCGAGCGCTTCGAGTTCGCTCCGGGCCAGGGGCTGCCGGGACGTGTGTGGAGCTCGGAAAGGCCGGCCTGGGTGGCCGACGTCACTGTCGATACGAACTTTCCGCGTGCTCGGTGGGCGCTGCGAGCGGGCCTCAAGGCGGCGCTGGCGGTTCCCGTGGCCGCAGACGGCGAGGTGCTGGCGGTTCTCGAGTTCTTCGTCCGTCACCCGCGCGACGAAGACGAACGGCTTGTGAGCGTCGTGTCGGCGGCCGCGGCGCAGCTCGGCGCTGCGATCCGGCGGAAGGCGGCTGAGGGGGCGCTTCGTGAGAGCGAGGAGCGCTACCGCGGCGTCGTCAGAACGTCGAACGACGCTTTTGTTGCGATCGAGGTCGACGGGGTGGTGAGCGACTGGAACGAGGCGGCCTCGGCGACGTTCGGGTGGACGCGCGAAGAGATGCTTGGAGCATCGCTCGCCGAGACGATCATCCCCGAGCGCTACCGGGAGGCACATCAGCGTGGGCTTGCGAAGTACCTGGCAACAGGAGAAGGGCCGGTGCTCGGCAAGACGATGGAGCTGGTAGCCCTGCACCGAGAAGGTCATGAGCTTCCCATCGAGCTCACCATCTGGCCGGTGCGGGCGGGTGGCCGCCTGACGTTCAACTCCTTCATCCGAGACGTGACGGAGCGGCGGCGGGCCGACGAAGCGCGCTCGTTGCTGACTCGGCGGCTCGCGCGCAGCAACGAGGAGCTCGAGCAGTTCGCGTCGACCGCTTCGCACGACCTGCGTGAGCCCCTGCGAAAGATCCTGACGTTCGGAGACCGCATCACAACGCGTTACTCCGACTCGTTGCCCGAGCAGGGACGGGACTATCTGCGCCGCATGGTGGGCGCGGCGTCGCGCATGAACGCGCTGATCGACGGGCTGCTCCAGCTCTCCAGCGTCGGGGTGAACGCCGAACGCTTCTCGACGGTCAGCCTCACGCGTGTCGCGCGCGAGGTCCTGTCCGACCTCGAGACGAGGCTCGAGGAATACAGCGCGACGGTGGATGTCGCCGAGCTGCCGACGATCGAGGCAGATCCGGTCCAGATGCGGCAGCTGCTGCTCAACCTGATCGGAAACGGGCTCAAGTTCCACAAGGCGGGCGCGAGGCCGAGAGTCAGCGTCGGCGCCGATCTGACATTTGATGGAGGCAACGGCGGCCATTGCCGGCTTGTGGTCGAAGACAACGGGATCGGATTCGACGAGACGTACCTCGAGCGCATGTTCGAGCCCTTCCAGCGCCTGCACGGACGAGCCGAGTACGAAGGCACCGGCATCGGACTGGCGCTGTGCCGCCGCATCGTGGAACGGCATGGCGGCACCATTACCGCTCGCAGCACTCCCGGCGAGGGTGCAGCGTTCGTCGTCACCCTGCCGGTCCGCCAGGGAACGGCGGCCCGAGAGGCGAACCTCACGGGAGGACAAACCCTCGCAAGCTCGTACGGGTCCCGGCAACCCTTGTAACCCGAGGAATCTGAGCATGAGCCTAAAGACGAATCCGACGCGCATCCTGATCGCCGAAGACGATGAGGACGATCGCCTGCTCATGCAAGAGGCGCTGCAAGCGAGCGCGCGCGACGCGGAGGTGCGCTTCGTCGAGGACGGGGAGGATCTGAGCGAGTACCTCGGTCGCCGCGGCGCCTATGCGGAGCCCGGAGCGGCGCCGCGCCCGCACCTGATCCTGCTCGATCTCAGAATGCCGCGAAAGGACGGCTGGGAAGTGCTCGCCGAGCTCAAGGGCGATCCTGATCTGCGCTCCATCCCAGTCGTCGTCTTCAGCACTTCAAACGCCGAGATCGACGTCCGCCGCTCATACGAGCTCGGGGCGAGCTCGTACATCACGAAGCCGCGCAACTACCGCGCCCTGGCGGATGGAGTGAGCGGAATCGAGCACTACTGGCTGCACCTCGCGCGCCTCCCCGAAGCCGAGGACGGCTAACTTGGCCGCGGATCCCGTTCGCGTCCTCCTCGTAGAGGACGATGAAGAGGACGCTCTCCTGGCGGGCGAGCTGCTCGCCGAAATTGGAGATCTCGCGTACGACCTCGACTGGATCGCCTCATACGACGAGGGCGTAGCGGCGATCCAAACCGGCGAGTACGACGTGTGTCTGCTCGATCACCGGCTCGGTTCGCGCGACGGCATCGAGTTCGTCCGAGCTGCGCTCGAGGGCGGCGCGACCGTTCCGATCGTCTTCATGACCGGACAGGCCAGTCGGAGGCTCGACGTCGAGGCGATGCGGGCCGGCGCCAGCGATTTCCTGGTCAAGGGCCGCACCGACGCCGCGCTGCTCGAGCGGGCCCTGCGCTATGCCGTATCGCATCACCGCACGCTCGAGGAGCTCCGGTTCTTCAGGGCAGCGGTCGAGCAGGCGACGGAATCGGTGGTGGTGACGGCGGCCGAGCTCGACCGTCCCGGGCCGAGGATCGTCTACGTCAATCCAGCCTTCACTGCGATGACCGGCTACGAGCTCGAGGACGTGCTGGGACGGACGCCCCGCCTGCTCCAGGGACCCGAGACCGATCGGCTGGCGATGGCAAGGCTCCGACGGGGGCTCGCGCGGGGCGAGACGTTCTCATGCGAGACGGTGAACTACCGCAAGGATGGAACGCCGTTCTGGGTCGGTTTTCGCGTTGGCCCCATCCGCGATGCGTCCCACAACATCACGCATTACGTCGCCGTTCAGGAGGACGTCACCGTGCACAAGACGTCGGAACAGGAGCGGGGCCGTCTCGAAGATGAGCTGCGGCAGGCGCAGAAGCTGGAGTCGATCGGACGGCTCGCCGGCGGCGTGGCGCACGATTTCAACAACATTTTGACGGGCATCCTGGGTTACAACCAGCTGATCATGAAGGGCCTCGGCGAGACCGATCCGCGCTACGAGTACACCTTGGAGATCGAACGCGCCGGCCGCCGAGCGGCGGCACTGACGCATCAGCTCCTCGCCTTCGCGCGCAAGGAGATGCTGCAGTCGGTGCCGGCCGATCTCAACGAGATCGTCGAGGGGATGCTGGGGCTGCTGCGGCCGCTCATCGGGGATCCCATTGAGCTCGAGACAAACCTGGAGCCGGATCTCGGCCTCGTCGAGGTTGATCCAAGTCAAATCGAGCAGGTCATCCTCAACCTCGCCGTCAATGCCCGTGATGCCATGCCTCGCGGCGGCCCGCTGACCATCGAGACCGCCCGCAGCTCCGGGGAGCCGCCAGACGGCCTGGATGCCGGCTCCTACATCGTCCTCACCGTCCACGACTCGGGCATCGGCATGGACAAGGAGACGGAGGAACGCGCCTTCGAGCCGTTCTTCACCACCAAGCCAGTCGGGGTCGGCACGGGGTTAGGGCTCTCGTCGATCGAAGGAATCGTCGAGCAGAGCGGCGGCCGAGTCGTTCTGCGTACCGAGCCAGGCCGCGGCACGACGGTCTCGATCTACCTCCCCGAGCTTGACGAGGCAGTCGAGCGGGAGGCCCCGGTGCCCGAGACGAACGGCGACGCGCGCATCCCGCGCGTGTGCTCGGGCTCGGAGACCGTGCTGGTGGTCGAGGACGACGACGGGATTCGGCTGCTGGCAACTCTCGTTCTCGCCGAGGCGGGCTACACGGTCCTCGAGGCGAGCTCGGGAAGCGAAGCGATCGAAACCTCCCACGAGCATGACGAAGCCATCCAGCTTCTCATCAGCGATATCGCAATGCCTGGCATGTCGGGTGACGAAGTCGCGGCTCGGCTCACTGCCGAGCGGCCTGAGCTGAGCGTGCTGTTCATCTCCGGCTATACGGGCGACGAGCTCGTGGAGCACGGAGGACAGCTGCCCCCCGAAATGCGGCTGCTCCGCAAGCCGTTCCTCCCAGAAGAGCTGCTCGCGCACGCGCGCGAGATTCTGGACGAGTCTTTGCCGCCCGGCGCGCGCTAAAGCCAGAGCGATTGTTGAGCGGCGTGGCGGACGCTCTCTTCGCCTAGGCCGGTCCGAGCGAGGGCGGCTGGCGCCCGCCTCCCGTCCGCGGTGAATATGCAGCACCCATGGGCGGCCGCGTCCCGACCGAGCATGAGCCGGCACGTTCCTCGTCGACAGGCGAGCCCTCCATGCGTAGGGGCCAGGTGACACTCGCGCTGGCGGGCGACACCATGCTCGGCCGTGGTGTCGCCGAGGCCATCGCTGCGAACGGGCCCGAGTCCGTCCTTGCCGACGACCTCGTCGCCCTGGCGAAGGAAGCCGATCTGTTCGTGCTCAACCTCGAGTGCTGCATCTCCGAGGGAGGCCGGCCGTGGCCTGATCCCCAGAAGCCGTTCTTCTTCCGCGCGCCGCCGCCTGCGGCGGAGGTGCTGAGCCGGCTCGGAGTCGACTGCGTCACCCTCGCGAACAACCACGCGCTCGACTTCGGCGAGGATGCGCTGCTCGACACATTCGAGCATCTACGCGCAGCAGGGATCTGCTGGGTCGGAGCCGGCGTCGACCGTGAGGCGGCCTGCAGACCTGAAGTGCTCGAGGCAGACGGATTTCGGCTTGCTGTGCTCGGGTACAGCGACCATCCCGCGGAATACGCGGCCGGAGATGGGTCGCCCGGCATCGCGTACGGCCTCGACTGGGTGCCAGACGCGATCGGCGCGGCCGACGCGGACGCCGTGCTCGTCACCCCGCACTGGGGCCCGAACATGACGACCGAGCCGACCGCAGCGGTGCGCCGCGCTGCGCGCCGGCTTCATGATGCGGGCGCGACCCTCGTCGCGGGCCACTCGGCGCACGTCTTCCACGGCGTCGAGGAGGGCGTCCTCTACGACCTGGGCGACTTTCTCGACGACTACGCGGTCGATCCGCGGCTGCGCAACGACCTCGGCCTGCTCTACCTCGTCGAGCTCGACGGTGGCGGCCCGACAAGAATCGAGGCCGTGCCGCTCAAGCTCGAGTTCTGCCATACACGGCTCGCGCGGGGCGGCGAGGCGGAGTGGATCGGCCGGCGCCTGCAGGCTGCATGCCGCTCCCTCGGCACCGAAGTCGTCGAGGAGCAGGGTCGGTTCGTGGTCAGCTGCTAGCCCGAAACGGACGCGGCGTGGCGTCGATCTTGGGGATCGAGAAGCGCGCGATCGTTCCGAAGCCGGGCGCCGGCTTGCACGCCTGTGCGATGCCGATGTCGCACGCGACCGAAAGAAAGATGAATGCGTCCTCCATCGTGAACTCCCACTCGTCGACGAGTAGCCGCGCTGCTTCCTGGGCCACGAGCTCGAGCGCCTGGGGCAGCTCGTCCGCGGTGGCGTGCGCCACCCAGCGCCCTTCGAGCTCGGTGACGGGCCATGTCGCCTGCTTGCCCTTCAAGACGTTGAAGCGGCAGACCACCTCGCCCGCGATCTCGACGCCCGTGAAGCAGATCTCCCCATCACCCATCGACGCGTGCATGTCACCGACGGCGAACATGCCGCCCGGCCGGTGCACGGGGAAGTAAATACGCGCGCCGGGTCCGTGCAGGTGGTTGTCGAGGTTCCCTCCGTGGCGTCCCGCGAGGCCGTTCGTCAGGCGCTCGCCGTCCGTGGCGACGCCGACGACACCGACCATCGGCCGCGCAGGGAAGCGCACCCGTTCGTTCATCTCGATCCACCCGTCCTCGACCCTGAAGACACGGGTCACCGGTGAGCGCACATGGTCGGTCAGCTGCCCGAAACCTGGAATCAGGGTCGCCACGCCCTGTTCGACCGGTTCGACCTCGAGGATGTCGACGATGAGCGAGTCGCCCGGCTCGGCGCCGAGCACGGCGACGGGGCCCGTCGCGCTGTTCACCCGCTCGAAGTCGATCTCGGTGACGAGATCGGCCTCGCTGCGGATCTGGCCGCTGAAGCAGTCGTTGGTCTCGAAGCGGACCGTCTGCCCCGGCTCGACCTCGAGCACCGGCTCCAGATCGGGGCCGAAGGCCCAGATGGTCTCGCCACGTGAGACGACGTGATCGACGGTGGCCACCGCCATCACCGTCCAGCCTAACGCCGCCGGCTACGAGGCCATCGCGACGACCCGCTCGCCGCAGTGGGCATGCGGCGCTGCTCAGCTCTGCGGCACGCGCCTGCCTTGCGGGTCGAGGGCCTCGACGAGCGAGTCGTCGCCGGCCTCCCGCAACTGCGCCTGAAGCAGCTCCTCCATCTGCTCGGCCATGTCGCGCAGCCCGGCGGCAGCGCGCTGCATGCGTGCGTGGACCGTCTTTGCGTGCTCGCGCAGCTGCACCTGGCCGGCCCGAGCGTCCGCCTCGATCCGCTGCGCCATCACCTCGGCCGCCTCGCGCGTCGCTCTGGCCTGCGTCTCCGCCTCCTCGAGCATGCGGTTGACCTCCTCCTCCGCCTGACGGCGCTGCTGGCTCGCGTACGAGTCCCCCGTCTGGCGCGTGTCGCGCGCGTAGCTGTCGGCCTCGGCACGAAGCTGCTCGGTCTCCCGCTCGAGTTGCTGGAGGCGCGCGGCTGACGCCTCCTCGGCGCGGCGGCGGATGGCCGCGGCCTCCTCCTGCGCATCGGCGCGGATCTGCTCGGCCGCTTGCTCGGCGGCGGCGAGGATCTTGTCGACCCGGTTACCGATATCGCCGTAGTTGCGCCCTTCGGCGTCGCCTACGGCTTCATTGGCCGCGTGATCCACCTCTCCCATGTGTCCCTCCGACGGCTCTGAGGCCAGCCCGGTATCTGGCGGGGGCTGGACGGTGACCATATCGCATCGGGCAGGCCGGGATGCAAGCGCCCGGGCGCGCTCGGCGCGGCGCTCGACGAGGCCGGCCTGCAGGGCCGCGAGCCGGGCGTCCTGCTCGTCCAGAACAGCGAGCATGCGGTCCCCCGCGGGCAGGTCACCCGCTCGCCGGCGGGTCAAGAAGACCGCCGCGAGCAGCGCCACCGCACCTCCCACGGTCACCGCGACCAGTAGCGAGGAGAGGCTGGAGTCGTCGGACGTCGAGCGAGGAAGCTCGGGGCGTCTCGCGGGCGCCGGCGGCGCGTCGGCGGCGGGAGACGCGGGCGTGGGGGGGACGATCTCGGCCGTCCCGAGCGGGAATCGCTCCCAGAGCTCCGCCGCCGTCGGTGGTTCGTCCGGGTCTGGTGCGCGCTCCGGCTTCTGTCCGGCGGCAACCGAGGCGGCGAGCACGGAGAGGCCGGCGGCGGCGGCGAGCGCGAGTGTGAGCCTCCGCATCACACGATCGTCAGCGGTGTCCCCACCGGCAGCAGCCGGCCCAGCCGGAGGATCTCCTCGTTCGTCAGCCGGATACAGCCGTGCGAGACGCGGCCCGGCAGTAGCTCCGGCTCGTTCGTGCCGTGGATGCCCACGAAGCCGCCGGCGGGCCAGTCGGTCAGAACGGCCGAGCGCGCGCTCGTTCCGAACGCGAGCGGGCCGTAGAAGGGGCTGAGGCTGCGCAGCCTGCCGCGGACGTAGAACTCGCCGGCCGGCGTCGGCCAGCGGGCCTTTCCGATTCCGATCGCGGCGCTGAAGATCGGCCGCCCCTCGGAGAAGAGCGTTGCCCGGAGGCGCGCTCGGTCGACAACGAGATGCGTGCGGACCAGGTGGTAGCCGCCCAGGTCGCGGCGAGGCACCCAACCGGTGCTCCCGACCGGCAGAACCGGCAGTCGCACCTCGACCCACAGGTCGCCGGCCGCGTCCTCGGCGCGCCCGTCGAGCACCAGGACGATGTTCGCGGTCCCTTCGGCCGTGCGGGTCGAGAGCTGCGTCTCGACGCCGGCGCCCGCGGACGGTGCCGTGCGTGCAAGCGTCGTACGCAGCACGGGTGACCAGCGGGAGAGGAAGGCGGGATCCTGCAGCGGCGTGGGCTGTGGAACCCGGAACGCGGGCCTCGGCGCGGCCGGCAGAGGCGCTGCGACAGTGCCCCCGGATCCGGATCGCGACGCGAAGCCGAGGGCGAGCAACGGCGCGACAACGGCCACTATGAGCACGAGCGTCTGGGCCAGCGTGCCCCGCGTCCGGAGGTCGGTTCGTGTCAGCCCGTGTACCGCGGGACTCCCGTGCGGGCGGTTTGTGGGCGTGACGCGATGAAACGCGTCGAGGCGACGATCCTCAGGATCTCGGGCTTGCCGATCGGCTCGTCGAACGGTTTCGACGCGGGCACGATGCCGAACAGGTGGCGCATCCACGCCGCATGGCGGGCCTCCACCGAGTGGATCGAGACCGCGGCTGCGAGCACCGCCTTCGAGTCGATCCGCGCAGCCTGTCCCTTGTACGCGGCGACGGCCAGATCCTCGAAGGCGACGGCCGTCTTGAGGAACTGCCGCTCGTCCTCCGTGGTGCCGCGGAAGTTGAAGAACGGGCGCTTGACCGCGGCGGCGCCGAGCACCTTGCGCAGCGCCTTCACGTGCGCGCGCTCCACGCCTCCCACCACGCGCGCGGCTTCAGCGGCGCGGGGGCCCAGCGCAGCGGCGCGCTCCGTCTCCGTGTAGAACGAGGCCTGCAGATACTCGAGGGTCAGAGCGTAGTTCAGGATGTCGACGTCGTTCGCCGTGGCGGGCTCTGCCTCGTCTGTGGCCGCCAGCAGGGCAATCAGCGCTGCGCCACCTACCGTCGCCCTGCGGATGAAGTCCGCCCGCGAGGTGGGGGCGACTCGGTCGAGTGCCTCGGAGAACGCGCCGTCTTGATCGATGTGCTCGAGCGTCAGATCGGACATTGCTCTCTCCTTCGCTAGGACTTTACGAAGCCGGTCTTGCGGACGGCGGCCTGGACTTGAGCCTCGCCCAACGGTGCGTCGGTCGCGTCCGCGGCGGGCGGCTTGCCGGCGATGTCGCGGATCCACGCGGCGTGGCGCGCCTCGACCGACACGATTCTGGCGGCGGCGCCGAGGGCACCGCTCGTCAGGTTGGTCGCCTGTCCGTTGTAGGCGCCCACGGTGGCGTCCTCGAGGGCGATCGCCGAGGCGACGAACTCGTCTCGGCCAGCAGTCGCCTCACCGAATTCGAACCGCGGTGCCCGCCGGGCCTTCGCCCCGAGCGTCTGCTCGAGGAAGCCGACGTGAGCCCGCTCGTGCCCGCCGACGATTCGAGCGAATTGACGCAGCTCCCCCTGTAGCGCACCTCTCGCAACCGCCTCGTCGTAGAAGGCGGCCTGCAGCTGCTCGAGCAGGAGCGCGAAGTTCAGGATGCGGGCGTCCTGGCTTGGCGACGCCGCCGAAGCGGCAAGCCTCGGCAGCCCGCCGATCAGCACGCCCCCGACGGTGAGCGTCCCACCGGCCGCGACGGCGGTCTTCAGGAACCGGCGGCGGGACTCGCCGACGGCCCCGTTCACGGCGGCGATCCTCTGATGCTGGTCGGTCATAGCGACTCCTTTTGGTGAGGCAGCACGGGCCGCCGACGCTGCCGTGGGCAAAGTGGACGTTGGTCATCTGCGTTCGAGATAGGCGCACCTCCTGGAGTCCGAAGGGAGTGGAGAGGGGCCCAACCTGGCGACGTAGAAGCTGCCGTCGACGCCGAGCTCAACGCCGTTCACGACGCTGCCCGGCGCGGGCGCCTCGCCCTCGTGGCCGACGAGGCTGTAGCCCTCGTCGGTCGGGACGAAAAGGAGGCAGCCGACGGCCGTTTCCGCATCGGGTTGCCGGGTTGGCTCCCGAGGCTTCGCGACGTCGCGGTCGTCTTGCGCGAGCACGTCGGCGACGAGCTGTTCGAGCCGAGCTGCGCGGGCTCCGAGCTCATCGGTGCCGAGCCGAACGTAGCCGCTTGCCTCCTCGCGGACGGATTGCAGTTCGCTGAGGCTCTGCCGGCGTTCCTCCTCTTCCGCGGCGATCCCGTCGAGGCTCGGAGGCCGCCCCCCGTCGACCCGCTCGGCCGGTGCCGCAGGCGGAGTAGCCGGCTGCGATGGGAGTGGGGCGGAGTGTGGCTCGTGCGTCCCGGCCGTCTGCGGCGCGCGGCGGACGAAAGCAAGAGCAAGGGCCAGGAGCAGGCCGCCGAGGGCGGCAACGAGAAACAGCGCGCGCGGCACGCTGATGTCGTCGCGGGAGTCTCCAGGCGTCGGCGCCGCCGCGGGCAGGCCGGGCGGAGCGGGCGGCCTCGGCCCCACAGGCGCAGTAGGTGGCTCGGCGCGCTGAGGCTCCCCGAGCGGGAACTGTGACCAGAGCTCGACAGGTGCCGGCGTTTCCGTCTCGGAGGACGGTTCCGGAGAAGGTCCCGGCCTCTGGCCGGCGTCGGCCGCGGGCGAAGCCAAGCCTGTCAGCGCGATCACCGCCAGCCAGAGCGCCCCGCGGCCGATCGGGTTCCAGGCAGGGAAAGCAGCGCCCCTCTGGCCGTTGCGCCGCAGAGATGCCCCCGCTCCGGTGCCCGGCATCTCCCTCCTGTCGGTGGCAGCCTTTCGTCTGGGCGAGCGGTTGTCAACGTTGTGGCGCACACGGTGGCGAGTGATGACTTCTGCGCCGGCCAGGAGTCATATCGTCCGATGAGTTGCACAAGGCAGGTCGCACTACGGGCACGGAGGCCCGCTCCGTGAACAGCGTCGAGGCCGGACGGCCTCGCGCCGAGGAGAGCGCGGTCGTTGCCGCTGCGCGCGAGGGCGACGGGGCCGCGTACGCTGCCCTCGTCGAGCGACACCGGCAGGAATTGCAGGTGCACTGCTACCGGATGCTCGGCTCGTTCGAGGACTCCGAGGATCTGGTGCAGGAGACGTTCCTCCGAGCGTGGCGGGCGCGCGCGAGCTTCCAGGGCCGCTCTACGTTCCGCGCCTGGCTGTATCGCATCGCGACGAACGCATGCCTCGATGCCCTCGCACGGCGCCCGGAGCGCGTGCTCTCGTCGTCGTCGGCGTACCCGTCCGAGGTGCCATGGCTACAGCCGTACCCGGACGAGCTGCTGGAGGGTGTCGCAACCAGCGACGCGGAGCCGGATGCCGCGGTCGTCGACAAGGAGACGATCGAGCTCGCGTACATCGTCGCTATCCAGCACCTGCCGCCGAGGCAGCGGGTAGTGCTGATCTCCCGAGATGTGCTCGGCTGGTCGGCGAAGGAGACCGCTGCGCTGCTCGAGGCCAGCGTGCCCTCCGTGAATAGCGCGCTCCAGCGCGCGCGGGAAACCCTGAAGAAGCACCTGCCGGCCCGGCGGCTCGAGTGGTCACCCGGCTCGGATCCGAGCGAGGAAGAGCGTGCGTTGCTGCAGCGCTACCTGGACGCGACTGAGCAGGGCGATGCCGACGCGATGGTCATGCTGCTGCGCGAGGACGCACGCTTCACGATGCCGCCGGAGCCGGGCTTGTACGTGGGCGGCCGGTCGATCGTGAGCTTCTGGGTGCAAGGAGGCTTCGGTTCGGCTGCGTTCGGCCGCATGCGGTGCGTGGTCACGCGGGCTAACGGACAGCCGGCGGTAGCCATCTACCTGCGCCGGCCCGGGGACTCTGAGTACCGGGCGCTGGCGCTCGACGTGTTGCGCATCGAGGAGGGAGCAGTGGCCGAGGTCACTACCTTCGTCCCCGAGCTCTTCCCGGCCTTCGGCCTCCCGCCTACGCTCTGATGGACGGCGCCGGCCCCGCGTTCGTCCGTCGGACTGTTGCCGTCGCGCCGGGCTGCGTACGGGCCTACGACGACGCAGACTGGAAGGACGCGGTGGTCCTCGTCGAGCGCGGCGAGATCGAGCTCGAGTGCGTGAGCGGAGCCTGCTGGCGGTTTGTGCCCGGTGACGTCTTGTGGTTGATCGGGCTGCCGTTACGCGCTCTCCACAATCGTGGGCGTGAGCCTGCCGTCCTGGTCGCCGTCTCGCGTCGATGAGTCGACGGCCGACCGGCCGTCTAAACCAACGTGACCGACGTCGACACACCCAGGGCGGGCCGGCGCGAGTGGATCGGGCTGGCCGTGATCGCCCTGCCATGCCTGCTCGTGACGATGGACCTGACCGTGCTGTACCTGGCCGTGCCGGAGCTCAGCGCGGACCTCAGGCCCAGCAGTGCCCAGCTGTTGTGGATCACGGACATCTACGGCTTCCTGATCGCCGGGTCGCTGATCACCATGGGCACGCTGGGCGACCGCATCGGCCGCCGCCGGCTGCTGCTGATCGGCGCGGCCGCTTTCGGGGTCGCCTCGGTGTTCGCAGCGTTCTCCACGACTCCGGAGATGCTCATCGCCGCCCGCGCGGTGCTCGGTGTCGCCGGGGCGACTCTGGCGCCGTCGACGCTCTCGCTGATCCGCAACATGTTCCTCGACCCGAGGCAGCGGACGTTCGCGATCGGCGTGTGGGCCGCCAGCTTCTCGGCCGGCGCCGGGCTCGGCCCGCTGCTCGGCGGCGTGCTGCTGGAGTACTTCTGGTGGGGCTCGGTGTTCCTGCTGGCCGTGCCCGTCATGGTGCTGCTCCTCCTGCTCGGACCGGTGCTGTTGCCGGAGTTCCGTGATCCTGGTGCGGGCCGGCTGGACGTGTTCAGCGCCGCGCTGTCACTGGCCGCCGTGCTCGCGGTCATCTTCGGCCTCAAGCGGATCGCGGAGCACGGCCTGGGGTGGATGCCCGCCGTGTCCATCCTGGCCGGTCTCTGCTTGGGCGTCGCCTTCGTGAGCAGGCAACGGAGGCTGGCTGACCCGCTCATCGACCTGCGGCTCTTCCGCGTCCCGGGTTTCAGCGCGTCACTGGCTGCGAATACCCTCAGCCTGCTCGTTACGTACGGAGCATTCCTCTTCATCGCGCAGTACCTGCAACTCGTGCTCGGGCTGTCGCCGCTCGAGGCCGGGCTGTGGACTGCACCTTCGTCCGGCGGGTTCATCGTGGGCTCGATGCTGGCCCCGGTCGTCGCGCGGCGGGTGCGTCCGGCGTTGGCGATCGCGGCCGGCCTGGCGCTCGCCGCCGTCGGCCTCGTGATGCTCACCCTGGTCGACGGCGAATCGGGCCTCGCCGTCGTCGTTGCTGCGTCCGTTGTCCTCGCCGTGGGTGTCGCTCCGGCCGTCACACTGGCCACCGATCTCATCATGGGGACTGCGCCACCCGAGCGGGCCGGCGCCGCCTCGGGGATCTCGGAGACGAGCAGCGAGCTCGGCGGCGCGCTCGGCATTGCGCTCCTCGGCAGCCTCGGGACCGCCGTGTACCGCGGCGCGATGGCGGACGACGTCCCCGCCGGCGTACCGCCCGAGTCGACGGACGCCGCGCAGGACAGTCTCGGCGGCGCGGTGGAGGTGGCGGTGGAGCTGCCTGACCAACCCGGCGCCGCGCTCCTCGACGCGGCACGCGACGCGTTCACGGAGGGGCTGCAGATCACCGCTGTCACGAGCGCCGTGGTCATGGCGGGCCTCGCCGTCCTGATCGCGATCATGCTGCGCGGCGTGCCGGCGGTCGGAGGCGGCGCGGCCGCGTCGAGCGCGGACCTGTGAGCCGGCCCGGCGCGACCCCGTATCGTCCGCGATGTGGCGCCGGGAAACCGACAACTCGAGACCTTCATCACCCTGATTCTCGAGGACGCCGATCTGGCTCTCGCGCAGGCACACCGGGAGCTGTATCCGGAGCGCATACCGGAGCAGATCCCCCTCTCGCTGACGCTTCTCTATCCGTGGATCCCGCGCGACGCCGTGACCGAGGCGGACGTGGACGAGCTGCGTTCTTTCTTCGCCGGGCGCCGCCCGCTCGAGTTCGACCTCGCGCGCCTGGCCGAGTTCCCGGGCCTGGTCGTCTACGCAGTGCCCGAGCCCGACGACGAGCTGCGGGCGACGATGCGCGCGCTCTGGGCCCTGTATCCGGAGTACCCGCCGTACGGACGCCCGGGCGGCGACCCGCCGCCGCACGCCACCCTCGGACGGCTCGAGGGTGACTACGCGATCACGCTCGACGCCGCCAGGGAACGCGTCGAGCCGCTGCTTCCGGTGCACTGCGAGGTCGGTGAGGCGACCCTGATGGAGGAGTACGAGCCCGACCGCATGCGCGTCCGCGCGAGCTTCCCGCTCGGCGGCTAGGGCTCGCTCATCCTGGTTTGGAACAGGAGCCCTTCTGACAAGAACCAGGCCACCGATGAATTCCGCGCACGCGCCCCGTCTAACCCTTCGAATGCCAAACGTGGACCACGCCGGAGGAGGCTGCTGACGGCCATGGACAGCCGCACACGCTGGCTCGCGCTCTACGTCCTCTGTCTGGGCGACCTGATGATCGTGCTCGACGGGACGATCGTGAACGTCGCGCTACCGTCGATCCGCGACGACCTCGGCTTCTCGCAGACGTCGCTCGCGTGGGTCGTGAACGGCTACCTGCTGACGTTCGGCGGCTTCCTGCTGCTCGGCGGCCGGCTCGGAGATCTCTTCGGCCCCCGCCGGCTGTTCCTGATCGGTATCGCCCTCTTCACGCTGGCCTCGCTCGCGTGCGGCCTCGCGAACTCACAGGAGTTCCTGGTCGCGGCGCGGGCCGTGCAAGGACTCGGCGGCGCGATCGTCTCGGCAGTCGCGCTCTCGCTCCTGATGTTCCTCTTCACGGAGACGGCCGAACGCGCGAAGGCGATGGGTTTCTTCGGCTTCGTCCTCTCCGGCGGCGGCACGGCCGGCGTGCTCCTCGGCGGCGTCCTCACCGACGTTCTGAACTGGCACTGGATCTTTCTCGTCAACATCCCCGTCGGAGTCGTCGTCTTTGCGCTCTCACTGATGTTGCTCCCGGCCGGCCGGGGGCCCGCCACCGCCGCGCGCCTGGACGTCGCGGGTGCCGTGACGGTAACCGCGTCGCTGGTGCTCGCGGTGTACGCAATCGTGAACGGCAACGAGACCGGCTGGACGTCAGGCGAGACGCTTGGTCTGCTCGCCGCCGCCGTAGTGCTCCTGGCGACGTTTCTCGCGATCGAGGCTCGGGTGCGCGAGCCGCTGGTGCCACTACGGCTCTTCCGGAAGCGCAACGTCACCACGGCCAACGTGGTGGGCGTCCTGATGGCTGCAGGTTTGTTCGCCTGGTTCTTCTTCTCCGCTCTCTACCTCCAGCAGATCCTCGGCTACAGCCCGCTTCAGGTAGGTCTTGCGTTCCTGCCGTCGACGGTGCTCTGGGGAGCCGTCTCGCTCTTCCTTTCCGACAAGCTGGTCATGCGCTACGGCGTGAAGATGCCGGTCGTCACCGGTATGGCGCTGTTCGTGGGCAGCCTCTTCCTCTTCGCACGGGTGCCGGTCGACGGGAGATTCCTTGTCGACGTCCTTCCGGCCACGCTGCTCATCGGCCTCGGCGCCGGCATCGCCTTCAATCCGCTTCTGCTCGCTGCGATGAGTGACGTCGAGCCGTCCGAATCCGGGCTGGCCTCGGGAGTCGTGAACACCGCGTTCATGATGGGCGGCGCGCTGGGCCTTGCCGTCCTCGCCAGCCTCGCCGACTCCCGCACGGAGAGCCTGCGTGACTCCGGCGACGGACCTCTTGCAGCCCTCAACGGCGGCTACCACGCCGCGTTCCTCGGCGGTGCCGTCTTCGCGGCCGCGGCGGCCGTGGGCGCCGGAGTGCTTCTGCGGTCGGCACTATCGGGCGCGGCGCACGAGGGCGAGCTGGGCGCCCCCGCGGCGGCCGAGGCCGAGTAGACGGGGCCGATCGCCGCTCTGCGCAGTCGAACCTGACAGATTCGGTACGCTCGCCCCGAGGACGGAGAGGAGCGTTTCGGTATGACTGATTTCGCAGCGGCGGCCACCCAGAGCGCGGGAACGCGTGAATCGAGGGAGCTCGAGCTCCAGCTGGACCAGCATCGCGTGGAGCTGACCGGTTACTGCTACCGGATGCTCGGATCGGCGTTCGAGGCCCAGGACGCCGTGCAGGAGACGCTCATTCGGGCCTGGCGGAGCCTCGACCGCTTCGAGGGCCGAGCTGCGCTGCGCTCCTGGCTCTACCGCATCGCTACGAATGTCTGCCTGGACATGCTCAAGGAGCGCGAGCGCCGCGCCCGGCCGATGGATCTCGGGCCCGCGCGCGAGCCCGAGGCCGCCAACCTGAGCGCCTTGCCGGAGGCGACCTGGATCGAGCCGATGCCCGACAGCCGCGTCGTCCCGGAGGGAGACCCTGCGGACGTGGCCGTCGCGCGTGAGACGATCCGGCTCGCGTTCGTCGCCGCCCTCCAGCATCTTCCGCCGCGGCAGCGCGCTGTGCTGATTCTCTGCGAGGTGCTCCGCTGGAAGGCCTCGGAGGTCGCGGAGCTCCTCGAGACGAGCGTCGCATCGGTCAACAGCGCACTGCAGCGGGCGCGCGCCACTCTCGAATCGACCGACGTGACCGCGGCGGACGCCGCTTCTTCGCTCGACGAGGTCGACTCCGCTCTGCTTGCCCGTTACGTCGAGGCATTCGAGCGCTACGACATGGACGCGCTCACGGACCTGATCCATGAGGACGCGACGCAGTCGATGCCGCCGTACGACCTGTGGTTGAGCGGCCGCGAGGACATTTTCCGCTGGTGGCTCGGCCCGGGCGCCGGCTGCCGCGGTTCGCGGGTCATCGCCACGACGGCGGCGAACGGCCGCCCGGCCTTCGGGCAGTACAAGCCGAGCTCCACCGGCCAGGGCTACGACCCGTGGGCCCTCCAGGTGCTCGAGATCTCGGACGGCCGGATCGCCGAGCTCACTTTCTTCTTAGACACGGAGACCGTCTTCCCGCTCTTCGGTCTCCCTGCCCGCCTCGAGTCATAGCGCCGGTTCTGAGCCCTTCGTAGAGTCAGCTCGAGAGCTGATCGCGGCTGCCGGGAATCTCACGCTCGCCGCCCGCGTTGCTCCGGCAAGACGTCGCGCAACCCCATGAACGTGATCAGGTCGATCAGATCGTCCGAGGCATTGCACAGCCGGACCCGGCAACCGTGTCGCCGGGCGGCGAGCTGGAGCCGCGCGAGCGCGTCGACAGTAACCGCGTCGGGTTCGACTCCGGTCACCTCGCACAGGGCGACGTCCGCGCCGCTCCGGTCCAGCAATGCGCAGACCCGCCCGCATAACCCGGGCAGGTCGGCGCGGGTGATCGGGCCGCTGATAGCGAATGCGACCGTCTGCGGCGCTGACGTGTCCATCTGGATAAGGACTGTCCGGCCGGCAGAAATTCATCTGCGCGGCGACCGATGACTTCCGCACGTGTCAGCAGTCCTAGCTCCCAAGACTGACGAATGCGAAAGGACCGAAACCCATGACCATGGACACCCGCACCCGCTGGCTGGCGCTCATCGTTCTGTGCCTCGGCGACCTGATGATCGTCCTCGACGTGACGATCGTGGGCGTCGCCCTGCCGTCCATCAGGGAGGATCTCGGCTTTTCGGAGACATCGCTCGCCTGGGTCGTGAACGCCTACCTGCTCACCTTCGGCGGCTTTCTCCTGCTCGGAGGCCGGTTGGGCGATCTCTTCGGACACCGGCGCCTGTTCCTGATCGGGATTGTGCTGTTCACTCTGGCGTCGGTGGGCTGCGGCCTCGCGACCTCCCAGGAGCTCCTGGTCGGAGCGCGGGCCATCCAGGGTCTAGGCGGCGCGGTCGTGTCCGCGGTCGCCCTTTCGCTGATCGTCAACCTGTTCACCGAGCCCGCCGACCGGGCGAAGGCAATGGGTGTGTTCGGCTTCGTCGCCGCCGGCGGCGGAAGCATCGGAGTGCTCCTGGGAGGCGTTCTCACGGATGTGCTCGACTGGCACTGGATCTTCCTGGTCAACGTCCCGATCGGCATCGCGGTGTTCGCGCTCTGCCTCGTCCTGCTCCCCGGCACCCGCGGGGACAAGAGCACCGGCCGCCTCGACGTCGCGGGGGCCGTGACGGTGACGGCGTCGCTGATGCTGGCCGTCTACGCGATCGTGAACGGAAACGAGGTCGGCTGGACGACCGCGCGCACCCTCGGGCTGCTCGCTGCCGCTTCGGTGCTCCTCGCGCTCTTCCTCGCCATCGAGGCGCGTGTTCGCACACCGCTCGTGCCGCTCGGGCTCTTCCGCCTGCGGAACCTCGCGACTGCGAACGGCGTCGGCGTGCTGTGGGCGGCGGCCATGTTCGCGTGGTTCTTCCTCTCCGCTCTCTACCTGCAGCTCGTGCTCGGGTACAGCCCGCTTCAGGTCGGACTGGCCTTCCTGCCGGCCAACCTGATCATGGGAGCCCTCTCGCTCGGCCTCTCCGCCAGGCTCGTGATGCGCTTCGGGATCAGGCCGCCGCTCGCGTTCGGGCTGCTGCTGGCCGGGATCGGACTGTTGCTGTTCGCGCGGGCTCCGGTCGACGGGACCTTCGCCGTCGACGTCCTTCCGAGCATGCTCCTGCTGGGACTCGGCGCGGGAATGGCGTTCAACCCCGTGCTGCTCGCCGCGATGGGCGACGTGGAGCCGAGCGATGCGGGGCTCGCCTCAGGAGTCGTCAACACCTCGTTCATGATGGGCGGGGCGCTCGGGCTGGCCGTTCTCGCCAGCCTGGCCGACCGGCGCACGAACAGCCTGGCCGCCGACGGCGACGGGCCGCTCGCCGCTCTCACGGGCGGGTACCACGTCGCCTTTGTCGTCGGCGCCGCCTTCGCGCTCGGGGCGGCGCTGCTGGGCGCCGTGCTCCTCCGGCCGCGAGCGCCGGCCCACGCGCACGAGGGTGACCAGGCAACCGGCGTCCCGGCGACCGCAGATTCCCGCTAGGGCAGTTGATCCCTGTGCCCGAGAGCGCACACGTCGTAGAGCACCTGAGCGAGCTACGGCGGTCGCTGGCCGGCGCCGTCCTCGGCCCTTCCGACGCCGAGTACGACGCGGCGCGGCGCTGCTTCAACGCTCTCGTCGACCGCCGGCCGGCCGTAATTGTGCGCTGCGCCGGCGCCGCAGATGTCGTGGCCGCCTTCGATTTCGCACGCGCGCACGGTCTCGAGGTGGCCGTGCGCGGCGGCGGGCACAACCCCGCCGGGCACTGCGTCTGCGACGGCGGGCTCGTCATCGACCTCTCTCGGATGCGCACGGTCGACGTGGACGGCGACTCGCGGATTGCGCGCGCCGACGGCGGCGCCACCTGGGACGATTTCGACTCGGCAGCTCAGGCTCTCGGTCTCGTCACGCCGGGAGGCGTCGTCGGCTCCACCGGAGTGGCAGGGCTAACCCTCGGGGGCGGCATCGGCCACCTGACCGCTCAGCACGGCCTCACGTGCGACAGCCTCGTCGGCGCAGAGCTCGTCACCCCGGACGGGGCTGTGGTTCAGGTCGGCCCCGATGCAAACGCGGAGCTCCTCTGGGCGCTACGCGGCGGCGGCGGCAACTTCGGCGTGGCGACGCGCCTGGAGTTCCGGCTGCACCAGCTCGACGGCGTCGTGGGCGGCCTGCTCACATACGGTGGGAAGAGCGTCCGCGAGGCTCTGCGTCGCTTCCGTGACGTCACCGCACGCTCGCCGCGCGACCTCACGTGCCAGGCGGTGCTGTCCGTCGACGAGTCGTTGTCGCCCGTTCTCGTCCTCGCGCCCTGCTACACGGGCTCGGATCTGGACTCCGAGGACGTACGGGAGCTGCGCTCGGTGCCGGGACTCGTGGCAGACGGCGTGCGCGCACATAGATTCCTCGACCAGCAACGCGTGTTCGACTCGCCCTACGGCCAGAACCGGCATTACTGGAAGGGTCATTTCGTGCGCGAGCTGCCGGACGAGCTGCTCGACGAGCTGCTGCGGCGCATCGTGGCGCTGGGCCGCTCGCCGGGCGGGATCCTGATCGAATCTCTGCACGGCGCGCCGAAGGATGTGGACGCGGGCAGCGCGGCCGTCGCCTGGCGCGACGCCGCGTTCAACATCAGTGCGATGGCATCGTGGCAGGACGCCGGCCTCGACGAGCAATACATCCGCTGGGCGCGCGACACCGCGGCGGCAATCGAGCCGTGGTCGTTCAACGGCGGCGGCTATGTCAACTACATGCAGGCTGACGAGCCGGTGGAACGTGTGCGCGCAGCATTCGGCGAAGGAGCCTTCGATCGTCTGCGAGCGCTGAAGACCCGGTACGACCCGACCAACGTTCTGCGCCGTAACCAGAACGTCCCTCCGCTCGCCGACGGGATCGCGGCCCGATGACGCCCGTCCCGCCGGCCCGGCACCTCCTCCGCGCGAAGGACCTCGTCGACGCGCGTTACCCCGAGCCGCTCGACGTGCCCGCGCTTGCCCGCGCTGCGCGCCTCTCGCCCGCGCACTTCAGCCGAGAGTTCCGCCGGGTCTTCGGCGAGACGCCTCACCAGTACCTGTTGACGCGACGGATGGAACGCGCAGCGGCGCTGCTGCGCACCACCGACCGCAAGGTCGCGGACATCTGCCTGATCGTCGGCTTGCGCAGCGTCGGGTCGTTCACCACGAGCTTCCGGCGGGCGTTCGGCCTCTCTCCCACTGCTTACCGGGCCGCCCACCCGCCGGCAGCCGACCGCGCGCGAATACCGACCTGCGTCCAGCGCGCATGGGGGCGCCCGCAGTCCAGCAGTTTTCGAGAAGACAGCCGCACGCAGCCGGGCTAACGTCGCCCCTCGTTCTACGACACGGAGGAACACCATGCTGAAACAGCTCACCTACGTAAACGTGTGGGTTCACGACCAAGACGAGGCACTTGCCTTCTACACCGAGAAGCTCGGAATGGAGCTCCGCGACGACGTCACCGTGCCCGAGATGGGCAACTTCCGCTGGCTCAGCGTGGGCCTGCCCGGGCAGCCCGGCGCCGCCCTCGCGCTCATGGCGATACCGGGCCCGCCCGTCTTCGACGCCGACACACGCGACCAGGTCAAGGCCCTGATGGCCAAGGGCGCCGCCGGCGGCCTCTTCTTCTCCACCGAGGACTGCCAGGCGAGCTACGACGAGCTCAAGGGCCGCGGCGTAGAGTTCCAGGAGGAGCCGGCGGAGCGCCCGTACGGCATCGACGCGGGGTTCCGTGACCCGTCGGGCAACCAGATCCGGATGGTGCAGGCGACGTAGCTCGCACGGCACGGCCGCGACCGCGCCAGACGGGTCGCGAGTCGCGCCCGGCTCGATGACCCGTCTGGTTGACTCCACGCCGGGGTAGTCGGTACGAGGAGGAGATCCTTCATGCGCAGAATCATTCGATCGGGCGAGCTTCCACCCAGTCCCGGGGGCACCGTGACATTCGAGGGCGACTCCTACGGTTCCGGGGTTTCGTTCTTCCTGGTCAACAACGAGCCGGGCGCAGGGCCCGACCTGCACCGGCATCCGTATTCCGAGACCTGGATCGTCCGCAGCGGCAGGGCCCGGTTCACTGCAGACGCCGAGCACATCGAGGCGGGCCCCGGCGACATCCTGGTGGTGGGCCCGGGGACGCCCCACAAGTTCAAAAACGTCGGTACCGAGCGGCTCGACGTCATCTGCATCCACTCATCGCCGCGGATGATCCAGGAGGCGCTGGAATGACGCCGCAGACAGGTATCTCCTCCCGGAGGCATAGCGGAATCACCGACTCTCGGCTTGACGCTCCGCCTCTCAATCAGGAAGCAGCGGCACGGACAGGCCCTGGTCGCGACCGAGCAGTACCGCCCGCGTCAAAGCGGCCGATCCGAACCGGTCACGCACCTCGTCCACCACGGCGTCGAGGGCGCCCCTTCGGGGACGATCGAAGGGAAGCGTGAGCTGGATCGTGCGGGCGTCGTCGAGGTTCGCGACCGTCACTCCCACCAGCGTGAGGCCCTGACGCTCGATCATCGGCATCGCGGTCGTCAGTAACCCTCTCACCGTGGCGAGGATCGTCTCGGTCTCTGCGGTCGCCTCGGGCAGCGTCTGCGACCGGGTCGCCCGCGAGTAGTCGTCGAAGCGCAGCCGGAGCACGACGGTGCGGCCGACTCGTCCGGCGGCCCGCATCCGGCGGGTGACGCGGTCGACCAGACCCACCACGACCGCGTCGACGGCGTCAGCCGATCGGGGCGAACGGCCGAGCGCGCGTTGCGATCCAATCGAGCGCCGACGGCGTCGCACCTGCACCGGCCGGGGATCGCGGTTGTGGGCGAGGGCATGGAGGTGCCTGCCCGACGCCCGACCGAGCATCGCCGTCAGCGCGCCCTCTGCGAGCTGCGCGACGTCGTCGACGGTCGTGATCCCCAGCTCGCGGAGCTTGCCGGCGGTCACCGGTCCGACGCCCCAGAGCCGTTCGACAGGGAGTGGGTGGAGGAAGGCCAGCTCGCGATCGGGTGGCACCACGAGCAGACCGTCGGGCTTCGCGACGCCGCTGGCCACCTTGGCGAGGAACTTGGTCCTGGCTACGCCGACCGTGACGGGCAGACCGACCCGTTCGCGGACCTCGCGCCGCAGCCGCGCGGCGATCTGGGTGGGCGTGCCCGAGATCCGCCTCAGCCCACGAACGTCGAGGAACGCTTCGTCGATCGACAGGCCCTCGACCAGCGGCGTCGTGTCTTCGAAGACGCGGTACAGCGCCTTGCTCGCCTCGGCATACGCCGACATCCGAGGCTCGACCACGACCACCTGCGGGCACAGGCGGCGGGCCTGCGCGCCACCCATCGCCGTGCGCACTCCGTGGGCCTTGGCCTCGTAGCTGGCCGCCAGCACGACCCCCGCACCGACGATCACAGGACGTCCGCGCAGACGAGTGTCGTCGCGCTGCTCTACCGACGCGTAGAAGGCGTCGGCGTCGGCGTGCAGGATCGTCGCTTCATCCGGCACGAACATATGTTCGCACGGTCTGGCAACACCGGCACTTTGCGAGTCAGCTGACGTCCGACCGATAAGTTCTCGGGCTTCGGTCGGTCTAACTGGAAAACACCGCAGCCACGAAGGGGAAGCCGTATGAGCGACAACAAGGGAACAACTGACGGGAATCCATCGAGCGCCCCTGACGTTAGAGGGCCCATGGCGGAACGGCGCGCAGCTCATGAACGCCTGGCGACCGGCGCCCTCGCGCGCTGGTCACGAGCCAATGCCACGCATCCGTGGCGCGTCATCGGCAGCTGGATCGGCATCGTCGTCCTGCTGATTGCCCTGGTCGGGACGGTCGGAGGCAGCCTGAAGGACGAGTTCGAGATCCCGGGGTCAGACACGCAGAAGGCGACCGACCTGATCGAGGCCGAGTTCGCTGAGGAGCAGGGTGGGGTCCTGAACGTCGTGTTCGCCGCGCCGCAGGGCGAGCGGCTCGACACGCCCGAGCGCAAAGCCGCGATCCAGGAAGCGGTCGTCCGCCTGAGGTCGGCGGAGTTCAAACCCACCGAGGACGAGGCAGGCATCGAGAGCGTGGGGAATCCTTTCGCCGAGGACACATTCTCCGACGACGGCCGCATCGCCTACGCCGAGGCTCAGTTCAACGAGACGATCGAGATAGAGGATCGCGACCCGGTCGTCGCGGTGCAGGATGCCGTCCGCGAGACGGTCGAGCCGGCCGGCGTGACCGTGGAGTACAACGGCGACGCCGAGTTCCCACCAATCGAGCAAGGGACCTCGGAGGTGCTGGGCCTGCTTGCGGCGATCCTCGTGCTGATCGTCGTATTCCGCACCTTCACGGCGATGCTCATCCCGATCGCGCTAGCGATCACGGCGGTCGCGACGGCGTTCCTGCTGCTCTTCATCCTGGCCGGCCTGACGGACATCAACACGATCACGCCGGTGCTGGTCTCGATGATCGGCCTGGGCGTCGGCATCGACTACTCGCTGTTCATCGTCACGCGCTTCCGACAACTCCTGCATGAAGGGCTGTCGCCGCGGGACGCCGCCGCCGAGGCCGGTGCGTCCGCCGGGCGTGCCGTGCTCTTCGCCGGCTTGACCGTCGCCATCTCGGTGACAGGCCTGGCCTTCATCGGTCTGGACTTCGTCACGAAGCTCGGCATCGGCAGCGCGCTCGGCGTGCTGACCACCGTGCTGATCGCGAACTCGCTGCTGATCGCGGTGCTCGCGAAGCTTGGTCACAAGATCGACCGGCTGAAGATGCCGTTCCTTCGCCGAGTGGACGACTCGGACGTGGGCCGTGAGAAGACGCTCGTCGCCCGCTGGGGCCGGTTCGTCACGGCGCATGCGCGCATTGTGTTCCCGGTCGTGCTGGTGCTCATTCTGGGCCTCGCCTCGACGTCGGCCCTCGTGCGCCTCGGCGCCTCCGACCAGGGCACGCAGCCAAAGGATCAGACGAGCCGCAGGGCGTACGACCTACTGGCCGAGGGCTTCGGGCCCGGTTTCAACGGCCCCATCCCGATCGTCGTGGACGTCAACGGCGATCGGCAGGCGCCGCAGAGGATCTACGACCGCGTACGGAACCTCGACGGCGTGGCATCCGTGCGCGAGCCGCAGCTCAACGACGAGGAGACCGTCGGCATCGTGTTCGTGACGCCGACGTCCCGTCCGCAGGACGAAGCGACCGACAACCTGGTCGACCGCTTGCGGGGCGAGGTCGTGCCCGCGGGCACCGCCGGGGGTGACGCGATCGGCTACGTCTCGGGCCAGACGGCGGCGTTCAAGGACATCGCCGAGCAGATCGTGGATCGGATGCCGCTGTTTCTGCTGTACATCATCGGCGTCACGTTCATCGTGCTGGCGATGGCGTTCAGATCGATCGTGATCTCCTTGACCGCGGCGATCACAGTCATTCTCTCCGCGTTCGTCAGCTTCGGCGTACTCACGCTCGTGGTGCAGGAGGGCCACCTGCTCGGACTTACGGGGCTCGACCAGACGGGCCCCATCGAGACCTTCGTCCCGCCGATCGCCTTCGCGATCCTGTTCGGGCTCGCGATGGACTACATGGTGTTCATCGGGAGCCGCATCCGGGAGGAACACGTCCACGGCCTGAGGACGCGGGAGGCGGTGGAGCACGGCATCTCGGCGATCGGCCGCGTGGTCGTGGCCGCGGCGCTGATCATGGGCACGGTCTTCGCTGCGTTCATCTTGAGCGGGGACCGCATCACGAAGGAGTTCGGACTCCTACTTGCGGTAGCCATCCTCGCGGATGCGCTGATCGTGCGCATGACGCTCGTGCCCTCGCTCCTCACCCTCCTGCAGGAGAAGTCGTGGTACATCCCACGCTGGCTCGACCGCCTGCTCCCGAACCTCACGATCGAGGCGCCGCACGATGGCGAGACGCGGGGCGCCGTCGCACCTGAGCGCCCGGCCGCGCCGGTTGGCAGGCCCTGACGAGTCGCCCGGGCAGCG
>DAITAO010000106.1:0-9179 GCA_036824245.1 Gaiellaceae bacterium | reverse complement strand
GAGCGTCGCCGCCTCCGAGCGCAGGCGCGCCAGCACCTCGGCGGCCTCGCCGACCGAGCCGCACACGTCGCTGTTCAGCTCGATGACGCTGGCAAACAGCTCGGTCTTGATGCGGCCGGGCAGCTCGAGCAGCTCGGCCGCGCGAACGATTGGACCACCGCCCGGCTCGAGCAGAAGCGAATCGGCGGCGACGAGCATGAGCTCCTCCTCGACACCCACCGACCAGGGTGAGCTCTCCCCCCAGCGGCCTTCCTCTCGCATCCCGGAACGTTAGACACAAACAGCCCTCGCGAGCCTCCCGCTTCCGCTGAAGGCCAGGTGGCCTTCAGCGGTGCGAGAGGGGAGGAGAGGGGCCCCGCGGGGGGCTGGGGCCCTATGAAGAGCGGCTAGCCGCGAGGGGAGGGAGGCTGCCGCCCAAGCTCGACTTTGACCGTCTTTTGCTCGGTGTCGCGATGGATCTTCAGCTCGACGGTGTCGCCTGGGTCCTTGGCGGAGACGACCTCACGGAGCTGCACGACGGTGTTGGTGGGCTTGCCGTCGGCCTGCACGATGATGTCGCCGCCGAGCACGTACGTCTCGCCCTCGACGGTGACCTTCCGCGTCCCCGCCTCCAGCCCGGCGCGGGCGGCGCCAGTCCCGGGATAGACCTCGGAGACGAGCACTCCGCGGTCGACCGGAAGCCGGAACAGGCTTGCGATCTCATCGTCGATCGTCTGTCCGGCGATGCCGATCTCGGCGTGCTCGACCTTGCCCTCGTCGATGATCTGCCGGGCGACGCGCTTGACGGTGTTGATCGGCACGGCAAAACCCAGCCCGATGTTGCCGCCCGTCTGCGTGGCGATCTGTGTGTTCACGCCGACGACCTTGCCCGCGGCGTTGATGAGCGGGCCGCCGGAGTTCCCCGAGTTGATCGCAGCATCGGTCTGGATGACCTGATCGATCAGAAACTGGTTGGGGGCCTGGATGGCGCGGCCTACGGCGCTCACGATCCCCGACGTGACCGTGCGCTCGTAGCCGAGCGGGTTGCCGATGGCGACCACCTCGTCGCCGACCTGCACGCTGTCGGAGTCGCCGAGCTCCAGCGGGGTCAGCGCGCGCGATTCAGCGTCCACTTTCAGGACGGCGGTGTCGGTGGATTGGTCCGAGCCGACGATCCGGGCCTCCAGGCTCTCGTTGTTGGAGAAGCTGACGGTGACCTCTCCCGAGCCCTGGATGACAGCCCCGACCACGTGGAAGTTCGTGACGATGTGTCCCGACTTGTCGATGACGAAGCCCGATCCCAGACCGCTCTGCTCCTGGGGATCCGAGAAGCCCAACGGATCGGTGGACTCGATCACGCTGCGCGTCGAGACCTGCACGACGCCGGGCCTCGCCCGCCGGTAGATCTCGCCGACCGAGAGTGCCTGGCCGCGCCGAAACTCCGAGGGTGACTCGATCCGGTCGACGGCGGCCACCGGCGCGGCGGCGGTGTCGTCGCCCGAATCGAACCCCCACACGAGCGCCGCGCCCGCCAACGCGACCACGCCGCCTGCGAGAGCGGCTAGGGCGAGCGCGGCGCCAGTCGTGAGGAGTCCCGTGCGAGGTCGCATCGCCCTGGGTTATAGCCACGGCCTCTTACGGCGCCGTTGCGGCCGATTAAGCGGCCGTAGCGACTTTGTTAAGGAGCGTTAATGCGGTGAGAGCCGGCGTGCGTCAGTGCGAGTGCGAGGCGTCGGTGAACTCGCGGAACTCGCCGGTGACGAGGTAGGCGGTCTGCTCACCGATGTCGACGGCGTGGTCGCCGATCCGCTCCAGGCAGCGCGAGACGACGATCATCCGTAGTCCCCACTCGCGGAGCGCGGGGTTGCCGCCCAGCGCGAGCAGGTGCTGGACGCCGCGCCGGTTGGCGCGGTCGATCAGCTCGTCGAGCTCGACGAGCGACTCGGCGCCGGCCACGTCCCGGCTGGCGAACGACTCGAGAGCCACGCGCAGCATCTCCTCCCCGCGCTGTGCCATCTCCTCGAAAGCTTCGACCAGCTTGGCGTCCGGCGCGATCTCGTACACGAGCTTCGTGAGCTTGGCGATCGTCACGCACAGGTCGGCAATGCGCTCAAGCCCCAGGTTGATGTGCAGGACCGCGAGTACGAAGCGCAGGTCGACGGCCACCGGCGTCTGGCGCGCCAGCAGCGACTCGACGCCCTGCCCGATCGCGAGGTAGCGGTTGTCCACCTCGTCGTCGAAGGCGATCACCTCGTCGGCGAGCTCGGGATCCCGTTCCTTGAGGGCCTGGATCGCGCCCCGGATGGCGCGGATGCAGAGCTCGCCTTCCTCCAGAATGTTCGCCTGCAGGGTGTCCAGCTCTGTCTGGAGCCCGATTCGCATTGCCTGGGCTTTCTCCGCCATGGGCTACCCGAAACGCCCGGTGACGTAGTCCTCGGTGCGCTTGTCGCCCGGCTGGGTGAAGATCTTCTCCGTCGAGTCGTACTCGACGAGGATGCCGGTGCGCTCGCCCTCGTCGCCGCGTGTCACGCTGAAGAAGGCCGTCATGTCCGCGACTCGCGCAGCCTGCTGCATGTTGTGGGTCACGACGACGATGGTGTAGTCGCGCTTCAGCTCGTGCATGAGGTCCTCGATGCGCGTCGTGGCGATCGGGTCGAGCGCCGACGCCGGCTCGTCCATGAGGATCACTTCCGGCTCGACGGCCAGGCATCGCGCGATGCACAGGCGCTGCTGCTGGCCGCCCGAGAGGCCGAGCGCGCTCGCCTTGAGGCGGTCCTTGACTTCGTCCCAGAGCGCCGCCTGGTGCAGCGCACGTTCGACACGTCCGTCGAGGTCGTTCGTCATGCCGAGCACGCGCGGGCCGAAAGCGACGTTGTCGTAGATCGACTTCGGGAACGGGTTCGGCTTCTGGAAGACCATGCCAATGCGCTTACGCACCTCGACGGCGTCCACCTGAGGTCCGTAGAGGTCCTGATCGTGGTAGAGGATCTGTCCGTGGATGCGAGCTCCCGGGATGAGCGCGTTCATGTGGTTGAAGCAACGGATGAAAGTGCTCTTACCGCAGCCTGACGGGCCGATGAACGCTGTCACGAAGTTGCGATAGATCTCTAAGGAGACGTCCTTCAGCGCGAGGTTGCCGTTGTATGACACGCCGAGCTCGCGCACGTCGAACACGACGTCTCGGAGCTCGCGCGCCGGCAGCGGCCGGTCACGCTCGGCGACGGGCTTGATCTCCACCTCGGGGATTGTGACAGGGGCCGACTGACCGTCGGGCACGTTTACCACCTTCTCTGGTAGCGGTTGCGGAGCCAGATCGCAAACGCGTTCATCGTCAGGAGGATGATGAGCAGCACGATGATCCCGGAGGCCGCCAGCGTCTGGTTGAACTCCGCCTGCGGACGGGCGATCCACTGGTAGATCTGAACGGGCATCGCGGTGAAATCACCGAGCAGGGTCGGGTTGAACGAGACGTATGTCAGCGCACCGACGAGGAGCAGCGGAGCCGTCTCGCCGAGCGCCCGTGACAGCGCCAGGATCGAGCCGGTGGCGATTCCGGGAATGGAGGCGGGGAGTACCTGGCGCCACACCACCTGCCACTTGGTTGCACCGAGCGCATACGCCCCCTGCCGGATCGAGTCAGGGACGGCACGGATCGCCTCGCGGGCGGCGATGATCACCGTCGGTAGGACGAGGAGCGTGAGGATCATCGCCCCGGCGAGCAGCACACGCCCGAGCCCGAGCCCGCGCACGAGGAACGCAAGACCCAGGATGCCGTAGACGATCGAAGGCACGGCGGCGAGGTTCTGGATGTTGACCTCGAGCAGTCGGTTGTACCAGCGGTCGCGGTTCGCGTACTCCTCGAGGTAGATGGCAGTCCCGACTCCGAGCGGAATCGTCATGGCGAGCAGGAGCAGGCCCAGGTAGATCGTCGCAAGGATCGCCGGCCGCGCCCCCGAGATCTGCGGATCTGCGGACGGTGGCTCGAGAATCAGCACCAGGTCGACCCACTCGATGCCGTTGAAGACGACCTGCAACAGGAGCGCGAGGAGTGTCGCGAAGCCGATACCGAGCGAGAAGAGTAGAAACACCTTGAACAGGCGGCCGCGCCAGACGCCGCGTGAGCGTGTTGCGCGCACCTCGGTGGAAGCGGCGCTCACTCGTACACCTCCCGGAACCGCCGCACGAGCCGGATGGACAGCAGATTCATCAGGAGGGTGCCTACGAACAGCGTCGCTCCCACCGCGAAGATCGTCTTGTACTCGATCGATCCGGTCGGGGTGTCTCCCTGGCCTGTTGCAGCGATGAACGCGGTCATCGTCTGGACGGCCTCCATCGGGTTGAAGGTCAGATTGGGCTGACCGCCGGCTGCGATCAGCACGATCATCGTCTCGCCCACCGCGCGAGAGATGGCGAGCACGTAGGACGCGATGATTCCGGATATCGCCGCGGGGACGACGATCCGCGTGGACACCTGGAGTCGCGTCGAGCCCAGCGCGTAGGCGCCGTCACGGAGATCGTGCGGAACCGCCGACATCGCATCCTCGGAGATGGAGGCGACGGTCGGTATGAGCATCACGCCCATCACGAGTCCGGCGCTGAGCGCGCTGAAGGGAGGCTGCACGAAGGGCAAGCCGATGTCCTGCAAGCGTGGCGCTACGAACGTGAGCGCGAAGTAGCCGTAGACCACGGTCGGGATACCGGCAAGCACTTCCAGTCCCGGCTTCAGCCACTTGCGTGTCCGCTGCCGAGCGTACTCGCTCAGGTAGATCGCCGCGCCGAGGCCGAAGGGCATGCATACAAGGCAGGCGATGGCCGTCACGAGCAGCGTGCCGGCCACGAGCGGGAGCACGCCGAAGCTGGAGGGCGAAAAGAGCGGCGACCAGTCCGTGCCGGTGACGAAGTCGAGAATCGGTACGTCCTGAAAGAACTCGAACGCCGGTACGAACAAGGCCACGACGATGCCGACCGTCGTGGCGACCGACACCAGGGCGCAGAGGGCGAGGAGGCCCTTGATGACGTCCTCGCCCCAGCGCCGGCGCGACGCGCGAAGCGTGAGCGGCTGCGCCGCTGCGGTTGCCTCGCGTGTCGCCACCTGCTCTAGCCGTCTCCTAGCGGTTCTTGATCGCCGTGTTGTACTGGCGCTTCGCCTTGGCGAGCTGCGCCTTGGTGAGCGCGATGAAACGCGCCTTGGTCGCGATCTTCGTCTCGTTGACGATTGTGTAGCGGATGAACGCCGCGACGACTGCCCGCCGGAACGAATCCCGCTTGACGTAGATGAACAGCGGCCGGGCAAGCGGCTTGTAGGTGCGATTCTGGACCGTCTTGATGCTGGGGGCGACACAGCCGGCCCCGCTGTCGACGCGCAGCACCTTCAGCCTGCCCTTGTTCTCGAGGTAGTACGAGTAGCCGAAGTAGCCGAGCGCGCCACGATCGCCTTCGACGCCGCGCACGGTCACGTTGTCGTCCTCGGTCGCGGTGTAGTCAGAGCGGCTCTGCTTGGCCTTGCCGTTGATCACCTCGGTGAAGAAGTCGAACGTCCCCGAGTCGGTGCCGGCGCCGAAGAGCTTGAGCCCGACGTCCGGGAAGCCGTCGCGAACGTCCTTCCAGTTGTTCACCTTCGACCCCTTGTCCCAGATCTTCTTGAGCTCGGCCACGGTCAGGCAGTTCGCCCACGTGTTCTGCTTGTTGACGACCACGGAGAGCCCGTCGTTCGCAACGAGGAACTGGATGTAGCGAATGCCGGCCTGCTGGCACTTGACGGCCTCCGAGTACTTGATCGGCCGCGAGGCGTTGGCAAGGTCGGTCTCGCCCTTGCAGAAGCGCTCGAAGCCGCCGCCGGTACCCGAGATGCCGACTACGACCTCGGCGCCTCTGTTGGCGCGCTCGAAGCCCTCGGCAGCGGCCTGCGTGTACGGCCCGAGCGTGCTCGAGCCGTCGGCCACGATTCGGCCGGAGACCTGCGGACCGGCAATTGCCGCCGGCCCTGCCGGCTTGGCAAAGCCAACGGTGGCCAATATTGCGGAACCGATAGCCATGACCAAGCCGAGCACGCCGAGACGCCGAATGGATCGGTACGTCATGTCTCCCTCACTCCTTTAGTCGGTGACGCCGCGAGTGTCCCGTGGAGCTCCGAGCTGTTGGGCTGAAAGGCGGTGAAGGGCCTGTGCCGATCTGGTGAACGAGTCACCCCTCACCGACTTCGGCCTCGATGGCTGCACCCTCGAGGATCGTGCGTGAGCGGTCGAGTTGCTCCTGCGTGAGCGGAACGAACCGGGCGCCGCGCGCGATCTTCTGCTGGTTGTCGAGTATGTAGGCGAGGAAGGCGTCGACCTGCGGCTTCGCCTCGACGGATTCGCGGTTGGCATAGACGTACAGCGGCCGTGAGAGCGGGTTGTACTCGCCGTTCTGGACGGTCTCGCTGCTCGGCTCGACGCACCCGTCGCCGCCGTCGATCGCGACGGGCTTCAACCGGCCTTCGTTCTCCTCGACGTACGAGAGGCCCAGATAGCCGAGCGCTCCCTTGTCGCCGGCGACGCCGCGCACGGTCACGTTGTCGTCCTCGCTGGCGGTGTAGTCCGAGCGGCTCTTGCCCGTCTCGCCGACGATCGTCTCGGTGAAGAAGTCGAACGTCCCGGAATCAGTGCCCGCGCCGAACAAGGTGAGCTTCTCGTCGGGAAAGTCCTCGTTGACGTCGTCCCAGCTGTCGACGTCCGAGCCCGGCTCCCAGATGCCTTTCAGCTGGTCGACGGTGAAGCACTCCGCCCAGTCGTTCTCCGGATTCACGACCACCGTCAGCCCGTCGTTCGCGATTTGCAGCTCGATGAAGCGGACTCCCTCCTTTTGACACGCTTCGCGCTCGGCGTCGTCGATCGGGCGCGACGCGTCCGCAAGATCGGTCTCACCGGCGCAGAAACGCTCGAAGCCGCCGCCCGTGCCCGCAATACCGACCGTCACCTTCACGTCGGGGTTCTGCTTGCCGAACCGCTCGGCGGCCAGCGTGACGTAGGGGGCGATGGTGCTCGAGCCGTCGGCTCTCACGGGCCCCGAGAGCGCCTCCTCCTCGAATCCCTGGAACGCCTCCTCCTCGCTGATCTCGTCGGCCGGGTTGACCGCCTCGTCCTCGGGCAGCTCGCGGCCGCACGCGGACAGGCCGCCCGCGAGCAGCGCGACCAGCGCGACGGCGAGGAGCGCCCTCATCGGCTCGATTGTGTCGCCGCCCCGGCCACCCGTGGGTCGAGGCGTGGTGAACAACATGTATCGATCTGGTGAACGCTCAGGCGGCCGCGCCGGGGAAGCGGCAACTGATCGAGAGCCCTGCGCGCGGCCGGCCACCTTCCGCCTCCACGACGCCGCCCGCCGCGGTGACGATGTGCTTCACGATCGCGAGCCCGAGACCCGTGCCCCGGGACGCGCGCGCGCGATCACTGCGGTAGAAGCGCTCGAAGAGCCGCGGCAGATCTTCCGGGGCGACACCGCGGCCGTCGTCGGCGACCGTGAGCTCGCCGGCTGCAACCTTCACCGTGCAGCTTGAGCCCGGACCGGCGTACCGGATCGCATTCTCGACGAGGTTCTCGACCACCACGGCGAGCATGCGCCGCCGCAGCGGCAGCTCCGTTTGCGCGTCGCCTTCCGAGCGCAACGTCACGCCCGCGCGCGTGGCGCTTTCCGCCAGGCGCTCCAGCACCTCCGTTACGACGGGCAGCGCGCGAGTGGAGCCGAGCGCCACGACCACGCTGCCCGTCTCCAGCTCGCTCAGGAAGAGGATGTCGTTGATCAGCTCGCGGATCTCTTCCACCTGGCCGCGCGCCTGTTCGATGAGCGCCGCCGCGTCCGAATCGGGGAGCAGGGCCGTCTCGAGCAGCGCTAGCAGTCGGGCCAGCGGCGTGCGCAGCTCGTGCGAGACAGCGGCTGTGAAGCCCATGCGGAGCTCCTCGTAGGCGTCCTGAGGACCGGGCTGGGCGAGGTACAGCAGCGTCTCCCGGCGTCCACCCGCTTCGTACTCCACCGTCGCTGCGCCGTTTGCCGCGGTCAACGCCGCGGGCAGCGGTTCGCCGTAGCGGATGCCGTCGAGAGTCTGGCGGGCGCGCCGGCTCGCCGCGATGACGGCTCCCTGGTCGTCGACGAGCACGACGAGCTCGCGACTCGACTCGATCACCGCGTGCCCGCGCTCGGCCTCGCGCTCCAGCTGCCGCTGAGCCTCGACGTCCACCTGCGGCGACCCCCGCGTGAACAGCCGTCTCATACTGTCGGCCAGTATGGCGAAGGTGCTGATCGTCGAGGACGACGAGATCATCGCGCGCAGCATGGCTCAGCATCTGGGCGCTGCGGGTTTCGACGCCTTGTGGGTCGGCGGCGGCGACCTCGCCCTCGCGAAGCTGCGCTTCGAGCGGCCGGATGTGCTGGTGCTGGACCTGATGCTTCCGCAACGCGACGGCTGGAACGTGATCGAGACGGCACGCCGCGAGGGCATCGGCACGCCGATCGTCGTCGTCAGCGCGCGGGGCACCGAGCACGACCGCGTCCACGCACTCGAGATCGGCGCGGACGACTATCTCGTCAAGCCGTTCTCGATGATGGAGCTCGTGGCGCGCGTGCGCGCCGTGGCGAGGCGCGGCACGCAGGCCGCTCAGGTCGAGCGCGGCGAGCCGATCGAGATCGAGGAGCTGCTCGTCAACCCCCGCGAGGTGCAGGCCTACGTGGACGGACGCAACGTCGGCCTGACACCCACCGAGTTCAGGCTCCTCTACGCGCTGGCGCTCGAGCGCGGGCGTGTGGTTACACGCGACGAACTCCTGCAGCGAATCTGGGGACGTCGTGAGGGGCACCGCGACCGAACGGTCGACGTCTTCGTGCGCAAGCTGCGCGAGAAGATCGACCGACCCGCGCCCCGCCACACCTTCATCCAGACGCGCTACGGCGTCGGCTACGTGCTGGAGCCTCTGCCGAAGTAGCTGGACGCCCCGGGATCGTTCGGGGCGGCCGTCAGGCGGTGGCCGCGGCGAAGTCCGGCGGCGCTTCGGCGACGGCCTCGGCCAGCGCGCCGATCACGGCGGCGAAGACGTCGCCGCCGGCCGCATATTCAGGTGTGAAGTCGACGGCGCCGTTCAGCTCGAGGACGACATAGCCGCCGTCGACCGGCAGCAGGTCCACGCCCACCAGGTCGGCGCCCGCAGCAGCCGCCGCGTCGAGCGCCAGCCGGC
>DAITAO010000105.1:0-9227 GCA_036824245.1 Gaiellaceae bacterium | reverse complement strand
ATCTTCTCGCGCAGCTGGTTCGTGAAGATGCAGATCGTGTCGGTGCGGTTGAGTGTGCCGGCCAGCTTGCGCAGCGCCTGTGACATGAGGCGTGCCTGCAGGCCCACGTGACTGTCTCCCATCTCGCCCTCGATCTCTGCTTTGGGCGTCAGCGCCGCAACGGAGTCGACGGCCACGATGTCGAGCGCGCCCGAGCGCACCAGCAGCTCCGCGATCTCGAGCGCCTGCTCTCCGTGGTCGGGCTGCGAGACGAGCAGGTCGTCGATGTTGACGCCGATACGGCGCGCGTACTGCGGGTCCATGGCGTGCTCGGCGTCGATGAAGGCGCAGATGCCGCCGCGCCGCTGGGCCTCGGCGATCACGTGGTAGACGAGCGTCGTCTTGCCGGACGACTCCGGGCCGAAGATCTCCACGATCCGCCCGCGCGGCAGCCCACCTACGCCGAGCGCCAGGTCGAGCGAGAGCGAGCCGGTCGAGATGGCGCCCGTGGTGACGTGGGCTTCGTCGCTCATGCGCATCACCGAGCCCTTGCCGAACTGGCGCTCGATCTGGCTGAGGGCGACGTCGAGGGCTTGCGCGCGATCCACTGTGTTCTAACCTCCTAAGGCCGCAGATTCGAGGATTTCGTACTGTGCTCCGGTTGGCCGCAGCACCGAATGGTAAAGAGCCGCATCGGACGGACTGAAGGGCTCCAGCTCGGGCAGCGGCGGGTCGAGCCGCGGGCGCTCGCGGAAGCGCAATACGGTCACGTGGGGCAGCCAGGGCCGACGCTCGCGCGCGTAGACGCCGAGTGCTTCGAGCCGCGCCTGGATGTCCTCTGCAAAGGCGGTGGCCCGGCCCTCCTCGTCGTCGAGGACGAGCATGCCGACGCTGCGGGTCTCGCGGTAGCGGCGCACGGTGAGCTGCGGGCGCTTTGCAGCGCTCGCCGCGACCCGTAGTGCGACGAGCAGGTTCTCGAGCTCGTTCCGGGGCCGGCAGCCCAGGAAGGCGAGCGTGACGTGCAGGTGATCCCGCCGGACGAGCCGCCCGGCGCCGACGAGTGCGGCGTGCTGCCAGCGCTCGAGGGTCCGCGCCGTGCCGGCCGACAGGCGAATGCCGAAGAAGAGCCGTAGCCGCGCATCCGCGTCGACGCTAGCCGCCGGGATCACGCCTCTCCGTGGCATCTTCGTGTCGAGAGACGCGTCGTGACACGTGCTAGCCGCTGAGCACCCGACGGAGCAGGTGCAGCGCCGCTGCCGTGGAGCGGGACCGGACCGTCTCTCGGTCGCCGGGGATGCGGAGCTCGAGCTCCTCCTCCGCATCGCTGGTCTGCGCGGAGATGTAGACCAACCCGGGCGGCTTTTCCGGCGTGCCGCCGCCCGGGCCTGCCACGCCGGTGACAGCCACGGATGCATCCGCCTGCAGCCGCGCCCGTGCTCCGGCGGCCATCTCACGCGCGGTCTCCGCCGATACGGCGCCGTGCCTGCTCAACGTCTCGGACGACACGCCGAGCTCGCGCTCCTTCAGGTCGTTCGAGTACGCGACCACGCCGCCGACGAACGCGTCGCTTGCGCCCGGCACGCTCGTCAGCCGCGCCGCCACGAGCCCACCGGTGCAGGACTCGGCTGTCGCCAGCATCATCTCGCGCGCCTGCGCGAGCGCCACGACGAGCTCCTCGACCGGTCGCCCGTCGCGCGCGAAGACGAGGTTCTCCAGGGCAGCGGCGAGCGCGTCCTCCATCTGCGCCGCTCGCTCCTCGGCGCCGGGCTCTGCGGCGAAGTCGACCCGCACCTCGAAGTCGTGGGCACAGATGGTCACGTCCACCCCGTCGCCCTCGCCCCCCAACTCCGCCAGCGCACGAGCGACAGCCGACTCCGTGGCGCCGTACACGCGCAGCACTCGCTCCTGCGGCGGCGCGACACCGGCCAGGAGCCGGCGGAGCGGCGGTGACTCCAGCGCGACCCGCCACAGCCGGCGGAGCTCGCCCGGCGGGCCCGGCAGCGCAACCGCGACGTGAGCGTCCGTTTCCAGCACCACGCCGGGGGCCGTGCCGGCGAGGCCGAGTGAGAGCGCTCCCTCCGGCAGAGTCGCCTGCTTCTCGATGCCCGCTGTGAAGTCGGCGTAGGGCCGTCCGAACCGTTCGGCGATCCGCCGCGAGACGCTCTCGATCTCGGCACGCAACTCGGGGTCGACGAGCAGCCGCCGCCCGGTCACCTGCGCGAGGAGCTCGACGGTGCGGTCGTCGTGGGTGGGGCCGAGCCCGCCGGAGAAGACGCAGAGCTCTGCGGTGAGCGCCTCGCGAAAGGCTGCGTCGAGGTCTGCGGGGCGGTCGCCCACGATCACGAGCCGCACCGGCTCGAAGCCGAGCGACACCAGCTCGCGCGCGAGGAAGGGGCCGTTGCGGTCGGATCGTTGCCCCCGGACGAGCTCGGAGCCCGTCAGTACGACGGCAGCTCGTGGCCTCAAGCGGGTGTTACGACCGCCAGACCCTTGGGCGTGGCCAGGAAGTCAGTCGCGTCGTCCGTGGCCGGGATCGTCGCGATGCGTCCGTTCAGCTTGATGCGGAGATTCGACGGCGCGCCGGCGCGTATCCAGAACTTCCTGCCGACGAAGACCTGGAACTGCCCCGGGTTGAGCGTGCCTTCGTACTCCATTGGGCCTGCCGACGAGCCGCGGTAGACCTCCAGCCAGGAGTCGCCGCGCACGGCGGCGACGCGCAACGTGAGCTTCTTGCGGGCTGCGGCGGTTCCGGAGCGCGCCCCGGTCTGGTTCGCCGTCCGGCCCGGCTGCTTCTTCTCGGTGGCCAGGCCGGGCACGGTCGGGTCGCGGTCGGCGGCGCCGAACTTCCAGGCGGCGATCACGAGCGCGGTGGCGAGCCCGATGGCCGTCAGCGCGATCAGCACCGCGCTCGAGTGCAGGCGGGGCGTGTTCGGCCACGAGGCGCCGCCGCCGCGGACGCGCAGCGGCGCGTCCTCCTCGGTTACGAAGCGAGAGTTGTACTCATCGACGTAGAGCTGCCCCTCGAGGTTGAGGTAGTCGGCGTAGGTGCGCAGGAAGCCCTTGACGTAGGTCTGTGCGGGCAGCTGCTCGAAGTTCTCGTCCTCGAGCGCGCGCAGGTACTTGCCGCGGATCTTGGTGGCGTGCTCGATCTCCGGGAAATCCAGGCCCTGGCGGAGCCTCGCCTCGCGCAGGCTGTTACCGATCTCGAACACGAGCCTGCGATTGTAGAACGGTTTGCCTCAGCCGTCAGCGGGCGCCGTAACGAAGTCGTGACGGAGTTGCAACCAGGCGGTGCGCCGGGCCACGGTACGATCGCGTTGGGGAGGAGGCTCGGGGTAGCTGTGGGCTTGTCTATAAGGGACGTGTCCGCGGCCGGGTGAGCGAGCCGCGCTCAGCCCGACAGGTACGTCTCGAGCGCGTAGACGCCCAGGGCGAGCGCTCCTGTGGCGGCCAGGTAGAACCCGAGCCAGCCGAGCAGACGGCCGAGGCGCGCGACCCGGGCGCCACGCACGCGGCCCAGGGCTTGGCGCTGGCGCTTGCGACCGCGCCGGCCGAGCACGATGGCCACGATCGCAAGCAGCGCGGCGCCGGGCACTGCGAAGCCCGACTCCAGGTACGAGTAGCGGTCGGTCTCGTAGGAGACGAGCACGGTCACGGGCAGCACGGCCACCGCGAGCAGCCCGAAGAACAGCGAGAACCAGCCGGTCGCCCGCGCGGACGGCCGCTCGATCTCGCTACTGCTTGCGGTAGGGGCGACCAACGGCGGCGGGCGGGATCGAGCGGCCGATCAGGCCGGCGACCGCGACGAGCGTGAGCACGTACGGGAGCGTGCCCAGGAGGGACGAGGACACGTCGGCCTCGCGCTGGAGCGGAATCGAGAGCGCGAAGCCGAAGCCGAACATGAGCGTCGCCGCGAAGGCCCAGCCCGGCCGCCACTTGCCGAAGATCACGGCCGCCAGCGCGATGAAGCCCCGGCCGGTGGTCATGTTCTCGGCGAAGGTGCCGACGAACCCGATCGACAGGAAGGCGCCCCCGAGCGCGGCCAGCATCCCGGACAGGACGACGGCTACGTAGCGCACGCCGTACACGGAGATGCCCGCCACCTCCGCGGCGCGCGGGTGCTCCCCCACGGAGCGCAGGCGCAGGCCGACCGTGGTCTTGAAGAGGACGATGCTTGCGAGCACGACGGTCGCGAACATGAGCCAGACGAGCAGGCTGAGCGAGCCGAAGACCGTGTCCAGGAAGTTGCCGATCCACGGGATCGAGTCGAGGAAGCCCAGGTCGAGGATCGGCACGCGGTCGACCTCCGACGTCGGGATCCCGGTCGGGTAGAGCGAGGTGTACAGGAAGCCCGTCAGGCCCAGCGCGAGCAGGTTGACGGCGAACCCGCTCACGATCTGGTCGGCCAGGAAGTGAATCGAGAAGACGGCGTGCACGAGCGCGAGCAGGCCGCCGAAGGTCATCGCCATCAGGAGGCCGACCACCCAGGAGCCGCTCCAGATCGAGCCCCAGATGCCGAAGAAGGCGCCCATCAGCATCATGCCCTCGAGGCCGATGTTCACCACCCCGGAGCGCTCCGAGATGATGCCTCCGATGGCCGCGAAGGCCAGCGGCGTCGCGAAGCGAAGTGTGGAGGCGAGGAGTCCGGCAGTCAGGACCGCCTCGACCGACGCCGAGTCCTGACTCTGGACCCAGAGCGCTCCCAGCGTCCCCCCCACACCCGCCGCGATTGCCCACAGTCCGAGCCGAAGCTCGTCTCGGGCGGCGGCGGCGATCCCGAACGCGACGCCGGCAATGCCGACCGCCAGCGGCACGCCGATTGCCTCCACCGTCCATGGCGGGATCGAGAGCCAGAACGTAAGCAGGCCGAGCGCGATGCCGACGATTGCGACCGTGCGCGCCTGCGAGAGCCGCCGCACCCCTTCGCTGGCGAGGACGCTGCGGCCCTCCGTCACAGGGGCGCCTCGGGCTCAACGCGAGCCGCCGGCCGGATCCTGAGGTACCGGCGCGCGGACCAGATGTAGACGACGAGCAGCTCCGCGGCGACGAAGAAGATCACGAGCGCCTGGATCATCGTCGCGAGGTTGGTCGCGAGATCGGGGTCGAACACGCGTGGATCGAGCTGTCGCGACGACGTGCCGACCTGGAGGGCGGCGAAGAGCAGCGAGGCGAAGAAGATGCCGACCGCCTTGTTCCTGCCGAGCAGCGCGACCGCGATGCCGGTGAAGCCGACCAGGTTCGTGGCGAAGTCGCTCGTGTCGACCGCCTGCTTGAAGCCGAGGATGTCGAGGGCCCCCGCCAGGCCCGCGAATGCACCGGAGATCGCGAGCGCCAGGAAGTAGTTCTTCGACACCGAGATGCCCCCGTAGCGCGCTGCCTCGGGGTTGAAGCCGACGGCGCGGACCTCGTACCCCAGCGTCGTGCGATTGAGCAGCACGGAGTAGACGACGAGGCCCACGATCGCGATGAAGATCCCCGCGTGGAGCGCCTGGATGTCGCCCCAGATGATCCAGATCTGCGCCGAGTCGAGCACGTTTTCCGAGCGGGGCAGGGACGGCGCCGACCCCTGTAAAGGACCGCCGAGCTCGAACAGGTAGGAGCCGATGTAGATGGCGATCCAGTTGAGCATGATCGTCGTGATCACCTCGTGGGCGCCGACGGTCGCGCGCAGGATCCCGGCGATGCCGCCCCAGAGTGCGCCTGCGGCGATTGCGGCCACGATGCCGAACGCGATGTGCGCCGGCCGTGGCGTGCCGGAGAAGTGCGTCCCCACGTAGAGGGCCGCGATGAAGCCGACCCAGTACTGGCCCTGGCCGCCGATGTTGAAGAGCCCGCAGCGGAACGCGAACGCGACGGCCGCCGCGGTCATCATCAGCGGCGTCATCACGATCAGCGTCTGCTGGAGGTCGCGTGCGGCCGCGTTCCGCTCCAGCTCGTCGAGCCACGGGAAGAACCAGTTGAGACCGGTGCCTTCGAAGATGGCCTTATACGCCTGCAGCGGGTTCTCCCCCGCCATGAGGACGACGAGGCCGCCGATGAGGAAGGCGAGCAGGGTCGCGGCGAGCGGCGTGAGCACGCCGCCCGCCCGCGACCGGAACCAGTCCGAGACGACGGCGGAAAGCGACCGGCGCTGCTCGGTCACGCCGCCTCGGCCGGCCTTCCACCCGTCATCGCGATGCCAAGCTCCTCCTCGGAGACGTCCGGCGTGAACTCGGCCACGATGCGACCCTCGTAGAGCACGAGGATGCGATCCGAGAGCGACAAGATCTCCTCGAGCTCGAGCGACACGAGCAGGATCGCGCGCCCCGCGTCACGCTCCTCGACCAGCCGGCGGTGGACGAACTCGATCGCGCCTACGTCCAGCCCTCGCGTCGGCTGCGCCGCGATCAGCACGCGCGGGTTGCGGGACACCTCGCGGGCGATGACGACCTTCTGCTGGTTGCCGCCGGAGAGCGCGGACGCCGGGGTCGGCGGGCCGCCTCCGCGCACGTCGAACTCGCGCAGCAGGGTGCGGGCGCGCTCGACGAGCCGCTTCGGATAGAGCCAGCCGAAGCGCGACGCCGGCGGCTTGTCGAAGTCGTGCAGCGCCAGGTTCTCGGCGAGCGAGAACTCGAGCACGAGCCCGCGCCGCTGCCGGTCCTGCGGGATGTGACCGAGTCCGGCGTCCAGGATCTCGCTCGCGCTCTCGTTCGTCACATCGCGTCCCTCGACGACGACGCGCCCGGAGGTCGGTCGGCGCAAGCCGGCGATGGCGTCGATCAGCTCGGTCTGGCCGTTTCCGTCGACGCCTGCGATGCCGACGATCTCCCCGGCCCGGACGGAGAACGAGAGGCCGCGCACGGCCTCTAGGTCGCGGAGGTCGGTCACGTGCAGGTCGTTCACCTCGAGCAGCGTCTCGCCGGGCTCGGCAGACGTTTTGTCAACTCGGAGAAGCACCTCGCGCCCGACCATCATCCTCGCCAGGCTGTCGCTCGTCGCTCCTTCCCGCGGCACGGTGCCGACCGCCTGCCCCCGCCGGAGGACGGTGATCCGGTCGGCGATCCGGAGCACCTCGCCCAGCTTGTGTGTGATGAAGATGATCGACATGCCCTCGACGCCCAGGGTCTCGAGGATGCCGAAGAGCTCGAGCGCCTCCTGCGGCGTGAGCACCGCGGTCGGCTCGTCGAGAATCAGGATCTCTGCGTGGCGGTAGAGCGCCTTCATGATCTCCACCCGCTGCTGCTGGCCGACGCTGATGTCCTCGACGCGTGCGTCGGGCGAGACGGCGAGCTTGAACGTGTCCGAGAGCGCCCGCACCCGCTGCCGCGCAGCGTCCGCGTCGAGGAAGACGCCGTTTCGGACGGGCTCGGTACCGAGGACGATGTTCTCAGCCACCGTCATCACCGGGATGAGCATGAAGTGCTGGTGCACCATCCCGATCCCGAGCTCGATCGCGTCCTTCGGCGAGTGGATCTCCGCCCGCTTGCCTTTCAGCCGGATCTCGCCCTCGTCGGGGCGGTAGAGCCCGTAGAGGATGTTCATCAGCGTCGACTTGCCGGCGCCGTTCTCGCCGAGGAGCGCGTGCACCTCGCGCGGACGGAGGTCGAAGTCGACCCGGTCGTTGGCGACCACGCCGGGGAACCGCTTCGTGATTCCCTCGAGCTGGAGAAGGGGCGGCGCCTCCATGGGGTGATCGTACGGGGGCGGCCGCGTGGCCGCCCCCGCAACCGGTGCTACGACTTCTTGACTTCTGCGAGCGTCGCTGGCGGGTCGATCTCGCCGCTCTTGACCGCGGCGTCCGCCTCGGCCTTTGCGTCCTGCACGTTCTGAGGGACCTCCTTCGTGAAGTCCGTCAGAAGCTGGGCGTCGGGCAGGTCGGCCACGCCGTAGGTCTTGTTCGTGCCCCCTTCGAAGGTGCCCTCGGTGGCGTCCTTGATCATCTCGAAGACCGACGTCTCGAGCGGCTTGAGCGCGCTGAAGAGCACGCACGTCCCGGCGGACGACTGGTCGGCGTCGACGCCGATCGCGATCAGGTTCTTCTCGCACGCTGCATCGATCGCCCCGAGCCCGCAGAGCCCTGCCACCTGAAAGACGATGTCGGCGCCTTGGGAGATGTGGTCGAGCGCGATCTCCTTGCACTTCGCCTGGTCCTGAAAGTCGTCCGAGTAGGCGTTGAGCGTCTTCGTGCCGGGCTTCGTGTCGATCACGCCCTGCTGGAAGCCCGCGATCCAGTTGTCCACGGGCGGGATCTTCTCTCCGCCCACGGTGGACACCGTGCCGGACTTGGTCATCAGCCCGGCGACCACGCCGGCGACGTACCCGGATTCCTCGGACGGGTACAGCATCCCGAGTGCGTTCGGCTGCGAGCACGTCTTCGATGCCTCACAGCCCTCGCCGCCGTAGAAGTGGTCCACGCCGGCAAAGTTCGTGTCCGGGAAGGCAGCGGCCGCCTCGATCACGGACGGCGCGATCAGGAAGCCGGCCGCGATCACGAGGTCGTGGCCGTCCTCCGAAGCCGCGGTCAGGTTCGGCAGGTAGTCCTCGCTCGACTTGGAGATGTAGATGCGCGTCTGCACGCCGAGCTCCTGCTCGGCCTGCTCCAGCCCGTTGATCGAGAACTCGTTGAACCCCTTGTCGTCGGCGCCGGCCGTGTCCGTCACGAAGGCGACGCTGAAGTCGGTCGCCTGCGTCTCGGTCGTCGTCGCGGCCCCGCCGTCGCCCTCGTCGTCATCCCCGCCGCACGCCGCCAGGCCGAACACGAGCGCGGCGACGGCGGCGATCAGAAACCGTCGTTTCCTGTGCAATCCACCCTCCTCTTTGCAAAATCCGATCTGGCGCGATGCTAAAGGAGCCGCCTGAGGGGTGCCAGCAGATCCGTGTTAAGGCGAGGCTCCGGGAGTCCGGAAGCAACGATCAGGCGACGTGGTGCTCGAGCACGGTGTGCAGGTCCGCCTCGCCCACGAGCACGCGGCGCGGCTTCGAGCCCTCGTAGCCGGAGATGATGCCGCGGCGCTCCAGCATGTCGATCAGCCGTCCCGCGCGCGTGTAGCCGACGCGCAACCGACGCTGGATGAGCGAGACCGATGCCGTCTGGGTCTGCACGACGATCTCGATGGCGCGCTCGAGCAGCGGATCTTCGTCCGGGTCGAATCCGTCGTCTCCCCCGTCCGAACCCTCGAAGCGCTCCTCGTGCGGCTGCAGCAGCGACTCGTCTAGCTCCTGGTCGCGCTGCGTGCGGCACTGCTCGACGACGAGCGCGATCTCCTCCT
>DAITAO010000008.1:0-61791 GCA_036824245.1 Gaiellaceae bacterium | reverse complement strand
AGCGGGCGGCGCGGCTGGCCGCCAAACCGCGCGGCATGGTGGCGAGCGACGTGATCGCGGCGCTGCCGCGGGCGCTTGCCGGAGCTTGACGTCGTCACGGGCGCGTTCTCGTACACGGGACGCGCGATCGCGGGACGGCTGCTTGCGGACGGCCACCGCGTCCGCACGCTGACGCGTCGGTCCGAGCCTGCCGACCCGCTCGCGGGCGAGATCGAAACGGCGCCACTGCAATTCGCCGACCGGGCAGCGCTCGGCGCGAGTCTGCGCGGTGCGCACACGCTCTACAACACGTACTGGATCCGTTTCCCGCACGGTGACACGACGTTCGAGCGCGCCGTCGAGCACACGCGCACGCTGTTCGCCGCCGCGCGCGACGCCGGCGTGCGGCGGATCGTGCACCTAAGCGTCTCGAACGCCGAGGCCGGCGAAAAACTTGCCTACTTCCGGGGAAAGGCGCTGCTCGAACGCGATCTGGCCGGCTCCGGTCTGTCACATGCCATCGTGCGGCCGACGCTCATCTTCGGCCCGCGCGACATCCTGATCAACAACATCGCCTGGATCCTCCGCCGGTTTCCCTTCTTCCTCGTGCCGGGCCGGGGCGACTACCGCGTTCAGCCCGTATCGCTCGCAGACACCGCCGCGATCGCGGTCGACGCCGCGGGCCGCGCAGGGAATCTGACCGTGGACGCCGCGGGGCCGGAGATCTACTCGTTCGAGCAGCTCGTCCACCACGTGCGTACCGCCACGGAGGCGCGGGCGCGCATCATCCATGCGAGCCCGCGTCTCGCTGTGGCCCTGTCCGGCGTCGTCGGGCGGCTGCGCCGCGACGTGCTCCTGACGGCCGAGGAGCTCGACGGACTGACGCAGGAGCTGCTCCTCTCCGCCGAGCCGCCAAGTGGCACGGACAGCTTCCGAGCCTGGCTCGGGCAGGCGGGCGGCTCGCTGGGGCGAACCTACGTCTCGGAGCTCGACCGCAACTTCCGCCCTTATGCACCGCTCTGAGCTGACGATCGACCTCGGCGCGCTGCGTCGCAACGCCGAGACGCTGCGGCGCGCCCTCTGGGGCAGTGAGCTGTGGGCGGTCGTCAAGGCAGACGGCTACGGACACGGCGCGGCCGACGCCGCCCGTGCCGCGCTCGCTGGTGGCGCGACCGTGCTCTGCGTTGCGACCGTGCCCGAGGCGGTCGCTCTGCGCGATGAGTTGCGCGACGCACGCATCCTCGTCATGGGCCCGTGGGTGAGCGCGGAGCTGGCGACGGCGCGCGAGGCGCGCCTGGAGCTCGTGAGCGGCGACGGCGCTCTCCCGGAGGGCGTTCCCGTGCACCTCAAGCTGGACACCGGGATGGGCCGCTGGGGCCTGTCCGAGCTGTCCGCCCCGGGGCACCGGGTCGTCGGGTTGATGACGCACCTCGCGACGGCCGAGTGCGACGCCGCGTTTGCGCATGAGCAGGTCGAACGCTTCCGGCAGGCCACCGAGCCCTACGCGCACCTGACGCGCCACGCCGCGAACAGCGCGGCGGCGCTCCGGCTTGCGGAGTCGCACTTCGACGCCGCCCGCTGCGGCATCGCCCTCTACGGGCTCTCGCCGTTCGGAACCGACCCAGCAGACGACCGGCTCGAGCCGGTCCTGCGCTGGGACAGCCACCTCGCCCAGGTGAAGCGCCTCGCGCCCGGTCAGAGCACCGGCTACGGCCGCCGCTTCGTCGCCGAGCGCGAGACCTGGATCGGCGTCGTGCCGGTCGGCTATGCGGACGGCTTCCGGCGCGACCTGGGCGGCACGGATGTGCTGGTCGACGGCGTGCGCCGCCGAGTGGTCGGGACGGTCTCGATGGACGCCTTCGCGGTCGAGCTCGAACGTGAGCTTCCCAGCGGAGCGAAGGTGACGCTGATCGGCGACGGCCTGCTCGCAGAAGAACACGCTCGCGTCGCGGGCACGATCAACTACGAGCTCGTCAGCCGCATCAACTCGTCGCCGCTGCGGGCTCTCCGGAAGACCACTTGACCGCCTTCCGTAAGGAATCACCTGCACGACCCGCGCGGCCGGCCGGCAGCTCACCGAGGGCAACGGGCCGCATCCTCAGTCTGCGGCGTGAGGCGGCGCGGCGCGAGCGGTCGTAGGGGGACCGCCGTTCGCGCATCCCATGCCAGCCCGGCGGCGGGCGGCCCGCATGCTCGGCCGAGTAGGCTCGCGTGCGTGAGTGACGTTGCCGGGAACGCGGACGCTGTCCGCGCCCGATTCGCCGCCTCGGCGGAGGCTCTCGCCGCTCTCACCGACGAACGGGCGGGGGCCCTGGCAGAGCGGGTGCGCAGGATGCTCGACCTGCGGGGTGACGAGCGCGCACTGGACGCCGGCGCCGGCACCGGAGCGCTCGCCTTCGCGCTCGCCCCCCTGGTGCGGGAGGTCGTTGCCATGGATCTCGTTCCGGAGATGCTCGAGCTGGGCAGGCGGCGTGCGGCCGAGTATCCCAACGTCACATTCGTGGAGGGCGACGCCGCGCAGCTCCCGTTCGAGGCGGGGGCCTTCGACCTGTCCGCCGCTCTTTCCCTCCTGCACCACGTGCCGCGCCCCGAGGTTGTCGTTGCGGAGCTGACGCGCGTCACGCGGCTGGGTGGGACGGTGCTCGTCGTCGACCAGGTGGCGCCGGCCGACCCGCTCGCGGCTCTCGAGCTCAACCGTTTCGAGCGCACTCGTGACCCGTCGCAGACCCGCGTGCTGTCCGAAGCCGACCTGCGCGGGCTCTTCGAGGCGAACGGGCTGGTGCTCGTCCGCGACCTCGTGGAGCAGGAGCGGCGCGAGCTGGGTGGTTACCTCGACCGCGCCGGCTGCGGCGGCGAGGAGCGGGAGCGCGCCCTGGCACTCGCGCCCGGGCAGGAGAGCTACGTCGCGACGGTCGGCTGGTACGTCCTCCGCAAGCCGGCCCTGACCTGACTCGCAAGCAACAGCCTGTTACAAGCCTAGGAGCGCCACTTCACGGTGCATCCGACTGCCGGCGTGTCCGCGACGGGCGGGTCCTGGCCGGCGAGCAAGGCATCGAGTGCGTCGCGCAGGTACTGGGCTTGCACGCCGGGCTCGTCGTACGAGTCGTCGATCGCGCCGTGGTAGACGAGCCGGCGATCGCGGTCGAACAGGAAGACCTCCGGCGTTCGCTCGGGCTGGTACGCACGCGCGACTGACTGGTCCTCGTCGATCAGGTAGTCGAAGGTGAACCCCCGATCGCGGGCGCGCTCCTGCATCGCCCCAAACGAGTCAGCGGGATAGCGATCGACGTCGTTCGAGTTGATCGCGACGAGCTTGAATCCGCGATCGCCGTAGTCACGCTGGATTGCGATCATGCGGTCCTCCCAGGCCTGGACGTACGGGCAGTGGTTGCACGACCAGACGACGGCGAGCAGCTCGGCGTCCGCGTAGTCGTCGAGGGAGTGCGTCTGCCCGTCGGTGCCCGGAAGCGAGAACGGCGGGGCAGTGGTAGCGAGCGTGAGCGTCACGCGAATGCCTCCTCGAGTTGGGTGCGTGCGGGCAGCGGCGAGACGCGCCCGTCCGGCAGGTGATAGATGCGGCAGTTGAGAGCCGGCGGCGCCTCTGCTCCGGCCTGGTCGATGTCGCGGCCGTCGATGCGAATGGTCGGCGAGCCGGGGAAGCGGAGCGCGGCGGCCTCCTCGTCTGTGTGCACCTCGCGCAGCTCGACGTCGGCGGCGACGCCGGCGGCCCGCAGCACCTCGTCGAGCATCCGCTGCGCCTCCGGATAGGAGGGGCAGCCTCGCCAGTAGAGGAGCTCGACCTTCACGCTGCCGAGCGTACCTGCGCGGTTCGCTGGCGCGGCGGCACCCGCCGTTGTACGCTCGCTGCGAGATGCGCGAGTGCCCGGGCTGCGGCGGCCAGGTGGAGAATGCCTACCGTTACTGCCCCTGGTGTGCGGCGCCTCTACGGCTGAAGCTCGTCGAGTTCTTCCGCGGCCACGAGAGGATCGACGGCGGCAAGGCCATGCGCGTATCGCGCTATGTGGCCGGCCGCCACGTCCGGTTCAGCGTCTGGAGGGAAACAGCCGACGACGCCCGCGCCGAAGCGGCCGTCTCGCTGGACGACGAGGAGGCGGCGCGGCTGGCCGGCTTCTTGCTCGACACCGCGCCCCGCGTCCGGCCGCGCTCCCTGTTCGAGCGTCTCTACTCGACTCTCTCGCGGTAGGCGCCGTCGCCGCCGAGCCGGGCTATGAGCCCCGGCGCAAGCGCCTGCGCCAGCGCCGCGACGCGGTACAGGCGCGGCACGAAGACCTCGCGCCGGTCGCGCTCCACGGCGCTCACGACCGCCTCCGCCACCACGGGCGGATCGACGACCAGGCGCTCGAGCAGGCGGCTGCGCAGCACGCCGCGCTGCGGGAAGCCTTCGGTTTCGACGAAGCCGGGATTGACGGTGTGCACGGAGATGCCCCGTTCGCGAAGCAGCGCAGCCAGCGATCGGGAGAAGCCCAGTTGGGCGTGCTTGGCAGCGGTGTACGGCCCCGACGGGCCCAGGGCGACCGTGCCCGCTATCGACACGATGTTGACGATGTGCGCGGGGCGGCCGGCCTCGAGGGCGGGCAGCAGTGCCCGCACGCACCAGACACCCCCCAGGTAGTTGACACGCACCACCTGCTCGATGCGCTCGGGCTTCGTCGTGAAGAACGTGCCCCGACCGGGTATGCCGGCGTTGTTGACGAGTAGCGAGACGGCCGGGTGCCGCTCTCGGACAGACGCGGCCATACGCTCGACCGACTCGCGGTCGGCTACGTCACAGACCTCGTACTCCCCGCCCAGCTCCTCTGCCAGCCGCCGCAGCAGCTCCTCGCGGCGCGCCACGAGGACGCACAGCCAGCCGCGCGCTGCGAAGGCGCGCGCGATCGACTCGCCGATGCCGCTCGACGCCCCGGTCACGACTGCTGTGCGGCGACCGTCCGTGGGTCGCTACCGGCAGATACGGACGACTCGCTCCGCCGCCGCCCGCTGTCCACCGCGCCCGATCACGACGGCGCGCAGGACATGCTTGCCGGGCCGAGACTGCGCGGTCCCCCACGTTGTCGCGTAGAGGCCGGCGGCCGAGCTCCGCACGGTGGCGATGCGGCGATCCCCATCGAAGAACCGCACGGCTTGGATACGCCGCGTGGCGCTGGCGATGACCACGAGCCGCGCCTGCCGGCCGACGCAGGCGCGCTTGCGGGGGGACAGCCACGTGGCCACGGCGCCGCGGGTGCCGCGGATGGTGACGGGCCTGAAGACCGTGTTCGGCAGCACTGCGCCGCCCGGAGTGGTCACATTCTTCGCTTCCTGGTAGTCGGCCGCGACGAGCGTGGCGCGCGTGCGGCCGGCCGGCACGCGCGGCGCCTCGGGCGGCAGGACGAAGACCGCCAGCCCCGACGACGGGTCGTAGGCGGACGCCCCGACGAGCACACGGCGATACGACAGCACGAGCGAGGTGGGGTCGACGCCGGAGGCGTGGCGAGGAAAGAGCCCGAAGTCCGCGGCGCGCACGACCAGGGTCGGCCGGCCCGCCGCCACGCGGCTCGTCACGAGCTCCACTGACGGCGGCAGGACGTCGTCCACCCACGAACGCAGCACGTAGCGGCCGCCGAGCATGCGGCCGGTGACCGGGTGGCGCGGCGAGTCGACCGAGACGTAGTACTGCTTCGGCCGCGGGAACACCGCTCCGGCGGCGCCGACGTCGAGCTGGTAGTTGAGTGAGAACGAGTTGACGTTGACGGGCGTTCCGGCGTACCCCTCGAGGTCGTTCTCGTCGAGCGAGCCCAGCAGCCACGGGTCGACAAGCGCGCCCGGCGCCGTCGAGGTGACGGCCACCCCGAAGTTGATGAGCGGCTCGCTGACGTGTGTGACGTAGACGCGTTCCGCCCCGTCCTCGTTCATCGGCGGCCCCACGTAGGTCGGATGAGGGCCGAAAGGCGACCCCGGGTAGCGGTACCGGTCCACGCGCGACGCGCCGAAGCGCGTTGTCCCCACCTGGATGCGCTGCAGCTCGCGTGGCTGCTGGAGCGCGAGCTGCGGCTGCGACACGAAGAACGCGTACGGGATCCGGCGCGCCACGCCGGCCCTGCGCAGGATCACGAAGCCGTAGTTGTCGCCGGTTGCGGCACCGGCGCTTGCGCGCGCCGCGACGCTGATCTCGACGCTGCCGCCCGGCGGGACGGTGACGAGGGGCGGCAGCTCGAGCGTCGCGCCTGGGCTGGCGGACTGGGCGGCCAGCTCCACAGACCACGTACCGGCGCCGTCGCCCGCGTCCTGGATGCTGAGCAGCAGCGCCCGCCGTACCGTGCTGGCGATGGGCTTGATATCGCCGAACGAGAGCGAAGCGGGATCGGAGAAGACTTGTGGATTGTCCGCGGCCGGGATGTTGACCAGCCCGCCGCCCTGCAGCAGCACGGGCGCCTCTGCTGTACGCGCGGTGTCCGCGTACGCCGGGCCGGCCGTCGAGACGAGCGCCGACTTCACCTGGTGGGGCGACCAGGTGGGATGGCGCTGGAGAAGGAGCGCAGCTGCCCCGGCCACGTGCGGCGCCGCCATGCTCGTACCGTCGAAGACGGCGAAGGGCCCACCGAACGGCGGCAGCGTCGACGAGAGAATGGCGCCGCCGGGGGCGGCCAGGTCGGGCTTCAGTGTGTGCTCGAAGGCGGTCGGCCCGCCCGACGAGAAGCTCGTCACGATGCCGCTGCGCCCCGTGTCGATGCGCTCCCACTGGCGGCTGATGCGGATGGTCGTCCGGCCGCCGGTAAGGGACAGGTAGTTGCGCAGCCCAGCGCCGTCCAGGTCGGAGACCATCCCGGAGGGAACGCCGAGCGGTATCGGCACCGGATTCGCCTCGGCCGCACGGTTGTCGACGATCACGAGCCCGACGGCGCCCGCCGCGCGCGCTCGAGCCGCCTTGGACAGGAAGGTGCAGCGCCCCCGCGAGACGAGCGCGATCGCTCCCGCCAGCGGGCGGCCCCGCAGTGGCGTGGTGGGCCCGTTCGGGTCGCGTCCGGTGCCGCAGAGCTGACGGTCGACCGGCCTGCCGCGCCCGTCGACGAGCGTGCCGATGTCGACGAGCGTCTGGTCGGAACCGATCCACGAGCGCGGAGTGGGGAGTCCGGCAGCCGGAAGGAAGGGCACCTGGCGCAGGAAGGCCGGCGCTCCGGCGGCTGACACCTGAAGCGCGGGCGCGAAGACCTGCGCATTCGAGACGGCCGCGACCGAGATCGCCTCGGGGGCGGTGCCGGGAGTCCCAGCCGAGCCCGCCCCGAAGTCCTCTCGGTCGTTGCCGGCCGAGATGACGGGCACGACGCCGGCGGCGACCGTGTTCTCGACCGCCTCGTACATGGCGTCGTTGATCGGGTCGATCTGCGGGCCGCCGCCCGAGAAGTTGATCACGTCCATGCCGTCCTTAACGGCGTCCTCGAAGGCCGCCACGATCTCCGGCGTGTTGGCCACGTTGCCGATCGGCGAAGGCGCGTTGAAGACGCGGTAGTTGCCGAGATACGCCCGCGGAGCGACGCCTGACAGGCCCGCCGTGATGGGATGGTCGCCGCCGTTGGGCGCCGTGGTGGCGGCCACGCCGGCCGCGATGCCGGCCACGTGCGTGGCGTGGAAGGACTCGTTGGGGTCGACGGGCAGCCGCCCCGACCGGCCCGAGCCTGGGCCGGGGTACGCCCGCGCGACGATCACCTTGGGGGTCGTCCACTTGCTGCCACCCTTTGGAAAACCGACGGGATACTGGAGGCCTGCCGGCCGAAAGAAGCGGTGGGCGCTGTCGATGCCGTCGTCGACGACCGCGATCTTGATGCCCTCGCCGCGCGCACCCGTCGCAGCCGTATAGGCGGCGGCGCCGATCACACCCGGGCTGCGGTTCAGGCGCAGCGTGTACTGCACGCTTGGATAGATCCGTTCCACGAAGCCGAGGCGCCGCAGGGCGGGCAGCTCGCGGACCGGCAGGTCGAGCGCCAGGGCGTTCATGATCACGCTGTAGCGGTGTGGGATACGGGCGGCGGGGATCGCGTGACGCAGCGTTGCGACGGCGGCTCGCTGAGCGGTCTCGATGCGCGTGACGTAGGCGCGTGACGAAAAGCTCCTGAGGTCGAGACGGCGCAGAGGGCCGCGCAGCGCGAACGTCTGCCCGCGGGCGGCGGCGAGCGGCGGCAGCTTGAGCGTCGCGATCACGCGTGCCCGGCCACTTTGCTGGCCGCGCGGGATGTGCACCGTGCCCGCGCGGACGAGCGGCACCGCGAGCTCGCCGGAGCGGGGAGTCACACGCCGTAGTCCGGCATCGGCTGTCGCGGAGGAGAGAAGCGCCGCGGCGAGGGCGACGAAAACGAGTCGGCGGCGGCGCAAGAGACGCAGAGTACCGCACGATGGCGCGAAAGTGACCATCGCCGGGGGGCGTGCAAGGCCCGCGTTAGACTCGCCCGGTGGACGGGCGCTTCGCGGGCAAGACCGGGCTCGTGCTCGGCGTCGCCAACCGCCGCTCGATCGCCTGGGCCATCGCCCGCCGCCTCGCCGACGAGGGCGCGCAGCTCGCCTTCACCTTCCAGGGCGAGCGCATCGAGAAGAACGTGCGTGAACTGGCCGAGTCGGTCGACAGCCCGCTCATCGCTTCGTGCGACGTGCGTGAGGACGCGGATCTCGAGCGCCTCTTCACCGAGGTGGCCGAGACCTTCGACGGCGGGCTCGACCTCCTCGTGCACTCCGTGGCCTTCGCCGCCGCCGAGGATCTCGAGGGCCGCTTCACCGACACGCCGCGCGACCGCTTCTGGCTCGCGCTCGACGTGAGTGCGTACTCGCTGGTGGCGTCGGCGCGGGCGGCCGAGCCGCTCATGGAGGCGCGCGGCGGTGGCGCGATTCTGACCATGACCTACCTGGGTGGAGAGCGTGCGGTGCCGCACTACAACGTGATGGGTGTCGCCAAGGCGGCGCTCGATGCGTCGGTGCGCTACCTGGCATGGGACCTCGGCGCGAAGAACATTCGCGTGAACGCCGTCTCGGCGGGCCCTGTGCGCACGCTTTCGGCGCGGTCGATCGCGGGTTTTCCGACCATGGAGGCGATCGTCGAGGAGCGCGCGCCGCTGCACCGGCCGATCGACGCTGATGACGTCGGTGCAGGGGCGGCGTATCTACTCTCGGAAGAGGCCCGCAACGTGACCGGCACGACGCTCTACGTCGACTCCGGCTACCACGCGATGGGGATGTAGGACGCCTCAGGCGGCCAGTGCTGCCGGGGCCTCGTCGCCGTCGACGGCTGCCTCCGAGCTCGTCCTGCTCGCCCCGACGCGCTCGAACGCGACGGCGACGAGCAGCGCGCTCGCGGTGCCGAGTGCCGTACCCGCGATCACGTCGAGCGGGAAATGGGCGCCGAAGAGCACACGCGTGAAGGCGACGGCGGCGATGTAACCCAACAGGGGCTTGCGAAGGCGCGGGAAGGCGAGTGCCGCGGCGACCGCGAGGGCGGCGGTGATGGCCATGTGGCCGCTCGGGAATGAATTGAGATGGGCCCAGCTATGGCCGTTGAGGCTGGCCTCTCCGGCCGCGAGGACCTCCTCGGGCCGGGCGCGGTCGTAAACAGCGTAGATCGCCTCGAGCAGGCCCCACGCGAGCAGGGCGGACGCCATTACACGCATGAACACGCTGGAAACACGCGTGAGCCCGCTTAGCGCTGCAGCGGCGACGGCGAGCACGATCAGCAGGATGTAGTTGCGCGTATGCGGGTCGAGCACCGTCCAGAGCACATCCGGTCCGGGCCCGAGCCCGTTGATCGCGCGGAAGAGCGACTCGTCGAGGCCCTGCAGCCCGGTCTGCGCGATGAGCAGGCCGAGCGGTGGCACGGTTGCCAGGAGGGCGACCGCGGCGCCGATGCGGCCGGGACGCGGCACGCCGACCAGCGGGAGCAGCGCGGCGAGCGCGGCCAACCCACCCAGCACGAAGAGCGCCCGGTAGCTGCCCGTGGCCGCGATCACCCAGCCTGCCGTGGGCAGGGCGATAGCCGAAGAAATGGCGCGTACCGAGAAGTAGAGCGCGGTGTAGCCACCGGCTTCGCCTTCCGGAATGAGGCTCGAGAAGAGCGGGAAGCCGAGCGTCGAGATCAGACCGAAGCCGGCGGCGGCGGCGACGAGCGCGACGCCGACGAAAGCGAGGTTGTTCGTGGCCGCGACCCCGAGAAAGCCCAGGCCCATGAGGGCGACGCCGGCGAGCAGCAGCGGCCGATGCCGCTTTGGGTTGCGGGCGCGGCCGGCGACCCCGATTGCCGCGGCCGTGGCGATGCCGAAACCGACGAGCAACAGTGAGGCCGTCGACGGCTCGAGGCCGAGCTCCTTCTCCGCATACAGGAGGAAGAACGCCGGCAGGGCCGCGTAGCCGAGCACCCAGAGGATCTGCGCGAAGAGGAAGCCCCGCACCTCGCGTCGGCGGATCGCAGCACCGTAGTACGCAAGCGGGCGGTGCTCCGACTCGGCCGCGGCGACTGCTTCGGGCTCGCGCGTCCGCGTGATCGTGGGGATCGTCAGCAGCGGGACGAGGACGGCAGCGGCGGCGAACGGCGCCCAGGCCGCAACGGCGGTCAGAGCCCCTCCCAGCGCGAGCCCCGCGAGGCCGCCGCCGAGAAGCGCGAGCTCCTGCGCGCTCGTGGCGCGTGCCCGCCCCTGCGCGTCGAAGACCTCCGGCACGAGGGCGCGGTGGGCGGTGGTCACTGCGTTCAGGCCGATGTAGGTGAGGCCGCCTGTGAGCGCGAGCACCAGGTAGGAGGTGCTCGACCCGAGCGAGACCGCGGCCAGACCGCCCGCGGTCAGCAACGTGCCGCCGACGATGAACGGCATCCGGCGGCCGCCGCCGCGGTCGCCGCGGCGGTCGCTCCAGAGGCCGACGACGAGCGGGACGGCGAGCCCTGCGGCGGCGTTGACGAGCATCACCATGCCGATCAGGCCGGGCGCGTCGTTGATCCGCTCGAGCAGGTACGGGAGGTAGGTCGTCGTGACCGCGCGGCCGATCCCTGCGGCGAGCGCGGCAGCCGCGAACGCCACGATGAACGGCGTCTGCAGGCGGCGCTCAGGCCGTTCGAGGCGCTCGACCCATGCCATCGCGCTCATCGCTGCGCTCCCACGATCTCGAGCTCAGCAGGCAGCACCGTCAGCTCGACGGTCCCGGAGCCCAGGTTGGTGGTGTCCGCGATGATCGGCGAGCGTCCGCCGGTCGCGATCCGCAGGCTGCGCGTGCGAATGCGAGTGACCCCGGGAAGCTCGACGTGCGTGCCGCGCCGCAGACGGGAGAGCAGAGAGACGAGCGAGGCGCGTCCCGGTACGTCGATTGCGACCAGGTCGAGCAGGCCGTCCGCGGGATCTGCGGCCGGCGCGACGTGCAGGCCGGGGCCGAAGTAGGGAAGGTTCGCAGCAAAGAGCTGGCCGATGCGCATCACGCGGAGCTCGCCGTCGGCCTCGACGCCGACCGCGAGCGGCCGGAAGCGGGCGAGTGCCCCGACACCGGCCCGGAGGCCGGCGACGAGGTCGGCCGAGTTCGTTCCCTGGTACTCGGCCCGTGCAAGCGCATGAAATCCGACGCTGACTCCTTCCACGACGAGATAGGTGCGCGTCGCGTTCCGCGCCGCGATCACGTCGATCGCGCGCGAGGCACCAGTGACGGCCAGGCGCGCGGCGGCGGCGAGGTCGGCGGGGATCCCGAGGCTGCGCGCGACATTGTTGGCACCTCCTGCCGGCAGGATCGCCAGCTCGGGCTTCGCGCCCGGCGCGTTCGCGGCGCCGTGCACCGAGCCGTCTCCGCCCAGGAGCACGACGCGGCGCTCAGCTGCCGGGAGCAGCGCTGCCAGCTCGTCGAGGCTCGACGTGAGGCGGGTCTCGACGCGCGCGCCGGCCGACCTGAGCATCCAGCTCGCTCCGGCGACGACTTCGGGATGGCGCATGATGCCGCTGGCGTTCGCGTTCGCCACGAGCAGCAGGTGGGGCGAAAGCGAGCGGAGCCGGCGGCGAGGAAGCGGCGCGACCGGTGTGGGAAGAAGCCGAGGAAGTGTCTGCGGGGCGGTCATGCCCGGGACTCTGCCGTGGGCGGCCGCAGTGCGAAATGGTGCTGGCCCGTGTCCTGAAGTGGGGCTACCCGCACCTTCGGCTATGCGGGACGAGTGCTGCATGTTTCCTATAACGGGCGTCGCGCACTCCGTCATCCCGGCCGGATCAACTCCGGAGCCGGCGGCGAGCGGGACGTTGTCGGCAGCAGCTTTCATGCCTTTGAGCTGGGGTTTCTTCAGGCCAGTTTCGCATCGGTGGCCTCGCAAGTCGAGCACGAGAGAAGACACGGACGTAGGCTGGATCGCACGCCCACCGTCGGCGAGGTGAAGAGTTCGAGGGTCGAGTGCCGAGGGTCGGAGCGGCGGGCGCCTGATCTGATCTGGAACCGAGGCGGTCGCCGGAGTATCCTCCATTGACGCCTCCTTTCATCCCCGTCCGTCTTGCGCTTCGTGTGAGCGGCCGCGCCTGAGAAGTCGCGTTCAAGGACGGTCAACCGGTCGGAGAGGAAGCGAGAGCTGTGTCGAGCCTGGCAGTCGCGCTCCCTGCGGATGTAAAAGCCACACACGCGCCGAGGACGAAGGTGCTCTGGGGCCTCGCGCTCGCCGGCTGCGCCGCCGCGGGCTGCTCGGTCGCCCTGGCGCTGACGAGCGACCACGTGATCGAGCCCGGCGTGCGGGCCACGCTCCACGTCTGGGTGATGCTTCCGTACATCCTTGCCGGGCTGGTCGCGTGGTGGCGCCGGCCCGACAGCCGCTTCGGCCTGCTGATGGTCGCGGCGGGCTTTGGGATGTTCCTGTCGAGCCTGTCGACGGCGAACGTCGCGCTGCCCTTCACGATCGGCATCGCGTTCGACCTCGTGGCCGCCGTGCTGTTCCTGCACGTCTTCCTGGCGTTCCCCAGTGGCCGGCTAGAGCAGTGGTACGAGCGCGCGCTCGTTGCGGCCGCCTACTTCGTGGCGTTCGGCCTCCAGCTCGTCGGCATGGCGCTCGGCGGGTTCGGCCCCGACAACCTGCTCGAGGTCACGTCCGAGACCGATACGGCCTACTCGCTTCTGCGTTGGCAGCTGGTGGCGCTGAGCGCGTTCTCCCTGGCCGGCATCGGCATCCTGGCCGTGCGGAGGCTGAGCTCCGGCAGGCCGCTGCGCCGTTCGCTTGCGCTGCTGGTCGACTCGTTCGCACTGGGGCTCGTAATGATCGCGGTGCTCTTCCTGGCCGGCGCCTACGGCTGGCTCAGCGGGCAGATCGAGTTCGAGACGCTGCGGCGAGCCACGTTCTTCGTCATCGGGCTCGCGCCGATCGCCTTCCTCGTCGGCCTGCTCCACGCCCGCCTCGCCCGTTCCGGCGTCGCCGATCTCCTGGTCGAGCTGCATGCCAATCCGGCGCCGTCCGCCCTGCGCGACGCACTCGCGCGGGTGCTTCGCGATCCGTCGCTGACACTCGCGTACTGGCTGCCGGAGTTCGAGAGCTGGTCCGATCTCAACGGCCGGCCGGTCGACTTGCCGGAAGATGGCTCGGGCAGAGCGACGACCATGATCGAACGGAACGGGGCGCCGGTCGCGGTACTGCTGCACGACCCGTCACTGGGGGATGAGCACGAGCTCCTGGATGCGGTCAGCGCGGCCGCCGCCATCGCGCTCGAGAACGCCCAGCTCCATGCCGAGCTGCAGGCTCGCCTCGAAGAGCTGCACGGATCTCGCGCGCGGATCGTCGAGGCGGGACAGCGAGAGCGCCAGCGGCTAGAGCGCAACCTGCACGACGGCGCACAGCAACGGCTCGTCGCACTCTCGCTCGAGCTGAAGCTGCTCGAGAAGCGGCTGGACGCCGACCCTGAGGCGCAGGGACGCCTCGACGGAGCCCGGCAGGAGATCGCGGCGTCTCTCGAGGAGCTGAGGGAGCTTGCCCGCGGGATCCATCCCGCCGTAGTCACGGGGCACGGCCTCTCGGTCGCGCTCGAGTCGCTCGTGGCCCGCTCACCCGTGCCGGTCGAGCTCAACGTCGACCTCGAGGAACGCATGCCCGAGGCGGTCGAGGTTGCCGCGTATTACCTCATCTCCGAGAGCCTCACCAACATCGCCAAGTATGCCCAGGCCTCGGCCGCGATCGTCGTGGTCAAGCGAGCGAACGGGGAGCTCGTCGTCGAGGTCGCCGATGACGGCGTCGGTGGGGCGACGACAGAGGGCGGCTCCGGTCTGCGCGGCCTTGCCGACCGGGTCGAAGCGCTCGACGGGCGGCTCGAGATCCTGAGCCCGAGTGGCTCCGGCACTCGCGTACGCGCTGAGATTCCATGCGCAGACCGTGTACGCGAGGGGAGCAGGGGGGAGGAAGGACTGCCCCCCTCGCGCGGATGACTGCCGGCTAGTAACTAGCGGCAGCCGAAGCCGAGACCGAAGCGAAACCGCGGCCGGCAAAGGTGGCCTTGATGACGAGGACGCGGGCGGTGTGCTCCCGCTCGGCTCGGTGGGCGGGCACGTGGTCAACCCAGATCGAGGACGAAGTCGAAGCGGGCCACCCGGCGTGTCCCCACCTTCCGCCAGCGGCGGAGGAGCAGGTCGCGGTCGAAGAGGCCGTCGCTCTGGTTGCCCCGCTCACCGGGGAAGAAGAGCTGTGTCGTCAGTATCGGCTCGCCGGGAGCCTGGACCTTGACGTGGATGTGCCGCGTCCGGCCCGTGTACAGGCCGGGCACGATCGTCTCGAGTCGCCAGCGGCCTTTCGCGTCGGTGAACTGGTGGCCTCGCAGCCGGTAGCCCTCGTCGTCGTATTCGCCGTCGGCGTCCGCCTGCCAGAAGTCGATCAGCGCACGTCGCACCGGCTTGCAGGCCGTGGTGAGGGCGTAGCCGGTCAGCGTGAGCCTCGTCCCGGCCATTCCGGCAGTGCGCAGCGAGCGGCGACGTGGAGAGCCCGGCGTGAAGTACGGGCCCTCGGTCTTCTCGGGCGTCGGCTCGTCGTCGTCGTCGCAGGCCGGTGTGGTCTGTAGCGGAACGGCCGCCGCGCCGACCCCGTCGAGCAGGGAGCTGCCGTAGCCGGCCGCCAGCCCCAGCACGGGGAGGGCGACCCCGAGCTTGAGCAGCCTGCGCCGCGTCAGCTCGGGATCGACACTCCTGCTGCGGACCTGCGGATCGGTCACGCGGGCCTCGTCGCCAGGGAGATGTCCACGGTCTTCTGCTCACCGCCGCGGACGTAGGTGATCGTGACCTTGTCGCCGGGCCGCTTCGCGTCGATCGCGAGCTGCAGGTCCTGCGCCGTGGAGACGTCCTCGCCGTCGACCGCCGTGATGACGTCCCCGCCGGTCGGGTAGTTCTGTCCGCTCACCGACTCGGATCCGGTCGCTGCCCGGAGGCCGGCCCGCGCTGCGGGGCTGCCCTCGTTGACCTGCGCCAGCGCGACGCCGGCGGCGAGCTCGAGCTGGGGTGCAACCGACTCCGGGATCGTCTCGACCGAGACCCCCAGGTATGCGTGCTCGACGGTGCCGCTGCCGAGTAGCTGGGTCACGATCGAGCGGACCGTGTTGGACGGGATGGCGAAGCCGACGCCGTCGTTGCCGCCGGACTCGCTCTCGATCTGCGCGTTGACGCCGATCACCCTGCCCTGCATGTTCAGGAGCGGCCCGCCGGAGTTGCCGTGATTGATCGCGGCGTCGGTCTGGATCGAGTCGTTGATCGTGAAGTTGTTCGGCGCCCGCATCTGGCGGTGGAGCGAGCTGACGATCCCGCTCGTCACGGTGCCTTCCAGCCCGAACGGGCTACCGACGGCAACGACGCCGTCGCCGACCGCCAGCTTGCTCGAGTCGCCGAGCCCGACGGGCTCGAGCACCGACGCGGGCGCGTCGATGTCGATGACGGCCAGGTCGGTCGACCGATCGCTGCCGACGAGGGTCGCGTCGTACGTCTCGCCGTTCCAGAGCATCACGGAGATCGATCCGCCGGCTTCGACGACGTGCTGGTTGGTGACGATGTGACCTTCCTCGTCGTAGACGAAGCCGGAGCCCTGACCCTGGGAGCCTGCACCCGTCACGGTGATCTCGACGACGCCCTTATGCGAGCGCTCGTAGATCTGGCTCACGGACAGACCGCTGCTCGGGCTGGCGGTGGGCGTCGACTCGGAAACCGTCACCTGACGGACGACGGTCTCGGGATCGTCCGTCGTGGCCGCATAGATCGCCGCGCCTCCGGCGGCTGCGAGGCCGGTCGCGGCGACGAACGCAATCATGGCGGGAGCTCGGCGAAGAATGTTGGGGTTCATCGGATTTCCTTTCAGAATCAGTTCAGGTCGGACTCCATCTCACCAGCGCCGACTAAGATCGGCTTGAAACTCGGCTAAGAATCCGATGAGAGATCGGAACAGCCTTGAATCGCCCTTTGCAGCGAATTCTCAATCGTTTCTTAAGCGGCTCTTAGTCCCTATTCATGGGCGCGTGCGACCGTTCGCCCATGGCCGCGCTCCAGCACCTTGCGGCAACTCCGCGGCACAATGGGCCGATGAAGATTCTCGTCGTCGACGACGAGCGCGCCGTCCGAGAATCGCTGCGCCGGGCGCTCGAGCTGCAGGGCTACGACGTCGAGCTCGCGGGCGACGGGCTGGATGCGCTGGCCCGCATTGACGGAGACGAGCAGCCGGATGCCGTGGTGCTCGACGTTCTCATGCCCGGCATGGACGGGCTCGAGGTCTGTCGGCACATGCGGCGCAACGGCAATGCCTTGCCGGTCCTGATGCTGACGGCGCGCGACGCGGTCGACGATCGTGTCGCCGGGCTCGACGCCGGCGCCGACGACTACGTCGTCAAGCCCTTCGCGCTCGAAGAGCTGCTCGCGCGCGTGCGCGCCTTGCTGCGCCGCGCCTCGCCCACCGAGGAGGACGGCGCCATCCGTTTCGCCGACGTCGAGCTGAACCCGTCCACTCGTGAGGTGTCGCGCACGGGCAGGTCGATCCAGCTGACCCGTACCGAGTTCAACCTGCTCGAGCTCTTCATGCGCAACCCGCGCCAGGTGCTCACGCGCTCGATCATCTTCGAGCGGGTGTGGGGGTACGACTTCGGCTTCGCCTCCAACTCGCTCGACGTGTACATCGGCTACCTGCGCCGCAAGACGGAGGCCGGCGGCGAGCCGCGGTTGATCCAGACCGTGCGCGGCGTCGGTTACGCGCTCCGCGAGCCCTGAGGCACATGAGCCGACCCGCACAGGAGCAGGGACTGTCCCCGCACGGGGACTGTCCCGTCGCGCAAAGCACACAAGTACCAGCGATAGCACGGTCGCATCGAGAGGGGCGCGCGTGAGCTTCCGCGCGCGGTTGACGCTCGTCGCGGCGGTCGCGGTCGCGCTGGCCGTCGTGGTCGCGTCGGTGCTCGTGTTCGTGGTCGTGCGCGACCAGTTGCGCGACGAGGTGGACGAGCGGCTCGTCTCACAGGCTCGCGAACTTGCTCACCGTCCTGTCCATCTGGAGGAGTTCCAGGGGCAGGAGTACTTGGACCTCGGCCCAGAGCGACCACTCGAGGAGTCGCCCTTCGTTCAGGTGGCTAATGTCGACGGCCAGACGTGGCGCCCCTACGGCTTCGACCATGGGCTGCCCGTCACCCAACGCGTGCGCGACGTGGCCGAAGGTCAGTCGGGCTCGTTCTACATGGACGCCACGGTGGCCGGGACGCACCTCCGTGTGCTCACCCTTCCGGGCCCGAGGGGCACCGCGGTACAGGTCGCACGGTCGCTCGAGGAAGTGGACAGCTCCCTCGACCGCATCAAGACGTTCCTGTTCTTCATCGCACTGGGCGGCATCGGCGGGGCCGCCGCGCTTGGCCTACTTGTGTCGCGCACCGCGCTCGCGCCTGTGCGGCGCCTCACGGAAGCAACAGAGCGGGTCACGGAGACGGGCGATCTCACCGAGCGGATCGATGCCGGCGGCCGCGACGAGCTCAGCCGGCTCGCAGGCAGCTTCAACGCGATGCTCGGGGCGCTGGAGGAGTCGACCCGAGCGCTCGAAGAATCCGCGCGAGCACAACGCCAGCTCGTCGCAGACGCCTCCCACGAGCTGCGCACGCCGCTCACGAGCCTGCGCACCAACTTCGAGGTGCTGATGAGCGACCCCGCGATCTCCCCCGAGGAACGGCGCCGGCTCCTCGACGACGTCGTCGAGCAGATCGGCGAGATGACGACCTTGATCGGCGAGGTGATCGAGCTCGCGCGCGGCGACCGCCTGCCGGCCGAATCCGAGGACGTCCGCCTCGATCTGCTCACCGCGGGCGCCGTCGAGCGCAGCCGCAGGGACCGCCCGGCCGTCGCGTTCACGACGTCGCTCAGCGAGTCGACCGTGCACGGCGACCCCGCGTCGCTCGAGCGCGCCATCGGCAACTTGCTGGACAACGCGGCCAAGTGGAGCCCGCCCGGCGGACCGGTCGAGGTGGGCGTCGAGGACGGCACCGTCACGGTGCGCGACCACGGACCCGGCATCGAAGAGGAGGACATCCCCTACGTCTTCGACCGCTTCTATCGCTCCCGGTCGGCGCGCCCCCTGCCGGGCTCGGGTCTGGGCCTCGCGATCGTTCGCCAGGTCGCCGAGGCACACGGCGGGTCGGTCGTCGCCGAGCGTGCCGAAGGCGGCGGCACCCGCGTCACGCTACGCCTGAACGGTGGTGCCCCGGCACAGAACGCGCCCGATACCGAGCCCGCACAGACGGCCTAGAAAACTCCGCACCAAAACTCTTAGCGAGCTTTCAGGTGCGTCTTACGGCGCGCTTAGTCGCCGCTGATTTCGTGAGCCATGTGGCTGGCACTCGAAAAAGGAGGAAGAAATGACACGAAGCCACAGGAACACGATTATCGGCAGTGCAGCGGCCCTCGTACTCGTCGCCGGAGGCGGGGCCGCGATCGCGGCCAACGGCGTTCTCTCGCCTCAGCAGGAGAGCGATGCGGTTGTCAGCGATGCCGCCGAGCAGCTGGGCGTGGAGCCGAGCGAGCTCTCGGAGGCGCTCCAGCAGGCGCTCCAGAACCGCGTCGACGCGGCTGTCGAAGCCGGCCGTCTGACCGAGGAGCAGGGCGAGCAGCTCAAGGCCCGCATCCAGGCAGGCGAGATTCCGCTCCTCGGCATCGGCCACGGAGGGCCCGGTCACGGGCCCGGCGGCCATCTCGCCGATCTCGGCGCGGCGGCGTCCTTCCTCGGCATGTCGGAGGCAAACCTGCGCACCGCGCTGCAGGAAGGCCAGACGCTCGCGGAGGTGGCGAAGGCTCAGGGCAAGTCGGTCGACGGTCTCATCCAGGCCTTGACCGGCGCCGCGACCGAGAGGCTCGAGGAGGCAGTCGCAGACGGGCGCCTGACCGAGGCGCAGAAGGACTCGATCCTCGAGAGCCTCGACGATCGGATCACCGATCTCGTGAACGGAGACATCGGTCCCCGCTTCCGGGGCGGCCCCGGCTTCAGCCCGCCCCAGCAGAACGAGAGCTCAGCGGCGTTTGCCGCATGACCCCGCTACCCGAAAGGAGGTGAAGCCATGGAGCACGCAACCCGCAACGTCCGCCCACGCGCGCTGATCGGCGTCGTCGCCCTGGCGCTCGTCGTTGCCGCCATCTGGGCCGCAACGGCGCTGGCCGGCTCGTCCAGCTCGTCCGCCTCGAGCGACTCGGGCGCGAGCGAGGACCCGGTTGCCGCGTACATCCAGAACGAGGGCGAGGGGAATGCTCAATCCGGGGGCGACTGCCCGGAGCGTGAGGACGGCTCCGCGGCAGCGGCGGACCTCTAGCAGAGGACCCCTCAGGTGACCCGGGGCGGCGTGCGCCGCTCCGGGTCACTCGATTCAGACCGGCAGCGACACGCGCAGCCGCACGTCGAAGCGCACGGCGACGGCGGTGGTGCTTACGACGCTCGCCGTGCACCGGCCGGGTGGCAGGTTGCGGACGTCGAGGGTCGCACTCCCCTGGCCGGGAGCAAGCGGACGCGACCTCGCTCTGCCGGCACAAGTGATCTCGAGACGGCCCCGCGTGTCCGGGCCGCTCAGACGGGCCGTGAAGACGGCGCGGCGACCGGGGCCGAGCAGACCGAACCGCAACGTTTCGCGTTCGCCCGGCTCAAGAGTGCCGGCGGCCGAGAGCAGCAGATTGCGGACCTGAGGCTCTCGCGGGAGGCCCGCGGGCGGGCTCGTCAAACCGAGATCGGCCAGGATCGCGCGCCGTACGAACGCGTCAGGCGGCCGGAGCCACGAGATCCGGAACCTGCCGCCGACCGTGATCCGCGCGTAATCCTCGGCGAAGATCTCGGCGACCGAGCGATCCCAGCCCAGGCGGTAGTTGCTCGCGACGCTACGGAGAGCACGTAGCCGCGCCATGCCGCGAGCCTGCCACCAGAAGCGTCCGCCGTTCGGCTCACGGAGGCGCCCGTTGGAGAGGCCGCGGTCGACGTGGTGGCCGTACTCGTGGAGAAAGGTGTGGGCGTTGGACGCGCTTCGCTCGGCGGAAACCACGACCACGCCGGCACCGCCGTGCCTCAGCCGGTAGCAGCCACGTGCGAAGCGCCCGCAGGTCGACGCGAGCTCGTTGCGAGACACGAGCCGGACGGTCACGTCGGCGATCTCGTCGGCGTGTGCAGCACGCCGCAACAGGCCGGCGAACCAGTCGACATCGGTGCCGCCAACCCGCACGTCGAACCGCATCGGGCGCCCCTCGCGGTCCTCGCGGACGATCTCGGCTGCCCACGCGTTCGCCGGGAGCGCGAGCAGCGCGCCCACGGCCAGCAGCAGGCAGCGCCTCATCACGCGTTAGTAGAGCAGGCGTCGCGTAAAGGGCCCCGTTAAGGCTCATCTGCGTGGCAGGCCCAGGAGCACGACAGGGCGGTCGGCGGCCAGCTCCCGGAAGCCGTGCCGTTCGAGCACGCGCTGCGCGCGCCTCAGGCAGTCGGGGACGGCGGGGTCCGCGTACAGCCCGCCATGCAGGGTCACGTAGACGACGCCGAGCTCCGCGAGCCGGCGTGCGATCGCCGGGCTCCAGGCGCCGCAGTTGAGCGGCACGAGCAGCCGCGCTACGGCGTCGGCAGGCTGCGGAGCGACGGACGAGTACCCGCCGGGGCGTTCACGCGGCGCTTGCCGGAGATACGAGAGGTACACCGAGCTGTAGTGCCGCTCGGGCAGGAAAACCGGCAGCTCCACGACCCGGCCGCTACGAGGCTGGCGGTCGAGCGTCGCGTACGCCGCGCTCTCTTCGTCGGCCGCGGCAGGCTGGTACAGCTCGACTCCTACGCGCAGATCGGCGGCGACGAGTACTAGCGCAACAAAAAGCGTTGCGCGGATCCGTACCCGGTCGACTGCGAAGGCCACCAGAGCTGCGATCCCTAGACACGCGATCGGCATGAGCCGCTCGGGGACGCGTGGGTAGCGGAGGGGAGGTAGGACGTCCCAGAGCGTCTCGTAGAGGGGCAGGTTGGTGCCCAGCGCGAGGAGGGTCGGGACGACGCTCGCGACGGTAAGCAGCGCGGCAAGCGCGGGCCTTCGTGCCGCGATCAGAGCCGCGAGGCCTCCGACCGCGAGCAGCGGCGTCGCCCAGCCGAGCAGGACGAACTCCTCGATCTGCTCGACGTCGCGCGAGACCAGGTCGCTCCAGTGGGCCGAGAAGGCCGCCACCTCGTCGAGCGACCGTCCCTCCTCTGCGACGGACCCGTCGATCACGGCCCGCTGCACCGCGAAGCCCGCAGCCATCGCGAGCACTGCGATAACCGCGACGCCGACCAGAGCTGCGCGGCTCCGCAGACGCACGGCGCCGTACGCGGCGACAAGCGGGATGGCGCCGAGCGCGAGGTGGAGCTGGCCTGCGAGGGGCAGTGCAACGAGAGCCGCGCCGCCGGCCGCGAGCCAGACGGCCGAGCCGCTCCGCGCGCGCTCGACCCCGAGCAGGGCCAGAGGCAGCAGCGCCGAGATCGGTCCCAGCAGATGACCGGTGCTCTGCGCCACGCGGTACGGCGCCAGCGCGAAGGCGAGCCCGCCGACTAGAGCAGCGCCGCGCGAGAGGCCGAGCGCGCGCAGCCAGGCGCAGGCGAGACCCCCGGCGAGCACGTAGGTGAGCAGAAGGAAGACATTCCAGGCTCCGACCTGTCCGAGCAAGACGTCGAGCGGCCAGTAAGGCAGCCCGAAGAGCCACCCTTGGAGGTTGAGCGCAGGCTCGGCCTCCGGCTGGAAAGAATACGGATCGCGCCAGGGCGCGTCGAGGCCGCCCAGCTGGTGGCCGACGAGCCAGAGCGAGTAGCCGAGCTGCAGGTGATCGCCGGCGGCAGGCTCGCCGTAGGAGGGGTCGGCGCGCGCGAGGAAGGCGTCGTCGGCGTCGCGCAGCGCCGGCCAGGTCGCGAGCGCTCCAGCCGCGAGCGAGAGGGCGCAGGCTAGGCCGACAAAGCTCGCGCGGCCGAGACGAACTCCTCCACGTTCGGCAGCTCGCTCGACTCGTAGCGCCATGCGCCGCGCACCGTACCGCCGCCGTCGACCAGGAAGGCGCTCCGCTCGGCCACGTCATTCATGCCTCGGTAGGTCTGGGCGACGCCGAACCCGCGCACGGCCTCTGCGTTCCAGTCGGACAGCAGTGGGAAGTTCGCTTCGAGCACTTGCTGCCAGGCGATGTGCGTGTAAGGCGAGTCGCGTGAGATCCCGAAGATCCGCACGCCCGCCTCCTCGAAGTCCTTGCTCCTGTCACGCAGGAGCTCCATTTCACTCGTTCAGGTGGAGGACCAGTCGAAGAGGTAGAAGACGAGCAGCACCGGCCCCTCCTCCACGAGCTCGACGAGACGCGCCGACTCGCGAGGCGCAAGCCAGACCGTCGCGTCAGGGATGCGGTCGCCGGCGCCGAGCACGCGCGCAGGCTACTCAACGGCGGGCTCCGTGATGGTGATGCGTTCCCGGCGCGGATCGATCGCCCTGACGGTGCCGATGTGCACGACTTCCAGGCGGAGGTGCAGGAAGCCGGCGCGCAGGAGCAGAGCCTCCGGCTCGGCCGGGTTCTGCCCGTAGAGCACGTCCTCCACGACGCCGACATGCCCGCTGGGCCCGTCGACTCGGAACCCGTGACAGTTCCGGAGCCAGTACCGCTGGTGCTGCGGAATTCCCATCTCGGGCGCCGTCATCGACGCATATACGCCGCCGGGCAGGCGCGGCGTCCCGCGCACGCTTTCGAGGCGCTGGCCCAGGGTCCGGCGCTGCTGGCGCCCATCGAGACAAGGACCCGTATCCGGCCGATTCTCTTTATCGCCGAATCAGAGTGTCCCGCCAGAGTCCCGGAAGACGAGCCGAAACGCGCTGAACTCCGGAAGCTTCACGAACAGTAGGCGTGCTCGAGCGCCGTCACTGTCCTTTAGTCGCTCGGGAGGACGGAGAAGTTCGCGCGAGCGTGAGGAGCGCCCGCACGTGCCCGTCGACCGTCGCCGAGGAGACGCCGCCGTTCGGCAGCTCGACCACGAACGACGTCTGGCCGAGGCGCGTGTTCTGCCAGCCCGCTGCGCTGCCCGGCGGCCAGCGCAGCCTGCTGAAGCGCATCCCGGTGAGCCGTGCATAGCGCCGCCCGGCGGGCACGCTCGACCCCCAGGCCCGCACGAGTCGCTGCGGCTGGTGCAGCCACACGGTGACGGTCGGACGCAGGTCGCGCAGGAGCCGCCGTGCGGCCCGCGTCTCGGGCTCCGAGAAGGGTCGCCGGCCGGAGTACGTCGGCGGCGGAAGGGGACGCCAGCCGGCCCCGAAGTTGCGGTTCAGGTCGACGCCGCGGGCGTTGCCGCGCGTCCCCAAGCGGCGGCCATCGGGATTCAGCGTGTGCACGACGGAGATGCTCGCTCGCTCGAGCGGCTGTCGGCCGAGCAGGCGGCGGGTGATAGCTGTCAGAGCGCACTCATTTCCGTGGATGCAGCCGATCACGAGCAGCCGGCGGGGCGCGCCGGTGTCGCCCAGCGTCGTCACGCGGAGCGCGCGGCCGCCTGCCGATCGCCCGATCACGTGGGTGCGCCGGAAGCTCTGCGGAAAGCGTGCGTGCAGGTGGTTGTCGTGATTCCAGAGCGGCGCGACGACGTCCTTCGGCCCGCGCAAGTTGAGGTGGGGGCCGACGAACACCTTGCTCGCGCCCGCGCTTATGACCCTGTCGACGAGCCACTGGGCGAGCCTCAGGTCGACCTGCTGCGGCCGGCGGGGTGGACGCTCCCGCCGGTCGAGCCGGGGGTAGTAAATGTCGACATCGAGCCCGTTCTGGTGTGAGACGTGCAGCGGGCCGAACCGGCCGCCTTCCCGCCGGCTGAGGTCGCCGATGCCCAGCCGGGGCGCGTTCGGGAAGCTCCGGGCGTAGTCGGCGACGACACGCACGGCAATCCGCAGCACGCGATCGTTGGTCCAGAGTCGTCCCGGCCGGTTAGGTGAGCGCTTCCGTGCCGGATCCCAGGTGAAGTAGTGCGTGCCTTCAGCGGGCAGCTGCAGCCCGTCGACAAGGCGGCCCTCCCATGGGACGCCGAGCGACCTGGAGCGCCGCCACGCGATTGGAGCGGTGCCGATGGGCGCCGGCGCGCCGGCCATCTCCGGCGTCGGCCGCGGAGGGGTGGGGTAGGCGACGGCCGGGGCTGCGAGAACCGCGAAGTGCGCGGCGGTTGTCGCCGCCGCGACGGCGAGCCATCTCAGGGGCAGCACCAGCCGGCTAGGGTCGGAAATGGCGCGTTGGCGGCACCGCGGTTGAGCTGAGCGGTGATCGAGGAACGGGCGACGACCTTACTTTCGTCGGCACGCATGAACACCCACTGGTCGGCACTCTCCCAGGCGATTACCAGCCAGCGGCCGTCGGGCGACCACTCGACTCCGGTCATCCGGCCGCCGCCGGAGAACAGCTCCACTCCGACCGCTGCCTGGCCGTTCAGCTCGTAGAGCACGACGGCGCTCCGGCCGCTCGGCCCGGCCGTGGGGTCATACGTCACTGCGGCCAGGGTGCCCCCGCCCGGTGCGAAGGCCATGTCCACGAAGACACGGTCTCCGAGCCGCGAGGCCGCCTTCGAGCCCAGCCTGCCCGGCTGGGCGGCCGGGACGGGGTCGACGCTGCGCACTAGCACTCCCCGCGCAGAATGAATGGTGATCGACTGCGCGCTGCGGGTTGCAACGAAATTCCCGTCCGAGGACCAGGCCAGCTGCGCGGGCTCTGCCTGGAGCCAGCCCGCAAGCACCTCGCCCGTCTCGGCGTCCGCAATCCCGACCTTTCCAGCCGGTAGCGCGTACGCGAGCACGTGTTCCCCGGTCGGCTTCCACTCGGGCGCCACGTCGGCGACCCGCGGCACGAGCAGCCGATCGCCCTCGCTGTCGCCGGCCACGACTCGCAGGGAGTCGCCGCTCAGGTACGCGACGCGCGTGTCCTCGCGAGTACCACCCCAGCGCGGGTACTTGATGTTCGGCTTCGCGATCGACCAGCGCTCGGCGCCGTTTGGCTCGAGGGCGACGAGCTCGTTCTCACGCGAGGCGATCACGAAGACGCCGTTGGGCGACCAGCTCGCCTCCCTGTAGGGGCCGAGCCGCCGCTTGACGCCGTCTGCCTGCACGATCCACGGGCCGCGCGCCGACTCGACGAGTAGGCGGCCCGGCGCGGGTAGCGAGAAGAGCACCGGTTTTGCCTGGGGCACGCCTCTCACCTGCTCGCGACCGATCGCGTCTCGCACCTCGTTGAGGACGGCGCGGCCAGGCGGGGTCACGGCTGCTACGAGCACCAGAAGACCGGCTGCGACGGCCAGCGCGGGGCGGAGCAGCCCGCGCGGCTCCAACTCGACGGGCTCGCGCGCGCCGAACGACGCGCGGACCACGGTCCAGCTGCGCCGCCGCGCGTCGAGCTCGCTGGGGATCGGCACCGACGCGAGCAGGCGGCTGAGGTCGCCGTCCCTCATGGAAGTCGCTCTTCGAGTCGGTCCAGCGCACGCCGGAGGCGCGAGTTGACGGTGCCTCGGGGCAGGTCGAGGAGCTCCGCGATCTCGCCCGGCGTGTAGTCGAGCAGGTAGCGAAGGACGATCACTGCGCGGTGCTCCGGGGTCAGCTCCACGAGGCCCGCCGCCAACACTTGCGGATCGCCCGACGAACGCTCGGGCGCAACGGGACCGGCGCCTTCGGGCAGTGCCACTTCCGCGCGCGCTGCACGCGCCCGCGCCCAGTCGATGGCGCGGTTGGCGACGATGCGGTGCAGCCACGGCGTGAAGGGGCGGCGGCGGTCGAAGCGGTCGAGAGCGCGCACCGCGGCGACGAAGGCCTCCTGAGCGATGTCCTCGGCGGCTGCGGAATCGTGCACGATGAGGTACGCGGCCCGATAGGCGCGCGGCCAGTGGACGCGGAAGAGGTGCTCGAGGTCCGGAACGGACCCGTTCTGCGCGCCCCGTATCCACGCGCGCTCGTCGCGGCGCATGCCCCGACTATAAGGAGCCTCGTCGGACGCGGTCTCATCGCCGGAGATACGCGCCTCGCCCGGCGGGAGGTCCACGACGGAAATACGTGCGTAGCACGTGATCAGGTCCCGGGACCTCGTGCTCGGTCCGGGCCGTAAGAGCAGCGTCACCGCAGAGAGGAGTCCCTCATGAAGCGCGCCCTGCCCCTCGTCCTGCTTGCTCTTCTCGCCTTTGTTCCCGCCACGGCCTCCGGCGACGGCTGCGTTGGTGCCTGCAACGGCGTGAGCGTGAATCCGCCCGGCACCGGCCTGCTGGCAGCGCAGCCGTACGGCCGCGGCGGGCCGTTCGTCGCCTACGACACTACGAGCGGCCGCGAGCGCTACACGCTCCACGGTGGGCTCGCGAGCGCCGACGGCCGCTGGTACTTCACGGCACGGGGCCGCAACACGCCGACGACGATCGGACGCTACGACACGCGCACCGGGCGGGTCGTCGCACGCTTCGCCTTGCAGCGGCGTGGCTGGATCAGCTCGGTGTCCGCCGACGGCGGCTACCTGACGCTTACACACGCCGCCATGCGTCGGACCGCAATCCATGTGCTCGATGCGCGCCGCCGCAGTGTGGTGCGCTCGATCGTGCTCCGCGGTTCGTGGGAAGTCGAGACCGTCTCCACCGACGGCCGGCGGCTGTTTCTCGTCGAGTACCTCCGCGGCGGCACCAACTACCGCGTACGCCTCTACAACGTCGAGCGCGGCCGACTGGCCGACCGCGTCCTCAAGGGCGAGGACGAGCCTGGTGTGATGGCGGGCGTCGCTGTTCGCGCGCTCGGGTCGCCGGACGGGCGCTGGCTGTTGACGCTCTACGTGGTCCCGAAGGAGAGGGCGGCTTTCGTGCACGCGCTCGATCTCCGGCGAGGTCGGCCGCGTTGCATCTTCCTCCCCTCCGGGCGCTCCTGGGACGTGCTCACGCGCTACTCGCTGACGCTCTCGCCGGATGGGCGGCGGCTCTATGCGGCGAATCCGGCGCTGGGCGCGGTCGCGGTGATCGACCTCACCACGCGGCGGGTCGTGGATGACGCTCGCTTCGCCGCGAAGGGCGTCCCGCCTAGCAAGCTGCCGCAGACCACCAACGGCGCCCTCTCGGAGGACGGGCGGACGCTCTACTTCACGGGCGCGCGCGGCATCTGGGCGTACGACGCCGCCTACAACCGTGTCCGCGGGCCCTACGACGCCGGGCGGCCCGTCGTCGGGCTCGCGTTCGGGGGCGATCGCGTCCACGCAGTGCGCACGGACGGACGCCTGCTGTCGTTCGACGCGGCGACGGGCCGGCGGCTCAGGCTGTAGCGGGAACGGCGGCCGACTCTGTCACGTCGGCGATCTCGCGGACGACCTCGACGATGTCGCGGTTGGCGTTGAAGACACGCAGCTGACGGTCGGCGCCGCTGCCGCGCGACAGGATGTCCTGGATGCCCTCGAGCTCGGCCTCCGAGCCCAGCTCGCGGGCATGCGGCTCGATGGCGCGTAGCGTGCGGCGGATCATGTGAGCGACAGGCACGCGGTTGCGGCGGCCTGTGGCGAGGTCCATGACCGGCGCGTCAAGGCCGTAGCGGCCGGCGAGCCACTTGTTCTCGTTCGTGAGGATGCGGTGGTAGCTGGGGATCTCTTCGCCTCGCTCGATCTGCTCGGAGAGGTGCTTGACGAGCGCCTGACAGTAGGCCGCGATGGCGACGGCGTGCTCGACCCGGGTGACCCCGTCGCAGACGCGCACCTCGATGGTGCCGAGCCGTGGGTGCGGCCGGATGTCCCACCAGATCTGGGTGTAGTCGGCGATGCAGCCCGTGCGCTCGAGCTGACCGATCACCCTTGCATAGTCGGCGTAGTCCCGGAAGCTCGGGGGCGGCCCCGAGCGGGGGAAGGCGGCGAAGATCATCTGGCGGCTCGAGTGGAGCCCGGTCGGCTCGCCCCGCCAGAACGGTGAGCTAGCGGACATGGCGAGCAGCGAGGACAGCTCGGGGAGGAACCCGTTGATGACCCCGATCGCCTTGTCCGGCGAGTCGACGGCCACGTGCACGTGCATGCCGAAGATCAGCTCGCGGCGCGCCACGTACTGCATCTGATCGACGAGCTGGCGGTAGCGGTCCTTGGCGGTGATGCGCTGGCGCTCGAAAAGGCTGAAGGGGTGGGTGCCGGCCGACCCGACTCGCAACCCGCGCTCGCCGGCTATTCCGGCGACGTAGCCGCGCAGCTGCCGTAAAGCGATGTCCGCGTCGGCGGCTGTTCGACAGACGGGCGTCGTGATCTCGACGATCGACTGCATCAGCTCGGCGTTGATGCGCGGCTCGAGCTCATGGCCGGCCACGGCTGCCAGCACCGTGTCGATGTGCTGCACGAGGTCGAACGTCTCCCCGTCCAGCAGCATGTATTCCTCCTCCACGCCGAGCGTGTACGGGTCGCCTTCGCCGAAGCGGTGGTCGAGCACGCTGCCGCCCGGTTCCGTGCTTTTCCCCATGATCGAAGGCGGGAAGATCTGCTTCGACGCCACGGTCGGTCAAGCCTATTCTCCTCACCGACGCCCGTGCACGCCGCGGCCCGGGCGTGCGATGATCGCGCGCGCTTCGTGCCGACCGTCTCATTCACGCGATTCGCAGGCACAGCCGCGCTCGTGGTCGCGGCGCTGGGCCTCATTTACTCGCTGACCTTCGTGATCTCGCTCGACGAGGACACGGCTGACTGGGCCGCTTACGTGAAGTCGCTCTGCCTGCTCGCGGGCGGACTGCTCAGCCTCGCCGTGCTGCTCGCCGTCTACGAGCGGCTGCGCGAGGTGGACGCCTCGTTTGCGCTGCTCGCGTTCGTGCTCGGCCTTGCGGGCGGCCTCGGCTCGGCGATCCACGGCGCCGGCGACCTGGCCGCCGTCGCACGCCCCGACGATGTCTTCGACACGGGGGTTTCCCCAGTCGACCCACGGGGGTTCCTGACCTTCGGCGTGTCGGGTCTCGCCTTTCTGCTGGTCGGCTGGCTGGCGCTCCGTGGCACCTGGCTTCCCGCCCGCCTGGGCCAGCTCGCGGTTCTGTCGGGGGCGCTGCTCGTCTTCGTGTACGTCGGCCGGCTGAGCATCTTCGATCCCGAGAATCCGTTGCTGTTGCTGGCCGCAGCCCTCACGGGCTTCGTCGTCAATCCGGCGCTCTACGTGTGGCTGGGGCTTCTGCTGCGGCGCGAGCCGGACGCCGCCGGCTGATCGGCATCACAGGGCGGCGTCGGCCTCGATCTCGACCAGCCAGCGCGGGTCGAGCAGCTCCTTGACGACGACCGCCGTGGCCGCGGGTCGCACGTCGCCGAAGAAATCGGCGTGGGCGCGGGCCGTCTCCTCCCAGTCGCCCGCGCGCACGAGGAAGATGCGCGTGCGGACGACGTGCTCGGCACCGGCCCCGGCCTGCGCGAGCGCCTCCAGGATGATCTCCAGGCAACGGCGCGTCTGGCCGTAGGCGTCGGGCGGCGGATCGGCGCCGTCGGGCATCACCGGGGCGGTGCCGCTGACATAGACGGACGATCCGGCGACTAGCGCCCGGGAGAAGCCGAACAGCGGCTCGAAGGGCGAGCCCGACGAGATGCGGCGCCGTTCCACGCGCCTAGTATCGCGGCGTGGAGGCGCTGCGACAGATCGACGCCTGGCCCGCGCCGAACGCCGCGGCAGGAGTGGCCGGTGCGGACCGCGTGATCGCCACACACGGTGATGCGGAGGCGGTCTACAAGTGGGCCTCGGTGACGAAGTCGGCCACCGCTCTGGCGGCGCTCGTCGCCGCGGAGGAGGGCATCATCGACCTCGACGAGCCGGCAGGCCCGCCCGGCTCGACCGTGCGACATCTGCTCGCGCACGCTTCCGGGCTCGCCTTCGACGACGGGCCGCCGATCAGCGAGCCGGGCCGGCGCCGCATCTATTCGAACGCGGGTTTCGACGTGCTCGCAGACCTCGTCGCCGCCCGCGCCGAGATGCCGTTCGCCGAGTACCTCGGCGGCGCGGTGCTGGAGCCGCTCGAGATGCGGGCCGAGCTGCGGGGCTCACCGGCCGCAGGAATGTCGGGCTCGCTCTCCGACGTGCTCGCACTCGGCCGCGAGCTCCTGGCGCCGACGCTCGTGACGCCGGAGACGCTTGCCGAGGCGAGCTCGGTCGCGTTTCCCGGGCTTGTGGGCGTGCTCCCCGACATCGGGCGCATGGACCCGAACGACTGGGGGCTCGGCTTCGAGTTGAAGGACGCCAAGTCGCCGCACTGGACGGGCGAGCGCAACTCCCCCCGTACGTTCGGCCACTTCGGCGGTGCGGGCACCTTCCTGTGGGTCGATCCCGAGGCGGCCCTGGCCTGCGCATGCCTGACCGACCTCGATTTCGGCGAGTGGGCCCTGGCGGCGTGGCCACCGCTCTCCGACGCCGTGTTGGCCGAGGCGGCGGCGTCCACTCGCCCTCACATTCACACGTAACCCCACCCTCCCGAGGGGTCCACGTCCGCCACCACCCGCCCGGCTCGGACGGTACCGCCGGGCTCTGCACGTGTCAGTGCCGCAGGCGTGCCAGTTGAGTAAAACCGAGCGTATGAGGTTCGGAAGCGTGGACTAGCCGGTGTGTGAAGCGCCCTGGCGGAGTGGCGGATGGTGGCCTTCCTGCTCCTGGTGTCCGCTCGCCCACGGCCCGCGTCCGTAGCGGCGGTCGAGGAACTCGAGAATGTCGTCGTCGCCGACGATCGCCTCCCCCTCTTCTGTCAGGAGCACGGGAATCGCGTCGCTTCCGACCGCGTCTCGCATTGCGGCCCGCTGCTCCCGGTGCGGCTCAACCTGACGGGCGGTGAAATCGAGGTTGAGCTCGGTCAGCCGCTCTCGAACGCGGTGCGAGTACGGGCACCACTCCGCCTGGTAGAGCTCGAGCACTCGTCAGGCCTCGGCGGTGAAGAGCGGCTTCACGTACTCGTCGAACGTCGCCCGGTCGCAGCTCGCCACCGTGGCCGGCGAGACGGCGTGCACGCTGGCCGTCCGTCGCACGCCCATGGCGGGCGCCACCTCGCCGAAGTAGTCGCCCGGCCGAAGCAGAGCGCGCTCGCCCCGCCGGGCCTGCGTCACCGAGAGCAACCCGCCGAGCACGACGTAAAAACGCGAGCCGAACTCGTCTTCGCGCACGATCTCTGTACCCGCAGGCACGTATTCGCGATCCATGCGGGACGCCAGGTCCTTGAGCCGCTCGCCCGGCAACTCTGCGAGCAGGCCGATCCGCATCAGTTCGTGGACGGTCGCCGAGGCGCGCTGCGGGCTCACTCCCGACCTTCAGCTCTCGTCGCCGGGTCGGTCGGACGGCTCATCGCCGGGCAACTCTGGATCCTCGTGCCCGGCGGCCTGCATCGCCTGGTGCTCGGGAAGCTCGTCGATCCGCTCGTGTTCCTGCTCCGTCGGTTCCGGCTGGTCTGTCACGCGTGCCTCCTTGCTCCCTCGTTGTGTCGCGCTACGCCGGTCGCAGCCTATTGTTGCGGCCGTGGGCGAGCTGACGGGCTGGAGGCTTTGCCCGCGCTGTGGGGGTGAGCTCGAGGGTGACGATGCGCGCCGCCGTTGTCCTAACTGCGGTCTCGTCGTCTACGCAAGCTCGAAGCCGACCGCCTGCGCGGTCGTGTCCGACGACGACGGCCGGGTGCTGCTTGTGCGCCGCCGCCACGAGCCGTTCGCCGGCTACTGGGACCTCCCCGGCGGCTTCCTCGACGAGGGAGAGCACCCGCTCGACGGCATCCGCCGCGAGCTCAAGGAGGAGACCGGCCTGGACGTCGCGCCCGGTGACTTCGTGGGTGTCTGGATGGATCGCTACCCCTATGACGGCGGCGCGTCCGCGACGTTGAATCTCTACTGGACAGCCCGCGTCGTAGCCGGAACGCCGGCGCCCGCCGACGACGTCACCGAGCTGGGTTGGTTCGCTCCGGACGCGTTGCCGCCCGCGGCGGAGCTGGCGTTCCACATCGCCGATGTGCTTCCAACCTGGCGGCGCGGGGTCGAGAGCTAGGCGGCCAGGCCCAGCGCGCGTTCGAGTGCCGTCTTCGGCTGTGCGCCGACGGCGAAGGCCGCGGGCTCACCGCCCTTGAAGAGGATCATCGTGGGGATCGAGGCTACGCCGTAGCGCTGGGCGAGCGCGGGCTCCTCGTCGATGTTGACCTTGACGACCTTGAGCTCATCAGAGCGTTCGTCGGCGATCCGCTCCAGGATCGGGGAGACGGCGTGGCAAGGGCCGCACCATTCCGCCCAGAAGTCGACGATGACCGCCTTGTCGCTCTGGATGACCTCCTGCTCGAAGGTCGTCTCGGTAGCTGCCGTTGGCATGGGTTTCCTTTCGTGGGTAGGGGTCTTCTTTACCCCTCTAGTGAATCGTTAACGCCTGACGACGCAGATTGTTCCCCCGCTCGCGGCGTAACTCGACGTGACGGCTGATCGTACGGAAGCCGAGCGACTCGTAGAGGCTCTGCGCTGGGCTCCGCACGACGGAGTACACGACCGCACGCTGGGCTCCTCGTTGCCGGGCGGCCTCCAGGGCTGTGAGGCACACGGCGGACGCCAGTCCCCGGCGCCTGTGGTCCGGGTGCGTGCCTACCGGCTCGAGCTCGGCGACCCGGTTCTCTTCGTCGAGCCAGACGAGGCAGAACGCGGCGAAGGTACCGTCACCCGCCTCGATGACATAGTCGAGGTCCGGGTTGTAGGGCGGCTCGCGCATGAGGCGCCGGTAGCTCTCGGCTACCACACGGGAGGGCGCGAATGCGGCGCGGTGGACGTCCACGCGCCGCTGCGCGTCCGCGTCGCTGACGGTGCGAGCGGTGTAGTCCGGCGGGAGCGCCGTAACAGGCAGTGGGCCGTCGAGCACTCGCAGCATGTGGTTCATCGCGGTCGGCTCGTGAGGCGCGTAGCCGCGCCTGCGTGCCTCGTCAACCGTGGCGCCGTCGGCCTCGATCGCCCACACCGCCATGTAGTCGTCGCTGTTGTGCGACCCGGTGCCCTCGAACCAGTCGAGCACCTCCTCGAGCAGCGCCGGCCGCTCGCGCGGATGGATCAGCGCGACCAGGGTGCCGGGCAACCACAACCAGCCCCACGCACGCGGCTCACCCGCGCGGTCTAACCAGAGGCGGATGCGCACCTCGTCCAGCTTGTCGAGGTGCTGAAACATCATCCAGGTCGCGTCGCCCACGTGGAGCTGCACGTATGGGCCTTCGAGCCGCCAGCATTCCGAGATGAGGCGGCGTACCAAACCGAGATCGGAATGGTCGGCGTAATCGCGCGATCGGAGGGGCACGAAGGCGAAATCTAGAATCACCTCATGGCGCCCGTCTTCCGGCCGCTGCCGGACAAGCCCGACCACCCTGCACTCGAGCACGACATCCTCGAGCTGTGGGAGCGCGAGCGCACCTTCGACGCCCTCCGCGAACAGAATGCCGACGGCCCGCGCTGGAGCTTCATCGACGGCCCGAAGACCGCCAACATCCCGACCGGTCTCGGCGTGCACCACCTGTGGGGTCGTACCTACAAGGACGTCTTCCAACGGTACAAGGCCATGCAGGGCTTCAACCAGCGCTATCAGAACGGCTTCGATTGCCAGGGCCTGTGGGTCGAGGTCAAGGTCGAGCGCGAGCTGGGGTTGAACTCGAAGCGCGAGATCGAGGAGTACGGCCTGGCCGAGTTCTCGCGGCGCTGCCGCGAGCTGGTGGCCGAGTCCGCGCGCACGATCATCAGCCAAGACATCCGGCTCGGCCGCTGGATGGACTGGGGCAACGACTATTACACCTTCAGCGACACCAACATCGAGTACATCTGGCGGTTCCTGAAGATCGCCCACGAGCGCGGCTGGCTCTACCAGGGCCACAGATCGACCGAGTGGTGCCCGCGGTGCGGGACGTCGATCTCGCAACACGAGCTGTCGCAGTCCGACGTCTACAAGCAGCGGTCCGACCCGTCGCTGTTCGTGCGCTTCCCGCTGGTCGGGCGTGACGGGGAATCACTGGTCGTGTGGACGACGACGCCGTGGACCCTGCCTGCCAACGTCGCGGCCGCTGTCAAGCCCGACGCCGAGTACGGACGCCGTTCGACCGGCGAGTGGGTGGCGACTGCGCGGTATCCGGACGACCACTTCGACCAGAAGGTTCCGGGCGCCGAACTCGTCGGCCTCGAGTACCGGGGGCCGTTCGACCAGCTGCCCGCCGCGGCCGAGGTCGCCCACCGCGTCATCCCGTGGGACGAGGTGTCACTCGAGGAAGGCACCGGCATCGTGCATATCGCCCCCGGCGCCGGCACCGAGGACTTCGAGCTGGGGCGGGAGCACGAGCTGCCCGTGCTCGTGCCGGTCGACGAGGCGGGCCACTTCTATTACGACTACGGCTGGTTGCACGGCCTCTCCACCGTCGAGGCGGCCGACCAGATCGTCGGCGACCTCGAGGATCGGGGCCTGCTCGAGCACGCGGGCACCTCCATCCACCGCTACCCGCACTGCTGGCGCTGCGGGACGCCGCTCATCTTCCGCGTCGTCGACGACTGGTTCATCGCCGTCGACGAGGTGCGGCAGCCGCTGCTGGAGGCAAACGCCAGCGTCGAATGGACGCCCGATTTCTACGGCAAGCGCATGGAGGACTGGCTGCGCAACATGGGCGACTGGAACATCTCACGTAAGCGCTACTTCGGCCTGCCGCTGCCGCTCTGGACGTGCGATCAGGGCCACGTGACAGTGGTGGGGTCGAAGCGCGAGCTCGAGGAGCGCGCGGTGAGCGGGCTCGAGCAGTTACAGGAGCTGCACCGGCCCTGGGTGGACGAGGTCGTGATCCGTTGCCCGGATTGCGGCGGCGAGGCGCGGCGGATCCCTGAGGTCGGGGATGTCTGGCTCGACGCCGGCATCGTCCCGTTCGCCACGCTTGGCTGGCGCAACGACCGTTGGATCAAGGGCGGGTATGCGACGGGGGCGTCCGCCGGGCTATCGACCGCGGACCTGCCGGACCACGCGTACTGGGAGCAGTGGTTTCCGGCCGACTGGGTCGTCGAGATGCGCGAGCAGATCCGCCTCTGGTTTTACTCGCTGCTCTTCATGTCGGTGGCGCTTGAGGGCCGCGCGCCGTTCCGCAAGGTGCTCGGACACGAGGACGTCCGCGACGAGCACGGGCACGAGATGCACGGCTCCAAGGGCAACACAATCGAGGCGCACGACGCGCTCGAGCGGGTGGGCGCCGACGTGATGCGCTGGATGTACTGCGAGGCGGCGCCGACGCAGAGCGTGAAGTTCGGCTATGCGCCCGCGGGCGAGATCAAGCGTCGGCTGCTGACGCTCTGGAACTCCGCCGGTTTCCTGATCACCTACTCGAACGTCGAATCCTTCCGGCCTCGTTACGCCGATCTTGCAGGGCTGTCCGAGGAGGGGCTCCAGCCGCTCGATCGCTGGCTCGCGGCCCGCACGCAGGCGTTCATCGGCGAGGCGGCCGAGGCTTACGAGCGCTTCTGGACGCCGGCCGTCACGCGCGCATTCGAGACGTTCGTGGACGACGTCTCGAACTGGTACATCCGCCGCTCGCGGACGCGCTTCTGGCGCGGCGGCGACGAAGCGGCGTTCCGTGTGCTCTGGCTAGCACTGGTGCAAGCGCTCCGCGTGATCGCCCCGGTCATGCCGTTCCTCTCGGAACACCTCTGGCGGACGCTGGTTGCGGACGCGTGTGAGGACGCGCCACGTTCGGTCTTCCTGGCCGGCTGGCCGGAGGCAGCCGCCGGCGACAGGCGGCTACTGGACGAGGTCGCCGAGCTGCGGCGCGTCGTCGAGCTCGGGCGGCAGGCACGCGCGACGTCGGGGCTGAAGCTGCGTCAGCCGCTGCGGCGGCTCATCGTCAGCGGCGCGCCGCTCTCCGAGCAGCACGCGGACGAGCTGCGTGACGAGCTGCGCGTCAAGGCGGTCGAGTTCGGTGATGTGGAGGCGACCGAGCTGCGGATCAAGCCCAACCTGCGCGTGCTCGGACCCAAGCTCGGCGGCGCCCTCGCTGACGTTCGGCGGGCGCTTCAAGAAGGCCGTTTTGAGCAGCTCGACGGCGGCCGCGTGGCAGTCGCGGGCTACGAGCTCGGCCCGGACGAAGTGGTCGTCGAGACCGTAGGCAAGGAGGGCTGGGCAGTCGCATCGGAGGACGGGGTCACGGTCGCCGTGGAGACGGCTGTCGACCCCGAGCTGGCGCTCGAAGGGCGCGCGTACGACCTCATTCACGAGCTGAACAGGATGCGTCGTGACGCGGGCTTCGAGCTGACCGACCGCGTTCTCATCACGCTTCCAGACGCGTGGCGTGATGTCGTCGAGCAACACGGCGACTGGGTGGCGCGCGAGGTGCTTGCCAGCGAGCTGGCGGTTGGTGATGTCACCGAACCGCAGATCGCCAAGGCCTAGCGCGCAGCGAGCGTCTCCGACCGGCGCCGCGCACCGCAGCCCGCCTCTCCGTGCAGGCACTTCCCCGTGCCAGGCACAGTGACAACAGCGTCAAGACCTGGACGGCAGCGATGCGCCGGCTGGACGGGTAAGCAGCTGAAACTGGTGTGCGCAGCAGCTCACTGCGAGCAGACTCACGGTGCCAGGCAAGGTGACAGCGGCGTCAAGAGAGTGTGTCGTCAGCCGCGCGGGGGCCCCGGGATTCATGGCTTTCGCCTACGGTCGTCAGATGCCGAGACCTCCACGCGTGCTCGATCCAGATCTGCCGTACCACGTCACCACGCGTGGCAACGACGGGCGCGAGCTCTTCCGCGATCCGGACGACCGGAGGATTCTCCTGTCCCTCCTCGACCGAGCCGTCGCCCGCTTCGAGCTGACTTGCGCGGGCTACTGCCTGATGACGAACCACTACCACCTTCTCTTCACTGCCGGCGCCGAGCGCCTTCCCGTGGCGATGCACTTCCTCAACGGCGGCTACGCGCGCTCGTTCAATCGCCGCTACGGGCGCGAGCACCACGTCTTCGGCCGCCGCTATGCCTCGATCGCGATTGAGAACGATGAGCACCTGTTCGCCGCGCATCGGTACATCGCGCTCAATCCCGTCGCGGGCGGTCTTTGCGAGTGGCCCGCCGATTGGCCTGGAGCAGCTACCGAGCGACAGCGGGTCGTGCGCCGCCGCCGCGTTTCCTCGACGTCGACGGCGCGCTGCAGCTCTTCGGCGAAGACCGGATCGCCGCGACGGAGGACTTTCGCGCGTTCGTCGAGGCAGGTCTTGCCCAAGCGGCCTAGCGCTGCGCGTCAGCGAGCTCGAGCTCGCGGCGGAGCTCGACGGGCAGCCGGAAAGTCACGTCCTCGTCGACCATCGCGAAGGGCTCGACCTGTGCGCCCCGCGCGCGAAACCACGCGCACACGCGCTCGACGAGCGACTCCGGCGCCGACGCACCCGAAGTCACCCCGACCGTCTCGACGCCCTCGAGCCATGTTTCGTCGATCGCGCCCTCGTCCTCGATCAGCTCAGCCTCGACTCCGCCGGCGCGCGCCACCTCCACGAGCCGGTTGGAGTTCGACGAGTTGCGCGACCCGATGACGAGCAGCAGGTCGATCTCGCGCAACATCTCCTTGACCGCCCACTGCCGGTTGGAGGTCGCGTAGCAGATGTCTTCCTTCTTCGGCGCGTGGATCTGCGGGAAGCGCCGCCGTAGCGCCGCGATGATGCCCGCTGTCTCGTCGACCGAGAGCGTCGTCTGCGTGATGTACGCCACCTTCGCGTCGCGGGCCAGCCCCAGCGCCTCTACATCCGCGACCGATTCGACGAGCACCGTCGCCTCCGGCGCCTCGCCCATCGTGCCCACGACCTCCTCGTGCCCCGCGTGGCCCACCAGCACGACCGTGTAGCCGTCCGCTGCATAGCGGCGGGCCTCCACGTGCACTTTCGTCACGAGCGGGCACGTGGCGTCGATTGTGTTGAGCTGCCGGTCAGCGGCGTTGCGGTACACGGATGGAGCGACGCCGTGGGCAGAGAGCACCACCGTCTCGCCCTCCGGAACGTCTGTTTCCTCGTCGACGAAGACTGCGCCGCGCTCCTCGAGCTCGCGCACGACGTGCGCGTTGTGGACGATCTGCTTGCGCACGTAGACGGGCGGTCCGTAGAGCTCGAGGGCGCGCTCGACGGTCTCCACCGCGCGCTCGACGCCCGCGCAGTACCCACGCGGCGAGGCAAGCAGGACGCGCATGACCACGCCGTGAGTGTAGTGGCCACGTCGCCGCCCTCCTATCATCAGAGAGAGGGTTCGTCCCACCCATCACAAGGAGTACGCGTACGTGCTTCCGCTGGCCGTCTCGAACACTGCCTTTGCGCTCCTGGCGTTCGGCTCCGTCGCCGCCGCGCTGGTGCTCGGCCTCTGGCTGCGCGAACGACGGGCCTCACGAGCCCGCTACGTCCGCCGCACCGACGAGATCGACCGTGAGCTCGAAGCCGTCGCTTCGCTCTCCGAGCATCTCGCGAGTGCGCCGGACGTGGAGGCGGTGGCGTCCGTGCTGGTTGACGAGGTCGCCGACCTTTTCCGCCTGGAATTCGTCGGCGTCGCGATCGTGGACGACCAGCTGGAGGAGGCGCGTGGCCTGGTTGCGCGCGGGGCAGACGCCGTCACTGAGTGGTGGCCGACCGTCCGGCTCGACCTCGCCGGCGAGCCGTCGCTGATCGCCGCGGCCGTCGCGCAGTCGGCGGCAATCCAGTCGCCGGACATCTGGTCCGAGCCCCGCGCCAGCCGCCGGCTCGCCGAGAAGGTCGGTGCCAAGAGTGCCGTCTTCGTCCCTGTCGTCGCCGAGGGGCGCGTCCAGGCCGTGCTCGTGGGCGCTTCCACGGCCGGGCCGCGCACCTTCAGCGGCGAAGAGCTGGCACTGCTCCAGGCGCTGGCTGCCGAGACCGCCCTCGCGTTAGAGCGCACGAGCTCCGCGGCCGCCCTCGCCGAGGCGCTCGAGCGGGAGCGGCTGGTCGCCCGCATAGGACGTCGTGTGCGGTCCGAGCTCGACCTCGACAACGTCCTGCGGGTCGCAGTCGAGGAGCTGGCGCAGGCGATCGGCGTCTCGCGCGCCTTCATCCGACTTGGTGAGCCCGGCGAGCCTGGGCCCGTGCTGGCCGAGTGGGACGCGCCGGGTGTGGGCCCGGTCGGGAGCGCAGCTCCGCATCTTCCGGTCCTGAACCTCGCGGCACGCGAGCGCCGCACGATGGCCATCGGTGACGTAGACCGCGCTCCCCAGCTCAAGGATCCGACGCTCGGAAGCGTCGACATGCTGAGGGGGCTTGGTACGCGTTCGGTGCTCGCAACGCCGATCATCGTCTTCGACCAGATGATCGGCGTGTTCGGCATGCATCGCGCCGAGGTGGTCCCCTGGACTGCCGAGGAGATCGCGCTGACGGAGGCGGTCGCCCGCGAGGTCGCGCTGGCGATCCACACGGCGCGCCTGCTCGAGGACGACCGACGCCGCTTCCAGCAGCAGGAGGCGCTGCTCGAGGCGGCGGCGGTGGTCACCCGCGAGCTGCGCGTCGAAACCGTTCTCCAGCGCCTGGTCGAGGAGCTTCCGAAGCTGCTGGACGCGGACGCCGCGGACCTCTTCATCCACGACGCGCGCCGCGGAACGTTGCGCGGGATCGCCGTACACGGTCTCGACCGCGAGCTGATCGGATACGAGCACGAGCCTGGCCTGGGGCTCTCGGGACGGGCGCTCGAGCTCGGTTCGACCGTGCGCTCGGACGACTACGCGCACCTCGAGCACCCGGTCCCGCATCCGGCCTACGAAGGCTTCACCGCGGGGATGGCCGCTCCCCTCGTGTGGTCCGGCGAGACCCGTGGCGTCGTCGGCGTCTGCTCACGCGAGCCCGGCCGGCGCTTCACCGAGACGGACGCGCAGCTGCTCGAGACGTACGCGGGCCTCGCGTCGCTTGCGCTCGGCAACGCCGAGACCTTCGAGCGCAGCGAGCGTCAGGCGCGGGTCGAGCGCAGCTTCTATCGCATCGCTGCGCTGCTCGGGGAGCCGCTCTCACTCGAGCAGACTTTCGACGCGGTCGCGCACGCCGCGTGCGAGGCCTTCGCGTCCTCGTTCGGGACGGTGTTCATCCCCGGTCTGGACGGACTCGAGCTGTCCGGGAGACACGAGCTGACCGTCCAGCAGGGCGCCGCGCTGCAAGGCGAGCTCTCGGGTGCCCGGGCTCTGCTCGACGCGGTGCGTGGCGGCAGGCTGCTCAGCGCCACGGCGCTGCTCGAGGACGAACGGTTCCCCGAGGGCCTGCGCGCGCAAGCGCGCGAGTTCGGCTACCAGTCGCTGCTGGCCATTCCGTTCGATCTGCCGCGCCGCGAGGAGCGCGGCGTCGTGCTCGTGGGCTTCCGCGAGCAGCGGGCGTTCACGGATGACGACCTGGAGCTGGCCGGGCATCTCGGAGGCGCAGCTCGCGGCGCTCTGGAGCGCAGCCAGCTCTACGAGCGGGAGCGCACCTCGCGGACGCTCGCGCAGCAGCTCGCCCGGACCGGAGGCCTGCTCGCCGGGGAGCTCGACCCGTCCGCGGTGTTCGCAGAGTTGGCGGAGCAGGCGCCGCACCTGCTCGGTGCAGACGCGGCCGCCATCCACGTGCTCGAAGGAGAGGAGCGCGTCGTCGCCGCAGTGGCCGGCAACGGCACCGAGACCGTGGCCGGGGCACGCGGCCCCCTCGCCGGGACACCGGTCGGCGACGTCGTCCAGTCGCGCTCTCCTGCGGCGATCGCCGACGCAGGCCCCGCCGGGCTCGCCGGCGATGACGACGTGCTACTGGGTGCGGGCTTCCGTGCCTTCCTCGGCGTGCCGCTCTACGCGGCCGAAGGAGACGTGCGCGGCGTACTGGCCGTCTACTCCAGAGTGCCACGCGAATGGCTGGAGGAAGAGATCGAGGCGCTGGTCGGGCTGGCCGGCAACGCTGCTGCCGTCCTCGCAAACGCCGAGCTCTACCAGCGTGTGGCAATCGACAAGGAGCGCAGTGACGCGATTCTCGCCAACGTCGCGGACGGGATCGTGGCGATCGACCGCGACGAGACGATCCTGCTCTGGAACCGCGCCGCCGAGCGCATCACCGGCGTCCCCCAGGCCGAGGCGCTGGGCAGGACGATCACCCGGGTGCTGCAGCGCGACCTCAGCGCAACGCCGGGCGGATCACCGGAGCGGCTGTTACCGATCCGCCGGGGCCGGGAGCAGGTCTGGCTGTCCGTGAGCGAGGCGGTCATGCGCGACCCAGCGGGGGACGTGGCGGGACGTGTGTTCGCGTTCCGGGATGTCTCGGGCGAGCGCCTGGTCGACCAGATGAAGTCGACCTTCGTGTCGACCGTGTCGCAGGAGCTGAGGCGGCCGCTCACCTCGATCTACGGCTTCGCCGAGACGCTACTGCGGCGCGACGTCGATTTCAGCGACGAGGAGCGGCGCACCTTCCTCGGCTACATCGCCTCCGAGGCCGATCGCCTGACCGACATCGTCGACCAGCTACTCAGCGTGGCGCGGCTCGAAGCCGGCGAGCTCGAGGTCGACCTGGCGCCGACCGACGTGCGCGGCGTGGTCGCGGAGGTCGTCGAGACCGTCGAGGCGTCGGACGCGGTGAACGGCCACCGGTTCGTCCTCGACCTGCCCAGCGAGCCACTCGACGCCTCGGTCGACCTGGAGAAGCTGCGACAGATCCTCGTCAACCTCCTGGAGAACGCCGTCAAGTTCTCGCCGAGCGGCGGCACGGTCACGGTGGCCGCACGGCGTCGCAGCGACGCAGTCGAGGTGCGCGTGGTGGACCAGGGTGTGGGCATCCCCGCCGGGGAGCAAGAACGGATCTTCAGCAAGTTCTACCGCGCCGGTGCAGCTGCGAGCACGGGCGGAACGGGCCTCGGGCTCTTCATCGTGCAGGGTCTCGTGACGGCGATGGGCGGGCGCATCTGGGTCGATTCAAACGCCGGCGAGGGCGCCACCTTCGGCTTCGAGCTGCCGGCCGTGCGCGGGTGATCCGCTCCCGTCCTGAAGTGCGTGGCGCCGAGACGGCGGGTATAACGGCCCAATGACGCGCGTGCTCGTGATCGACGACGAGGCCGCGATCCGCCTCCTCTGTCGCGTCAATCTGGAGGCGGAGGGTCTCACGGTCTTCGAGGCAGCCGACGGGCGTGCCGGGCTGGAGCGAGCGCGGCAGGAACGGCCCGACGTCATCCTGCTCGACGTGATGATGCCCGGGCTCGACGGCTGGCAGGTGGCCGAGGAACTCGTCGCGGACGAGCGCACGAGCGGCATTCCGATCGTCTTCCTGACCGCACGCGCGGATTTCCGCGACCGCGAGCGCGGCCTGGAGGCGGGCGGCATCGCCTACCTGACGAAGCCGTTCAACCCGGTCGAGCTGGCGCCGCTGATCGAGGAGCTGCTGACGCGCCTGGCGCGTGGCGAGGGCCCCGAGATGCGGCGCGAGCGGATCGCCGAGCTGCGCGACCTGGTCATGGGCGACGGCATCGGCGGGCCCAGCATGCAGGGCGCGTAGATCACCTGGCGGTCTGCGCCAGCGCGATCCCGCTCAGCACGACGACCCCGCCGGCGATCTGTGCCGCGCCCAGCGACTCGCCCAGCCAGAGGTACGCAATCGCGGTGGCCGCCACCGGCTCCCACATCGCCGCGATGCCTGCCCGCGTGGCCGACAGGTGCCGCAAAGCTGAGACGAGCAGGAAAAAGGGCACGATCGTCCCGCCCACGACCATCAAGGCCATCAGCAGCCAGACCGGCGCCTCGTGCTCGGCGAGGTTGCCGAGCAGCGAGACACTCTCGTCCAGCACGCCGCCGGGGAAGCTCCACCACGGCTGCACGAACACCCAGAAGAGCGCCGCGAAAAGGGAGCCGAAGCAGACAAGCGAGGCCGGGTCCCGCCGGCCCACCTGGCGCTCGGCCACGAGAATGTAGAAGGCGAACGTGGCCGCCGCGCCGAGCGCCGCGAGGAGGCCGACGCCGTCGAGCGTGAGGCCCTGCCACAGCTCCACGACGAAGGCCAAGCCGGAGAGTGAGAGAGCCAGTGCGAGCCACAGGCGCGGCCGCACGGGCTCGTGCAGCACGAAGCGGGCCCAGAGCGCAACCAGCAGTGGAGCGAGGTACTGGATGAGCAGGGCGATGCCGATGTCGAGCCGCGCGATCGCAGCGAAGTAGAAGACCTGGACGAGCGCGAGACCCAGCACGCCGAAGACCACGAGGCCCGGGACTTCCACCGCGCGCACGCGCAGAGTGGTCGGCCGGACGACGGCGAGCACCAGGGCGAGGCCGACGAAGGACCCCGTGGAACGCACCTCCGCGAGCCGAGACGAGGAGATGTCGGCCGAGTTCAGGATCACCTTCGAGACGGTGCCGTTCACGGCCCAGAGCGACGCGGCGGAGAGCACCATGACGTAGCCCAGCACGGGACGGCGCGGATGCCGCGGTTCGACCATGCGGCGACGCTAACTACACTGGGTCGCGTCCGGGGCGTAGCTCAGCCTGGCTAGAGCGCCGCGTTTGGGACGCGGAGGTCGCCGGTTCGAGTCCGGCCGCCCCGACTGGTTCGTCGTCCGAGGCTGTCGCAACACTGCCGGAACCCGGGCGTTGCCCCTTTCTCCGCCCGGGTGTGTCGCTGGGCGTAGGGGCGCCGCAGCCCTGCGCCCAGCTCTCCCCGCGCCCCGGCTCTGGCCGGGGCGCGCTTACTCAAAGAGCCTTTTCCGCTCGACCCGGACCACCCGGGCGGCTGCCCCTGAATAGGCCGCCCGGATGAGGTGGGAGGAGGCTGATGCTCTATGGCCTCGCTGTGAGGCTGGCCGGGCGACCTCTATCTCCCCCGAAGAGCCGCCCGGCTCCTAGACAGATGCCGGTGGGCGACCACTCTTGCGCTCACGCTGACGGGTCTCGTCACGCTCCTCCTCCGCGAGAAAGCGGAAGAAGAACACGGTGAAGGCGGCGAAGAAGACCACGGCCTGCTCGGCGGCCATGGTTACTCCGGCCACCTGCTGGTCAGCGAGGCCCGAGAGACCCCAGAGCCCGGCGTCGTCGTAGTACTCGTAAACCGGCTCCGGGAGCAGCGCGAGCAAAAGACCGAGCGGGCTCGCCAGCACGAACGCTGCGAACAGGTAGCCGGCGCGGGCGCCGAAGCCGAGGCGCTGCGGCTCGTCGTGCAGCACAGGCCACCAGAGCAGGCAGCCCGCGGCAAAGTAGGACGCATGCTCGGCGTGCAGGAGCAGCGCCGGGTGGCGCAGCGCGGCGTCGTACGCGGCCGGTATGTGCCACGCGAAGTACGTGCCGAGCCAGACGCTCAGGGCAACGGCGGGGTGAGTCAGCGCGCGGACCACTCTCGAACGGCCGAGTGCCGCGGCCAATGCCGCCGGCACACCGAGCACCACCAGCGCCGGCGCCCACTCCGCCAGGATGACGTTCTGGAGGAGATGCATCGTGAGCAGGTGGTACTGGAGTGCGTCGAGCGGGGTGACAGCCGTGGCCGCGAGCAGGGTCACACCGGCTGTGAAGCACGCCACACGCCAACGCGGTGCCGGGAAGCGAAGGAGTCCGCCGACATACGCGACGCCGAGGATCGCAACAGCGAGCAATGCTTCTGGATGCACCGACCACGAGTACGGATCGGGCCGCATCCCGGCTACGCTACTCCCCCGCGCGGGCGTAGCTCAGTGGTAGAGCATTGGGTTTCCAACCCATGTGCGCGGGTTCGATCCCCGCCGCCCGCTCTGGCGCGTGATCTCGTCCGCTCAGCCCGATATGCTGTTGTCAGTTATGAAAACGGCAGAGCGACGGACCGCGGAATCTCTGCGGCGCGACCACGGCATGTCCGTGCGTGAGATCGCAACGACACTCGGCGTTTCGCGTTCGAGTGTAAGCCTGTGGGTTCGCGAGATCGAGTTGTCTGAAGGACAACGTCGTGCCCTCGCTGCCAGCGAGTCGGACGGCAAGTCGAGAGGGGCCGCCGCAAAGTCCGAAAGAGCGCGGGTCCGGAGGCGCGCATTCCAAGCAGAGGGGAGTCGGTTGGCGCGTCTCGCCGACCCGTTCTACTTGGCCGGCTGCATGCTCTACCGGGCAGAAGGATCCAAGAATCGCAACGTTCGTCGCTTCTCGAATTCGGATCCGAACATGATCCGCTTCTTCGTTGCGTTTCTCCGCCGCTACTTCGAAGTCCCGGACGATCGCTTCCGTATGTGGTGCAACCTCTACGCCGACCACGAAGAGCGCCAGCGCGAGATCGAAGACTTCTGGCTCACTCTGGTGCGGCTCCCGCGCACGTGTCTTCACAAGACGACAGTGAACTCATACTCGCGGTACAGCCGGCGTAAGCGACTCAACATGCTTCCGTACGGAACATGTCGCGTGAGCGTCGGCAATACCCAGATCGTGCAGACGATCTTCGGGTCGATCCAGGAGTACCGGCTTCCAGCGTCCAGAGTGGCTCGGCTAGGGAGCGCGCAGCGCGAGCGGCTCGATCGAGCCGGCGGTGGGCTCGAGCTCGCCTGACTCGAGGCCCGCCGCGATCTCTGCGGCGAGGCGACGCGCCTCGCTGTTGTCGCGCGGGCGCAGGAGCGTGACGACAGTCGCTGAGACCACGCCGTCGACGAGCACCTCGGCCGCGACCGTGTCGAGCTCCCGCTTGCGAATGTAGGGATCCTCCGGCACGCCGATCCGCACGAGGCCCACACGGCCGTCAGGCAGGGTGACCGGCTCCTCGACCGGGTGCCCGCGCAGGCTCACGGACGGTTCGTCCCCTGCATCGCAGTCAGCGTAAACCCGCGCGGCAAGTGGCGTCCGGCCGCGTCGCCATGCTGGCGCCCCATGATCCCCGAGCGTCTCGTGCGCTTCCGGGCGCGCACGATCCTGTCCATCCTCGGCATCGTCATCGCGGTCGTGGTCGTGCTGCAGCTGCTGTGGCTTTCGCGCCAGGTGATCACGTGGATTCTCATCGCACTCTTCCTGACCCTCGCGCTCAACCCGGCCGTCGAGGCTTTCATGCGCCGCGGCGTCCCCCGCCGAGGTCTCGCGGTGGGTCTGACTGTGTTGCTCACCCTGCTCGGCATCGCCGCAATCGGTGCGCTCTTGGTGCCGACGCTCGTGACAGAGGTGCGTGATTTCTCCGAGGCGCTCCCCGACTACGTGGAGGACATCACCGAGGGCCGCGGTCGGCTCGGGTTCCTCGAAGAGGAGTACGGCATCGTGGATCGCGTACGCGACGCTGTCGAGAGGCAGGGCGCCAGCGGCGTCATCGGCTTCTCAGGCACGGCGGTCTCCTTTGCCCGGGGAGTGGTCACGGCTGTCGTCGCGACGGTCACGATCGCCTTCCTGACCTTCTTCATGCTGCTCGAGGGCCCCGTCTGGATGGAGCGTTTCTTCTCGCTGTTGCCGGGGGACGTGCAGCCGCGCGTGCGCCGGGTCGCGAGCGAGATCTACCGGACGATCGGCGGCTACGTGACGGGCAACCTGTTGATCAGCCTGATCGCGGGCGTGGCCTCGACGATCGTCCTGAGCGTCATGGGGGTTCCCTACGCGGTGGCCCTCGGTCTCGTCGTCGCCATTCTCGATCTCGTTCCGCTGGCCGGAGCGACCCTCGCCGCCGTGATCGTCACGAGCGTCGCGTTCTTCGAGTCGGTGCCGGCCGGAATCGTCGTGCTCATCTTCTTCGTCGTCTACCAGCAGGTCGAGAACCACGTGATCCAGCCGCTCGTGTACAGCCGGACCGTGCAGCTGTCGCCGCTCGCCATCCTCATCGCCGTGCTGATCGGTGCCAAGCTGGCCGGCGTGCTCGGTGCGCTGGCCGCGATTCCGATCGCCGGCAGCCTTCAGGTGATTCTGCTCGAGTGGCTGGAGATACGCCGGGAACGGGCCGCGGTCGATCCGGAGCCCGAGCCGTTGTAGCGAGTCTCCAGGCGAATATCCCTCATTAGGTTGATACGACCTGGAGCGGCGAGGCCGATGCGATCAGTGTGCGCCTTGTCGCGACGACAGTCTGCGCGGTTGCCAGTGCCGTGGCCTTCGGCTTCTTGACCGGGGGCGTGGCCGCAGGCGTCGAGCGAGCCGGGCCGGCCTCGGCGCGCTGGCACGCGCCAACGCAGCTCGACGTCCTGCGTGACCGCCTGAAGCGCACCGGCAATGTTCCGGCTGCCCGCCCCCCGTCGCTTCGCTGGCGCTCTCCCGCCGCGGCAGGCGAAGTGGGCGTGCGCCCCAACACCTGGCGGCGCAGCGTAAGCCGACCGCGTGCCGCGACGACCCAGTCGGAGCCGGCCTCCGTCTCCTCCGACTACGACGGAGCCGTCCTCGCCGCGATCAACGCCCTGCGATCGAGGCACGGCCTGGCTCCACTGCGGCAGAACGAGCGTCTCGAAGCAGCGGCCGACAGTCACTCGCGCTCGATGGGGCGACGCGGCTTCTTCGCCCACGAATCGGCCGACGGCTCGGCCTTCTGGAAGCGCGTTCAGCAGTTCTACCCGCAGGGCGGCTTTGCGTTCTGGGCGGTCGGAGAGAACCTGATCTACGGCTCGCCCTCCCTCGGCGTCGACGACGCCATTCGCGGTTGGCTCGAGAGCCCGGGGCATCGCGCCAACATGCTCTCCAAGGAGTGGCGCGAGGTCGGCGTGGCTTCGGTGCACCTGGACTCGGCGCCCGGGATCTACGGCGGCCGGCCGGTCGTGATCGTGACCACCGACTTCGGCGCCCGGCGCTAACGGCGTTACAGCACACCGGCGCCGGGGTACCCCTCCTGCGGACCAGATCCGCGACGAGGAGGTAGCGCATGCCGAAGGAAATCGAAGGTAAGCGAGTGGCGTTTCTCGCCACCGACATGGTCGAGCAGGTCGAGCTCACCGAGCCCTGGAAAGCCGTCGAACAGGCCAGTGGTAAGCCCGAGCTGCTCTCGATCAAGAAGGGAGAGATCCAGGGCGTCAATCACGACGAGAAGGCCGACACCTTCAAGGTCGACCGCCCGGTCTCCGAGGCGAACGTGGACGAGTACGACGGGCTCGTGCTTCCCGGCGGGGTGGGGAACCCCGACAAGCTGCGGATGAACGAGGATGCCGTTCGGTTCGTCCGCGCGTTCGTCGAGGCGGGCAAGCCGGTGGCGGCAATCTGCCACGGTCCCTGGCTGCTCGTGGAAGCAGACGTCGTGCGTGGACGCACGCTGACCTCGTATCCGAGCCTCAAAACGGATATTCGCAACGCCGGTGGTACGTGGGTCGACGAACCGGTGCACGTCGACAACGGCCTCGTCACGAGCCGCAAGCCGGACGACCTGCCGGCCTTCTGCGCGAAGCTCGTCCAGGAGATCGCCGAGGGCCGAGACGCGCGCCAGTTCGCCGGCGCGACCACGTCGTAGCAGCCGCGTCGAGGGGCGGTCCCCGACGGGACTGCCCCGGCGCACAAAAGTCGTGCTTGAGGACGGTTTTCTGCCGCGATACACTGGCACCGTCCCGCGGCATGTCCCCCTCAGAGCCCCAAGCCGGCGGGGGAAGGGTATGCATGCGGCGCAGCCCCAGGCTTTTCACGCGGATCGGTATCTGGATCATCGCCCTCGCGGCCATGGCGTTGGTCGGCCAGCTCATAGCGGCGCGGGCCAGCGCGGCGCCGCTTCCGCGTGCCCCGGAGCTGCATCGGCCGACTGCCGTGCACGCAGCGGGGCAGGCCTCGTCGTGGGGTGATCTGCTCCCGCGGAACTCGAGCCCGCGGGCGCGACGCTGAGGCTCGGCTGCCAGGCCGCTACGCTTGACCCGGCGCCTGTAGCTCAGTGGAAGAGCGACGGCCTTCTAAGCCGTTGGTCGCAGGTTCGAATCCTGCCAGGCGCATCCGCATCAGCGATTGCCGCACCTTCACCGTCGGCAGCAGCACTTCTAGATCGGATTCACCGAGCATTGAGATCGCCGTCTGGTTGGGACGCTCGCGCGGGCTCGTCACGAGCCGGTATGTCCACGTCTCGAAGCAGCGCGTCGCCGCGATGGCGAAGGCGCTTGACGCTCGCCGCCGGGCAGACCGTCCCGGCGGAAAGCGTAGTCAAGCTCCGGCCCGCTGAGGAGGCGTAACGTTCAAGTCCTCCTCAAGCGAGCCTGTCTGCTCGGCGTCGCGATGAAAATCCCCTCAGATCAAGTGGGGAAGCCTCCACGAAGGAGCGACGATGGCCGCGTTGCAGCATCCACTAGACCGCCTGCAGAAGCTGATCAAGGATGCGCGGGACGAAGGCGCTCGCGCTTCCCCGCCGGACCAGGGCTGGCAGGCGGGGCTCGCTCACGCACTCGCTTTGATCGAGCAGGTACGGCGCGAATCCGAAGGTGACGTCGATCACGTCGGTTTCACCGCGGATTAAGAAGGCGCTGCAGCCGTAAGAGCCCCGCTCACTAGTGGAGCGCCCGGGTCTCGGGCGGGGTCCGGCCATAGATGCCATCCCGCAAACCATTTAGCTACAGGTGTTTGTGGAAAACGACGTGCGGCCTTCTGAGCCGTTGGTCGCAGGTTCGAATCCTGCCAGGCGCATGAGAGTCACTTCCCGTCCCGGGTCGACTTCGCAGGAAGCGCAGCGCGCGCACGCGCCCCGGTGCAGAGCCTGATGGCTGCCGCGTTTTGGCGTCGAGCCTGCGGGTAACTCCAGGCTTCCGTCGGAAAGTCGAAAGGAGAGACATGGCCAAGGTCGACAAGACGATTGAGGTCAACGTGCCGTTGCAGACGGCCTACAACCAGTGGACGCAGTTCGAGGAGTTTCCGAACTTCATGAGCAACGTGGAGTCCGTGCAGCAGCTCGACGACAAGCGTCTGCACTGGGTTGCCGAGTACGCCGGCAAGCGCCACGAATGGGACGCGGAGATCACGGAGCAGGTGCCCGACCAGCGCATCGCCTGGCGCGGGTCAGGCGACGTGCAGCAGTCCGGGCTCGTGACGTTCGAGCCGGTCAGCGCGGACACGACCAAGGTGTCGGTTGAGATGGAGTGGCAGCCTGAGGGCGCGATGGAGAAAGCAGGCGCCATGGTGGGTGCCGACGAACGCTCGGTGAGCGCCGATCTCGACCGCTTCAAGGAGTTCATCGAGGCTCGTGGCGTCGAAACAGGCGCGTGGCGCGGCCGCCAGTAGTCGCCTCCGGACCGCAGCATCACCCTAACGAGGGCCGCCGGAGGGCGGCCCTCGTTCTAAGGTATGACCCCCCACCACGCATAGGGAGGTCAAGGATGGAGCAGCGTCTCGCCGAGCTGAGGCAGCGTCTTGCCGAGGTTCACGACTTGAGCAAGGCCGGGTCGCTGCTTGCGTGGGACCAGCGCGTGATGATGCCTCCGGCCGGCGCGGCGGTGCGCGCCGAGCAACTCGGCACGCTGACGCGAATCGTCCACGAACGCTTCACCGACCCCGACGTCGGCCGACTGCTCGACGAGCTGCAGCCATACGAGGAGAGCCTGCCGTACGACTCGAACGACGCAAGCCTGATCCGTGTCGCACGGCGTGACTACGAGAAGGCCGTGCGCGTGCCGGGAGACCTGCGAGTGGAGCTGGCAAGGGCGACCGCGAAGGGGTACGCCGTCTGGCACGAGGCGCGCGCCGAGTCAAACTTCGAGCGCCTGCGGCCGGAGCTGGAGACGATCGTCGAGCTGAAGCGGCGTTACGTCGACTGCTTCGCTCCCTTCGACGACCCCTACGACGCGCTGCTCGACGACTACGAGCCCGGCATGCTCGCAGCCGAGGTCACGGAGGTCTTCGACGTCCTGAAGCCGGAACTGAAGGCGATCGTCGCCGACGTCGCCGAGCGCACGCCCGTGGACGCAGCTTTCCTGTCCGGCTCTTTCCCGGCTGAGGCGCAGCGGCGTTTCGCTCTCCGGGTACTGGCCTGCTTCGGGTTCGATCCGGCGTCATGGCGCTTCGACGACACCGCCCATCCGTTCGCTTCGAGCCTCGCGACCACCGATATCCGGTTGACGAGCCGCTACAGCGAGGAGCACTTCGACGGCCTGTTCGCCGCCATGCACGAGTGGGGCCACGGCGTTTACGAGCACGGCGTCGATGCGGCGCTGGAGCGCACCGCACTCGCGCGCGGCGTCTCGATGGCGCTACATGAATCGCAGAGCCGGCTCTGGGAGAACCTCGTGGGGCGCAGCCGGCCTTTCTGGCGACACTTCTTCCCGCAGCTTCAGCAGGCCTTCCCGGCCCAGTTCGGAGCCGTGGAGGAAGAGGCCTTCTACCGCGCCGTCAACCGCGTCGAGCCCTCCCTGATCCGCGTGGAGGCGGACCAGGTGACGTACAGCCTGCACATCATCCTGCGCTACGAGCTGGAGCGCGAGATCTTCGGCGGCGGCATCGAGCTGCGCGAGCTGCCCGAGATCTGGAATGCGCGCATGCACGACTACCTCGGCATCGATGTGCCCGACGACGCCAACGGCGTGCTCCAGGACGTGCACTGGTCCGGGGGCGGCTTCGGCTATTTCCCGACCTACGCACTCGGCAACGTCGTCTCGCTACAGATCTGGGAACGCCTCACACCGGATCTGCCTGGACTCGACGAGCAGTTCGAACGAGGCGAATTCGAGCCGCTGGCCGAATGGTTGCGAGAGCACCTGTACCGGCACGGCCGCAAATTCACGCCGAAGGAGATGCTCGAGCGTGTCACGGGCGGCGGGCTCGACCCGGAGCCCTACGTCCGCTACCTGCGCCACAAGGTCGCGGAGATCTACGGCGTCGACGAGATGCCCGCCGCGGTCTCGGCGCAGACCTCCTCCTAGCGGCATACATGCGGCACGCTTCGGGCACCCATGAGTGCGCCGGCCGGCGATAACGTGAAACCGGAGGGAGGCCAGCGGCCGGCCCCGAGGAGGCAACGACGACCCGGGCTATCCTTGTTCCTGCCGCGGTGGCGGTAGCTCAGTTGGTAGAGCCCCGGGTTGTGGTCCCGGTGGTCGCGGGTTCGAGTCCCGTCCGCCACCTCAAGTCTCTGCTGTGAAGGTTCTCGCGTCCCGGCCGCTTCCGGGGCGTGCCTGGGAGGAGCTCGGCGACGTGGAGTACCTCGCCGAGCCATTGCCGGACGGGCTCGGCGGCCGGCGCCCGGGCGTCGCGGCCCTCGCCGTCGTGGGCGAGAGCGTCGACGGGCGCTCGCTGGATCTCCTGCCAGACCTGCGTCTCGTCGCGAACTACGGCGCCGGCTACGACGCGATCGACGTCGATGAGTGTCACCGGCGCGGCGTGGCGGTCACCAACACGCCCGGAGTGCTCGACGCCGCGGTGGCCGATCTGACCCTTGCGCTCATCCTCGCCGTGCGGCGCCGGCTGGTTGAGGGGGACCGGTTCGTCCGCACCGGCCGCTGGGCGCACCAGTGGGCGGAGTCGTACCTCGTCGGCGAGGACGTCGCCGGGGCGCGGCTCGGCATCGTCGGACTCGGCAACATCGGGCGCGAAGTTGCCCGCCGCGCCCAGGCGTTCGACATGCAGGTCCTCTACACACGGCGCCATCGCCTCGCTCGTGACGAGGAGCTCGAGCTCGCCGTCGAGTACCGCGACCTCGACGACCTGCTCGCCGCTGCAGACGTCGTGACGCTGCACGTCCCGCTTACCGACGAAACGCGTCTCCTGCTCGATCGCAGCCGGCTCTCGCTCATGCGAGACGGTTCGTGTCTGATCAACACTGCTCGCGGCGGCGTGGTGGACGAGGCCGCGCTCGTCGCCGAGCTCGGATCGGGACGCCTCCGAGCCGGCCTCGACGTGTTCGCACAGGAGCCGAACGTCCCGCCCGAGCTCCTCGACCTGCCCAACGTGGTGCTCGCCCCGCACGTCGGCAGCGCCACGACCGAGACGCGGGCGGCGATGACACGGCTGGTCGTGGACAACATCCTCGCGGCCGCGGCGGGCCGGCCTCTATTGACGCCCGTTTAACCTCACGGGAATGCGCGAGTCGCCGCACCTGGCTGAAATCCGGCGACTGGATCCCGTCCGCGACCACGCTCGAATCGTCTACCTCGACGCCTGCTACGAGTTTCCCTTCGACATCGGCCGCTCGCTCGAGCTCGCCTTCTTCCGGACGTTCGCAGTGCCCACCATCGCCGCGGTGCTCGCCCCGACCGGCGAGTTCACAGAGCGTTCGCGCAAGCGCTACGACGACACCGACCTGCTCATCAGCACATTTGTCGAGCACGGGCACGACAGCCGGACGGGCCGCGACGCGATTCGGCGAATGAACCAGATCCACGGACGCTTCGCGATCGCGAACGAGGACTTCGTCTACGTGCTGTCAACGCTCGTCCTGGAGCCGTTCCGCTGGAATGCCCGCTTCGGGTGGCGGCTCGCGATCGACGCCGAGCGGATCGCGACCTTCACGTTCTGGCGCGAGGTCGCCGGCCTGATGAACATCGCCGACGTCCCGGGCACCTACGAGGAGCTTGAGCAATTCAACGTCCACTTCGAGCGTGACCGCTTTGCCTACACCGACGCAGGAAACGGTGTGGCTCGGGCGATGGTCAACATGTTCGTCGGCAAGATCCCTGGCATCGCGCGACGTCTCGGCGGGCGGGGAATCCACGCCTTGCTCGACGAGCCGCTGCTCGACGCACTCGGGCTGGCGCATCCCAACCGAGCCGAGCGTTACGCGGTCGAGAGTGCCCTGCGTGCGCGCGCGCGGGCGGTCAGGTACATGCCGCCGCGCCGCCGCCCGCGGCTGCGCACAGGTCCACGGCGTCCCACCTATCGGCGCGGTTACCGGATCGATGCTCTCGGTCCGCCGCCCGCAGGCCGCTCCTAGACCAGCTACTTTCACGGTGGGCCCCGTAGCTCAGTGGATAGAGCGGCAGACTTCGAATCTGCGGGCGGAGGTTCGACTCCTCCCGGGGCCACTCAGACCGTTTGGGTCTTCGGATCACCGCATGAACACTGGCTGAGCGCGTGGGAGACCCGGATGTGCGTGCGGTGCGGGGGTCCTTTCACGCCGACCACGAGCTAGATCACCGCAGCCATGCCTGGCTCGCCAGAAAGCCCCAGTACGGATGGAACTGGTAGTTGCGGACGCGCGTCGAAACGAAGTCGACCATGCGTAGGTTGAAGACGGGAAGCCACACGGCCAGGCCGGCGACCTCCCGATCGATTCGTTGCCACGCGAGCGCTGCCGCGCGCGGATCCGTCCCTTCGAGCGCCCGTGCTCCTCGCATCCGAGCGTCCAGCCGCGGATCGCAGAACCCTCGGTTGTTCGACCCACCGCACGACACCCAGGGTCCGAAGTAGCCGTAGGCGAAGGGGTCGCTCCATCCGGCCGGCCCGAGCTGGATCTTCGCCGGATCGCAGCCCGCTGGAATCGGCGAGAACGAGGATGGGACGAGACAGAGACGTGTGCGAAACCCGAGGCGCCGCAGCGTCACCGCCACGAGCCTCGAGACGGGTGGGCCCAGGTTCGGGTCGTCCGTGATGCCCCAAACGGTGACGAGTGTCCCGCGCGTCCCCGAAGCCTCGACCAGGCGCTGTGCTTGCGCGAGATCGGGCGCCGCCCAGCGCCCGTCAGCCCGGGGGTTCCGTGTATACGGGCAGTACCGCCGGTAGCCGCGCACACCCGGTGGCAGCACCTGGCAGGTCGGTGTCGCTGCGATCTCACCGCCCAATCTCCTGACGACAGCCCCTCGGTCGAACGCGAAGTTGAGCGCGCGGCGCACGCGGACGTCGTCGAAGGGGGCCGTCGTCGTATCGAGCTGGAAGAACTCGACCTCGGGATTGGCATGGGAGTGAAGCTGGCCCGGGACCGTTCTCGCGATCTCGGACAGCCGCGACGCCGGGACTGATTCCGTCATCCAGTCAGCCCGTCCCTCCTGCACCGCGGCGACGAGCTCCTCGGGCCGCTCGTCGAAGCGCATGACGATCTCGTCGGGGTTTCCGTCGGGCTTGGCCGCCCGCGACCACTCGCGAAAGTGCGGGTTGCGTACGTAGCGGATCTCCGTGGGCCCTGCGCTGGCGATCATGTACGGCCCGGTGCCCGGAATGGGCTCGTCGGCCGGTCGCACGGGGGTGCCCGGCGGGATGGGAGTGGCGAGACCGGCAACCGTCAGGTTCGTGAGAAACGACGCGTCCGGATCACGGAGGTGGAACGTCACCGTCCTCGCCTGTTCGTTCGTCTCGACGCCGCGTGAGAGGTCGCAGCGCCCGGAGCCCGGAGTGCACGCGTCTGCACCCACGACGCCCGTGAAGAGGTCCTTGCCGTCCGATCCGAGCGCGAACACCCGCTCGAGCGCCCGTCGGAAGTCCGCTGCCCGCACCGGCCGTCCGTCCGAGTAGCGAATGTCGGGCCGCAGCCGGAACCTGTAGGTGCGACCACCGTCCGTCGACGCTGGGATGCTCACCGCGAGGTTCGGGACGAGATACGTCCCGGCTGGACCCGCGACGTGGTTGTACGTGACGAGCCCGTCGCGCGTGAGGTCATCCGAGACCGGGGGAAGCAGGTCGACGTGCAGGGCGGGGTCGATCGAGATCGGCCGCGTGTGCTGTAGCACGAGGGTGCCGCCTCGGTGCTGAACGACCGATCGCACTCCGACCCAGAGCTCGTCGTCAACGATCGTCAAGGACGTCGGCGCGCCTCCGACGACGCTCGTGTCGACGACCGCGTTCGTCGCCGGGTCGATGCGCGACACGGTGCCGGAGTACTCGTTCGCGACCCAGATGGAGCCTTCGGTGACAGCGACAGCGCTCGGACCGCTCCCGACTGGGATCGTGGCGACGACGGCGTGCGTCTGCCGGTCCACGCGTGACACCGACGCGTCGAGGCCGTTCACCACCCAGACCGCATCGCGTCGGATCGCGATCGCGACGGGGCCGTTCCCAACGTGAACCATGGCGATCGTCTCTCCTGACCGCGCGTCGATCTCGGCGAGCGTGCCTGCCTCGTAGTCCGCCGCCCAGATCGACTCTCCGGACACGGCGAGCGTGGTGGGATGGAGCTCGAGCGGGATCGCCTTGACCCGTTCTCCCGACTGCGGCTCGACCTCGATCAGCGCATCGTCGATGAGGTCGGAGATCCACAGCCGGTTGCCGCCGAAGCCCAGCGCACCGACGCGCGCGGAGCCCAGTGGGATGGTCTGGGTGACCGTCCCGGTCGCGGCATCGACGCGGGCGACTTCCGCGCCCGGCACGTTCGCAGCCCAGAGCGCACCAGCCCCGGCGATGAGAGCTCCGACGCCCGATTGCACGGACACGTGATCGACGACGGCTGCCGACTCCGCGTCGATCCGTGACACGACGCCGGCGGTCGCGTCCACGAGCCAGACAGCGCCGTCGAGATTCGCGACCGCCGCCGGTGCGGCGTCGAGGTCGACCTCGACCCTAGGGTCGCCCGAGTCCGCGCTCAGTGCGACCAACTTGTTCGAGCCCTCGGCGTTCTGCGACGCGCTCGTGCCCCCCGTGCCGAGCGCGATTCCGATGGCGGCGCTGACCGCCACGGCTGCGGCCGCCGCGGCGACGGCCGCACGCTTCCGCGTGGCCGGCCTCGGCGGTGGTCGCTCCTCCTCTGTCGCGTCGATGGCCGACGGATCGAGGGACGGGGCGTGCTCGAGGATCCTCCGCTGCATGTCCTGCAGCTCGGGACCAGGATCGAGCCCGAGCTCGGTGACCAGGCGCCGGCGAGCGTCCTCGTACACCTGCAGTGCGTCCTTCTGACGCCCGGCGCGGTAGAGAGCGAGCATCAGCGCGGCGACGAGCCGTTCGCGGAACGGGTGCTCGACCATGAGACGCTCGAGCTCGCCGACGAGCTCGGGCCCTCCGCCTAGCGCAAGATCAGCCTGCACCCGCTCCTCCACCGCGACCGCTCGAGACTCCTCCAGTCGCGCTACTTCGGCCGCGGCGAACGGCTCGTAGACCAGGTCGGCCAGCGGCGTGCCTCGCCAGAGCGCGGTCGCGGCGTGAAGCGCCTGCGAGGCCGCGCGAGGATCGCCGTCGCGGGCGTAGCGGCGCCCGTCCTCGAGCAGCGTCTCGAAGCGATCGAGGTCGAGCTCGCCGGGCTCGATGCGAACGCGGTAGCCGGGCGCGACCCGCTCGATCCGCTCGCTGCCGAGCACGCCGCGGAGCCTCGAGACGTAGCTGTCGATGCTGCGCGAGGCCGTCGCCGGCGGCCGCTCGCCCCAGAGCCCCTCGATCAGGCGATCGCGAGAGACGACCTCGTTGGCTCGCAACAGGAGCATCGCAAGCAGTGCGCGCTGCTTCGGTCCGCCGAGATTGACGCGCTCACCGTCACGGTGCGCAAAGACCGGGCCGAGGATCGCGAACTCCACGGAAAGGACATAAGCACGGCTGCAACGGATTTTGAAGGCGGCTGCAACAGCGGCTCCCGAGCATCTCGGGCGTTGTCCAACCCGAAAGGAGACGCCATGTTCATCAAGCGTCGCCGGATCCAAGCGATGGGAGTGCTCGCGTTTGTCATCGCCATCACGTCGATGCTCTCCGTGCACTCCGCGCGCTCTGCGCCTGCGCGTGAATCAGCGGTCTCGACGAGCCCTGGCAAGAACGGGCTGATCGCCCTCACCGGTTATCTCGACAGAGAGCGTGAGACCGGCGCGATCTTCGTGGTTCGGCCCGATGGGACGGGGTTGAGACAGATCACGAAGCCTGAGTCCGGAGTCGTCGACGGGGGTGCGGACTGGTCACCGGACGGCTCGCTGATCGTGTTCCATCGGGGCGAGAGCCCGGTGGCGATCTACACCGTCAAGCCCGACGGCACCCGGCTGACTCGCATCAGCCCCGAGTGCAAGTACGCGGGCCCGGATGCCGTCGAGCTGCACTGCGAGGACGGCGAGGCCCCGAGCTTCCTCCCGGACGGCAAGCGGATCGCCTATACACGGGTGGTCGCGGACGCCGAGAAGACCATCGACCGGAGCGATCCCGTCATCGTCAAGCGGTTCGCCATCCGGACGGTCGACGGAACAGGTCTTCGGGTCCTCAGTCCTACGAAAGGCGAGCCGGACTGCTACCAGCAGCAGTTTGGTCCCGGCGGGTCGCGATTCGTCCACGTCTGTGAGCGCAACGGGCGCCACGCGGTGTTCATCCGCGGGCCGGGCGCCGGCTCGAAGCGACTGACGCCGTGGTCGCTCGACGCAGGTGATGGTCCGGACTGGTCGCCGGACGGCAGGCTTATCGTGTCCCGGAGCTTCGTCGCCGAGGGGAAGCAGTCGCAGATCTACGTCGTTCGGCCGAACGGCACCGGACTGAAGGCGCTTACCAGCTTCAAGAACGGGACGATCGTTCTCTCGTCGTCCTTCTCACCGGACGGGAAACGGATCACGTTCGCGAAGTCGGGGGTCGGCGGGCAGGCTGATGTCTTCACGATGCGCCTGGGCGGCACGGATGTGCGGCCGGTCACGCGCACGGCGCGCTGGGACAGCGCGCCGGACTGGGGAGCGAAGTAGGTCAGCTCGCGCCAGCGGTCCTCGATCGCGGAGCGGCGGCCTTGCGGCCGCCGCTCTCCCCGAGATGAGCGCTCGGTGACGCTCGAGGTGGGGATCCGCCGACCGCACCACGTTCCGACTCCAGCGAACAGGCGCTGGGAGGACCGGGAGACCGCGAAGCAGCCGGTCACACAACCGTGCGAAAACGCACGATTCGTGCGACGCAGTGCATACCGCGGTGCAAACCCGGTAGGCGAAAAAGGTGCCTATTTACAGGGTGATCGGAGCCCTCCCGCGGCCACTTACCCGATCTTCCTGCTCAGCGGCGGTTCCACTCAGGCTGCGCGTTCACCCTTGAAGAACACGTTCGTGCTCGCCTCGCCGGCCCATTCCATCGAGGAGGCTGCCAACGGTCTCCACGGAGTCCGCCTCCCATAGACAGAGGGCCCGTCTGAATTGGGGGAACGTGCTGAGATCTACGACGCTGGTCCGTGCCGACGGTGACGCGCAGCCCGCGGTAGAAAGTTCCGGTAGAAACCTTCGCCGCGCGCTTCGGATTCTTAGGGAACGCCGCCGTAGACTCTGCAGCCGTGGGAATGTCGCAGGGGAACTGCTCGACGACCTCGAGAGCGAGCGACTGAGTGACCGCGACGCAGCTCGGCGCTTGGCCGCCCTCGAGCTCGAGCCCCAGGGGCGTCTCCTCGGCCCTGCCAGCCGTCCTGAGCAACGGGCTGACACCCGCTCCAGCCTCTGACGGTTCTGTTCGACACGGGCTCCCGTTTGACCGAGGGTGCGGAGAGGCTCGGAGTTCATCGGCAGACGCTCCATGCGGTTGCAGGAACGCGTCGACTGCCATCCCGCGAACCCGAGCAGCGCATGAAGCTGTGGGTCGCGGTCAAGGGGCTCAGGCCATTCGTGCCAGGAGAGGCATTCATGGCGGCGGACACTGAGCTCGACGTCGAGCTGCGCGGCGTGACGAAGCGCTTCGACGACGTCGTTGCCGTCGATTCGCTCGACCTGGAGGTGCGCCACGGCGAGTTCCTCTCGCTGCTTGGCCCTTCGGGCTGCGGGAAGACCACGACCCTGCGCCTGATCGCGGGCTTCGAGCGTCCGGACGAGGGCGCAGTGCTCATCGAGGGCCGAGACGTTGGCGGGCTGCCGCCGTACAAGCGACCGGTGAACACGGTCTTCCAGTCGTACGCGCTCTTTCCGCACCTGAGCATCGTGGACAACGTCGCGTACGGCTTGAAGCAGCTGGGCGTGCGGAAGCGTGCCCGGCGCGCGATCGCGCGCGAGCTGCTCGCGCGCGTGCGGCTCCCGGGCGTCGAGGCGCGAAAACCGCGCCAGCTCTCGGGGGGCCAGCAGCAGCGCGTGGCGTTGGCGCGAGCGCTCGCCAAAGAGCCGCGCGTGCTGCTACTCGACGAGCCGCTCGGCGCCCTCGACCTCAAGCTCCGCAAGGAGATGCAGGTCTTCCTTAAGCGCTTACAGCGCGAGTTCGGGACGACGTTCGTGTACGTCACGCACGACCAGGAGGAGGCACTCGCGATGTCCGATCGTGTGGCCGTCATGAACGCGGGCCGGATCGAGCAGCTGGCGACGCCGCGCGAGATCTACGATTCGCCCGCGACGTCCTTCGTCGCCGACTTCATCGGCGAGACGAACTTCATCAGGCGGAATGGAACAGTGGTAGCGGTGCGGCCAGAGCGCGTTCGTATCCGCATGAACGAGCAGCAGGGGCAGGTGGCGCTTCCCGGCGAGGTGATCACGACGATGGTCGTCGGGCCGGCGGTGCAGTGCCTGGTCCGAATCCACGACGGACAGGAGGTGCTCGTACGTCAGCAGCGATCGGACGGCGACGACGCCGTCGAGACATTGGACGAGGGTGAGAGGGTCTTCGTTACGTGGGCTGAGGATGCGGCCCTCGTGCTCGAGGCCAAGGAGGGAGAAGCATGAGTGACGAGTTCGATTCGATCTGGGAACGACCGCTCGACCGCCGCGGCGTCATGGCCGCAGGCGCAATGGCCGCTTTCCTCGCCGCGGGTGGCGGGCGGCTGGTAGCCGCAGCCGAGGGGGCGGCGGAGATGGAGCAGCTGAGCGGGACGCTCCATTACTACAACTGGGCCGACTACGTGAACCCGAAGACCTACGACCTGTTCACGAAGGCGACCGGCGTCAAGGTCCGGAAAAGCTTCTACGTCTCCAATGAGACGCTGCAGGCAAAGCTCAAGGCGGGCGCGAGAGGCTACGACTTGATCGCGCCTACCGGGTACATGGTCAACGTCCTGGCCGCGGACAAGCTGCTAGAGCCCATTCAGTGGTCCAAGCTACCCACTGTCAAGCGCAATCTCGATCCGCGGTACCGGTCGCTTCCCTTCGACTCGAAGAACCGCTGGCATGTTCCGAAAGACCTCGGAACGACCGGCTTCATGTACCGGAAGGACCTGGTCACGGAGCGGCCCACCACCTGGAAGCAGTTCTTCGATCTCATGAAGACGAAGTACTCGGGCAAGGTCACCCTCCTCGACTCGAGCCACGAGGTGATCGGCGCAGCCCTGAAGATGTACGGCTACTCGTACAACACCGACGACCGGAGCGAGCTGAACAAGGCCCGCGACTTCCTGCTGGACCTGAAGGACCACGTCCACTCGATCGACTCCACGAATTACCGGCAGAAGCTCATTACCGGGAAGGCCGTCATGTCGCTCGGCTGGAACGGCGACGGCGCGGTGGTGGCGCTGAAGAAGCCCACGGAGTACATCGTCCCGCAGGAAGGGACCGAGTTCTGGGTCGACTGTTACTGCGTGCCGGTCGGGGCGAAGAATCCGGACGCGGCGCATGCGTGGATCAACTTCGTCTACACGCCGAAGATCAATGCCCTCGAAACGTCCTATACCTACTACGGCTCCCCGCTCAAGCAGGCGCTGCTTCGCAAGGTGCTCGCGAAGAACATCCTGAACAATCCTGATGTCTTCCCCCCTCCGGCCCTGCGCCGGAAGCTGGAGGTGAACCGAGTGTCGCCGGGCGGAGGGCGGCTCCGCGAGCGGATCTGGACCGAGTTCAAGGCAAGCTGAGACCGTGGCGGTAGCCACCGCCGGCGGGCGCCGGGGCGGGAGGGCTCGCGCCGGCGCCGGCGGGCCGCGC
>DAITAO010000039.1:0-27062 GCA_036824245.1 Gaiellaceae bacterium | reverse complement strand
GGTTCGCGCAGGAGCGAGGTGGTTGGCGGACGTGGGATGTTGAGGGGACAGACCCTCGGTTGGCTGCCTACGGGTTGCGACTACGTTCGTTTGTCCCTACGCAGCGGGCTCGCGGTGCACGCCGACCGCCGCGACGACGAGCGCGACGCCCAGCAGCTCGATCCTCGAGGGCAGCTGGCCCAGCACGATGATTCCGATCGCCGTCGCGGTCGCCGGGAGCAGCGACACCATCAGCGAGTACGTCGCCCGGCTGAGCCGCGCCATCGCGAGCTGGTCGAACACGTAAGGGATGACGGATGAGGCGACTCCTACGCCGAGGCCGGCGGCCAGTGCGATCGGGTCCATCAGCGCGGACGCAGCGCTCCAGCCGCCGATGGGCGTGATCGCCACGGTCGCGATCAGCATCGCCGCCGCCAGCCCGTCGATGCGCCCGATCCCGGCGATGCGCGAGACCCGGTGCGCGAGCACGATGTAGAGCGCGAAGAGCGCAGCGTTGGCGAACGCGAACGCGACGCCCACCGGCTCACCCTCGAGGCGCACGTCCGTGAGCACGTACACGCCGGGCACGGCCAGCCCGAGCGCGAGGGCATTCCGCAGGGTGCGCGCCCCGAGCGCGGCGAGCGCGATGACCGGCAGGAACTCGATCGCCGCCACCGTGCCCAGAGGCAGTCTGTCGATCGCAATGTAGAAGCACGAGTTCATCACCGCCAGCACGATCCCGAGGCCGGCGACCATCCGCAGCGTCGCTGCGTCGACGCCGCGCAGCGCACGCCAGGGCCGGCGCCAAGCGGCGAAGATCGCGCCCGCGCTGGCGATGCGGAGCCACGCCACGCCAAGCACGTCGACACGCGCGAAGAGCAGCACCGCGAACGCCGGGCCCAGGTAGTGGAAGATCGCGCTGACGACGAAGAAGCTCTCGGGAGGCGCCGCGCGAACGCTGCGCTCGAGGCCGGCGCCGAATGCCGGCGTGCGTCTGACCGTGGAGGACTGCACCTCGTTGATAAATGATCGACGGCCGGATACGCTCCGTAAATGGATCATCGAAGGGAAGCGAGCTGAGATGCCTTCGGAGCGAAGGGACGGAGCCGGAGTCGCCTACGAAAATGCGCTGCTCGACGCAACCAACCGTCGTATCCTGCAAGAGCTGGAAGCGGACGCGCGCCTGTCGATCGCCGAGCTTGGGCGGCGGGTCAACCTCTCCGCGCCTGCGGTGGCCGAGCGGGTGCAGCGACTCGAGCGGGAGGGCGTCATCACCGGCTATCGCGCCGAGATCGATCCGAAGGCGATCGGCTACCCGCTAGCGGCCGTCGTACGCGTCAGGCCGGCGAGCCGCCAGATTCAGAGGATCCCCGAGCTTGCGCGTGAGACCCCGGAGATCGTCGAGTGCTACCGCATCACCGGCGAGGACTGCTTCTTTCTGAAGCTGCACCTCCGCTCGATCGACGACCTCGAAGAGGTGCTCGACCGCTTCACGCCGTTCGGACAGACGACGACCTCGATCATCCACTCGGCCCCCGTGCCGCGGCGTGCGTTGCCGCTAGACGAGGCGCCGTAGGTCGCTCCGGCGCGCAGGAGCGAGGTGGTTGGGGTCGTGGGTTACTGAGGAGACAGACCCTCGGTTGGCTGCCTTCGGGTTGCGACCACACTCGTAGTACGGACGCTCTCGCCGCGCACTCCTGCGCCTTCGCCGGACCGGCTGCTTCTGTGAGGGTCAGTCCCCGACGCGCGGGCGCGCGGGTGGCGCTAGGGCGAGGTGATTGGCAGACGTTGGTGGCTGAGGGGACAGACCCTCGGTTGGCTGCCTACGGGTTGCCACCACCTTCGTAATGCCGACGCTCACGCCGCGAGTTCCGGCCTCCCAGACTGCACTGGGACGGCTGCCTAAAGATGTCGAGTGACTTGGTTTGCAGGGACTGTCCCCGCAGGGGACTGTCCCATCGAAAAGCGCTACTGCTCTAGTCCGTACGCTCGCACGGCAACCGCGCCGACGCGGCGGCCGAGTTGGAGGCCGACCTCGTTGTCGCTGCGGAAGTGAATCCCGCCGTAGAGGCGCGACACAGCGGCCTCTTCCGCCAGCTCGGCCAGTGCGGCGGCTCGCTCCGGGAAGGCGGCGCCGAGCACCGTCGAGGCTGCGCCCGACGTCGTCGAGTGCCCCGAGACGTAGGACGGGAAGGGCGGCGTCGGGATGTACGAGAGCCACGAGAGATCGAACGACCTGATGGCCGTCACCGGGCGCAGCGACCAGTACGTGAACTTTGCATCCCAGCAGGCGATGAACGCATCCGCCTGGGCGGTATTGAGGGCCGCCAACAGCCGCGCGGCCATGAGCGTGTCCCAGTCCGCCTCGCGCAGGAGCTCCAGCGCGATCAGGTTCCAGTGGCCAGGCGGAGTGACGGTGCCCGGGGCGTCTGCCCATAACGAAGCGATCTGCTTCTGCTCGTCCGTCAAGGTCCGTGAGATCGCGTAGACCTCGCTCAGCTCCGACAGAAATTGCGGGCTTCCGTAGGCCGCCGGCGGCCCGGGGCGGAATTGCGCGCCCCAGCGGAGGTTCCAGGGCCGCCATTTCCCGGCCAGCGGCTCGAGCGCAGGCGCAAACGCCGGCGGGGTGGGCACCCAGAACCCCGGGCCGGCGGGCGGCGTTGCGCTGCCGACGCTCGCCGACCCGTCGTATTTCGCCCAGGTGACGACGATCCGGCCGACGAACGCACCGAGCGCGAATCCCTCGCTCTCGGAATGTTCGGCCGCCAGAGCGCCGATGCGTGCGGCCTCGTCGGGGAAGAGATGCTCGAGGGCGACGGAGGCGGCACCGGCAACGGCGGCGTCCGGATCGCCTCTGCCGATCAGGGCGGCCAGGTACATCGACCGGCTGACCAGCGCGAGAGCGCGGGCTGCGCGTGGCGGGTTGAGCCGGTGAGATGCGATCACGTCGAGCTCCTGCTCAATCCACGGCGTGACCGCCGAGCGGCGCTCTGCGGCAGGAGCCGCGGCAGGCGCGGCAAGCAGGAGCGCGGCCGCTGCGAACACCGCTGGGAGCAACAGCTTCATCGCGCCAGAGTCCCTCCCGCCCGGCAGCTTAGCCTCACTTCCTCTCCTGTCCGGATCATCGTGCCCGGCGGGGTGTATACGGCTCGAGCGTCTAGGCTCATCCCATCGGACGCTCGGCGACGCGCACGTTCTGGGCTCCGGGCCGGGTCAACCTGATCGGCGAGTTCACCGACCTGTGTGGTGGGCTCGTGCTCCCGGCGGCGCTCGACCTCGGCCTCAGAGTGGAGGGCGAGCCGGCACCTGTGATCGAGCTGACCTCGCGCGAGCTCGGCACCGCCGTCAGGCTCGCGCCCGACGGAGCGCCGCTCGACGAGGCGCCCCGTGGCTGGGGTCGCTACGTATCGGCGGTCGCCGCCGAGCTCGCGACGCTCGGGCGGCCTGGAGTCGGGCTGCGCGCCGAGCTCACATCCAACCTGCCGATCGGCGCCGGGCTTTCCTCCTCGGCAGCGCTCGAGATCGCCGTGGGAACGGCGCTGTGTGGCGTTGCGAACTTCCGCCTCCCGCCGATGGACCTGGCCCAGGCGGCTCGGCGCGCGGAGCACCGGGCCGTGGGCGTGCCGAGCGGGATCATGGACCAGGCCGCCTCCTTGCTCGGCCGGGCGGGACACGCCATTCTGCTCGACACGGCGTCATTGACCCACGAATACGTCCCCGTCCCCGCGGAGCTGGTGCTCGTCGTCGTGGACTCCGGCGTCTCGCGACAGCTCGAGCGTTCGGCTTACACGCAGAGGCGCAACGAGCTTCAGGAAGCGCTTGCGAGGATCCCGGGGGGCGATGCCAACCGTCTGAGCGTCAGCGAGGTGGACTCGTTCGGGCTCCCGCCGGTCCCGGCACGGCGGTTGCGGCATGTGGTGAGCGAGAACCTGCGGGTGCGCCGGGTCGCGGAGCTCCTGCGCAATTCTTCCGGCGGCCTCGAGGAACTCGGCGACGTCTTCCAGGAAGCCCATGAGAGCCTTCGCCACGACTTCGAGGCAACGACGCCCGAGCTCGACATGCTCGTCGAGCTTGCCTACGCGCACGGCGCGCTGGCCGCGCGTATGACGGGGGGCGGCTTCGGTGGATCGATCGTCGCGCTCGTCGACGGGCGCGAAGCGCAGACGGTCGCCGAGAGGCTGCTGGCCGCGTACGTCGCCCGCACCGGCCGGGCGGGGCGCTTCTTCGTCTGCTCCCCGGCCGGTGGGGCGACCGAGTTGGGCGGGCGGGCAAAGACGGCCGCGGACGCTCTTTGACACGCAAAGTGGCCTGTAATTAACTGTCTTCTTCCGTGCATCCAAGGACTCGAGGAGGACCCATGTCGAACTTGACGCGCGAGCGCCGTTTGGGGCGCTCGCCGACACGAGCGCTGCTGTTGGCCGTGCTCGTGGCCGCGGTTGCGGCACTGGCCGTGCTGCCTGCCTCAGGCTTCGGAAAAGGCGAGGCGTCGTCGCGGCTCGAGGTGTTCTCGTGGTGGACCGGCGGCGGCGAGGCTGCCGGGCTCCAGAAGCTCATCAAGATCTGGAACCAGACCCATCCCGAGGCGCAGTTCAAGAACGAGACGGTGGCCGGTGGCGCCGGGACGAATGCCAAGGCGGTGCTTGCCCAGCGGCTCGCCGCCAAGAAGCCGCCCGACTCCTTCCAGGGCCACGCCGGGGCCGAGCTGCTGGACTACATCAAGGCCGGCCAGGTCGAGCCCGTCGACTTCATCTACAAGCAGTACGGGCTCAACAAGGTGTTCCCGAAGCAGCTGATCAGCCAGATCACCTACAAGGGGCACGTCTACTCGGTGCCGGTGAACATCCACCGGGCCAACATCCTCTGGTACAACCCGAGCGTCCTTCGCAAGGCCGGCATCACCAGCGTGCCGAAGACCTGGGCACAGTTCATCGCCGCCCTCAAGAAGGCGCAGGACGCCGACGTGATCCCGCTTTCGCTCGGTGAGCAGTGGACGCAGAAGCACCTGCTGGAGACGGTCTTCATCGCGACCATCGGGCCCGCCCGCTGGAACGCCCTCTGGAAGAAGGGCGGCAACTGGTCGGCCCCGGGCGTGAAGCTCGCTCTCACTCGCTTCGAGCAGCTGCTCGAGTACACGAACGACGACTCCGCTCAGCTCACGTGGCAGGACGCCACGAAGCTCGTCGCCGACGGTGACGCCGCCTTCAACATCATGGGTGACTGGGCCGACGGCTACTTCCGCATCGACCTCAAGAAGAAGCCCAATACCGGCTACGGGTGGGCGGCGGTGCCCGGCACGAGCGGTGTCTACGACTGGCTGTCGGACAGCTTCACGCTGCCGAAGGGTGCGGACAGCCGCTCGTCGGCCGTCCAGTGGCTCGGGTTCCTGGGCAGCAAGCGGGCGCAGGACATCTTCAACCCCGCGAAGGGATCGATCCCCGCGCGCAAGGACGCGAACGCGAAGCTGTACGGGCCGTACCTCAAGTGGGCGCTCAAGCAGTGGAAGACGAACAAGCTGGCGGGCTCGCTCGCACACGGCGTGGTCGCCAACAACGCCTGGAACACGGACATCGACACCGCGCTCGGCCTGTTCCTCCAGAGCAAGGACGTCGACAGGTTCCAGTCGTCGCTCGTCACGGCCGCGAAGAAGCGGGCGGCGTAGGAAGGTAGGGCAACAGAAGCGAGAGGTTGGTAGCGCAGACAGCAAACGGGACAGGACGGCGGTGAGGAAGTTCCGCAGGTGGGGGCCGGGGTTGCTCCTGGTCTCCCCGTCGATCATCCTCATCGCCGTCTTCGTCTACGGGCTCATCGGCTGGAACGTCAAGGTGTCGATGAGCGACTGGCGCCAGGCGCAGGAGACGTCGGGATACGTCGGTCTCGACGTCTACAGGGAGCTGCGCACGGACGAGCGCTGGGACCTGAGCGTCGACCACATCGTCCTGTTCACGATCACCTTCATCGTGGGGGCGCTGGTCATCGGCGCGGTGCTCGCGTTCCTGCTCGACAAGGGCGTGCGCGGCGAGGGGTTCTTCCGCTCGATCTACCTCTTCCCCATGGCGGTTTCCTTCGTCGCGGCGGGCATCGTCTGGCGCTGGCTGATGAACTCCGCCTCCGGCGACCGGGCCTCAGGGCTCAACGTCGTCTTCGACAACGCCGGGCTCGACTTCCTGGTGAACGATTGGTGGCAAGACCCGGACCGGGGGATGGCGGCCATGGCTATTCCGGCCATCTGGGCGCTCTCGGGCTACATCATGGCGCTGTTCCTGGCCGGCTTCCGCGGCGTTCCGGAGGAGCTGCGCGAGGCGGCGCGCATGGACGGAGCGTCGGAGTACCGCGTCTACCGGCACGTCGTCTTTCCCCACTTGCGGCCTGTGACGCTCGCCGCTTTGATCATCCTCGGCCACATCTCGATCAAGGTCTTCGACCTGATCGTCGCCATCGGCGGCAAGCAGCTGATCACCGAGGTGCCTGCCGTCTACATGTGGGTTCTGATCTTCGACGCGCGCGACTACGCGAAGGGCGCGGCGATCGCAACGGTGCTCTTGATCGGGATCTCGGTCCTGATCATCCCCTACCTCGTGTGGACGGTACGCGCGGAGCGCCGCGCATGAGCACCACCACCGCCACGCCTCCGGCCCCGCTGCCGGTCCGTGCGCCCAGACGCAGACGGCGGGTGCGCGCGACGCCGCTCAGGTACGTGGCGCTCCTGGGCTTCGCGATCATCATCCTCACGCCGCTCTACGTCCTGCTCGTGACCAGCTTCAAGGGGCTTGCCGAGACCGATCCGAGTCATGCCTGGAACCTCCCCGACGTCTGGACCGTGCAGGCCTGGCGCGACGCCTGGACCGCGCTCTCGCCGAGCCTCAAGAACAGCTTCCAGTTGGTCATCCCGGCGACGGTGATCTCCACCGTGCTCGGCTCGTTGAACGGCTTCGTGCTCTCCAAGTGGCGCTTCCCCGGCGCCGACTTCGTGTTCACGTTCTTCCTGTTCGGGATGTTCATCCCCTACCAGGCGGTGATGATCCCGATGACGCAGCTGTTCGAGGACGTCAACTTCCCGGCCGGCATCCCGCGCCTCGTGTTCGCTCACGTCGTCTACGGCATCCCCATTACGGCGCTGATCTTCCGCAACTACTACGCGACCATCCCCGACGAGCTGATGGAGGCGGCCCGCATGGACCGTGCGGGCATGTTCCGGACCTACTGGTCCGTCGTCCTGCCACTGTCCGCGCCGGCGTTCGTCGTGGCGGCCATCTGGCAGTTCACGTCGATCTGGAACGATTTCCTCTTCGCGGTCTTCATCGTCACCGATCCGGAGTCCTGGCCCGTCACCGTCTTCCTCGTCAACGTGTCCGGCTCATTCATAACGCCGTACAACCTGCAGATGGCGGCCGCGCTGCTCGCCTCGCTGCCGACGCTGATCGTCTACATCCTGCTCGGCCGTTACTTCATGCGCGGCCTCATGGCCGGGGCGCTGAAAGGATGAGAGTCGGTGGCTGAGATCGTCCTGGAGGATTTGAGCAAGCGTTACCCGAACGGCTTCGAGGCCGTCAAGAAGCTGTCGCTGCACATCGAAGAGGGCGAGCTGCTCGTGCTCGTGGGGCCGTCTGGCTGCGGCAAGACGACCGCGCTGCGCATGATCGCGGGCCTCGAGGACATCACCTCCGGCGACCTGTACATCGGCGGCCATCGGATGAACGACGTCGCCGAGAAGGACCGCGACATCGCCATGGTCTTCCAGAGCTACGCGCTCTACCCGCACATGAGCGTGGCGCAGAACATCGGCTTCAGCCTCAAGGTCGGACGCCGGCCGCGCAAGGAGATCAAGGAGCGTGTCCGCGAGACCGCCCGCCTGCTTGCCATCGAGGGTTTGCTCGACCGCCGTCCGAAGCAGCTGAGCGGCGGCCAGCGCCAGCGGGTGGCCATGGGGCGCGCCATCATCCGGCAGCCACAGGTCTTCTTGATGGACGAGCCGCTCTCGAACCTCGACGCGAAGCTGCGCGTGGAGATGCGGGGCGAGATCGAAGCGCTGCAGAAGCGGCTCGGGGTCACCACCGTGTACGTCACGCACGACCAGGTGGAGGCGATGACCATGGGAGACCGCGTGGCGGTGCTGCGCGCTGGCGAGCTCCAGCAGGCCGATACGCCCGCGGGCGTCTACGACCGGCCGGCCAACCTGTTCGTCGCCAGCTTTATCGGCTCACCGCCGATGAATCTCGCCGAGGCGACCGTCGAGCGCGGGACGGACGGGCTTGCGCTTCGGCTCGGCGACGCCCTCATCCCCCTGCCCGGCGACCTGGCGGCCGAGCGGGGCCTGGAGGGGTGGGTCGGGAAAACCGTGATCATCGGCGTGCGGCCCGAGGACATTCACCCGTCGGCGGACGGGGATGGGACGATGCGGGTCTCCATCGAGCGCGTGGAGTCGCTCGGAGCCAGCCTGCTCGGCTATTTCCCCGTGCAGGCGGAGGCGCCGCGCGGCGGCGGCGTCGCCGCGGCGGCGGCAGAGGACGCCGTCCTCGAAGACGCGCCGCTCGTCGGCATCTCCGGCACGCTCTTCTGTGCCAGCTTCGAGCCGCGCCGAGCGCTGCAGGCGGGAGACACGGTCGACGTGTCCTTCAACGTCAAGCAGATGCATTTCTTCGACCCCGAGACGGAGGCCGCGCTCGGGGCCGGTACGGCACTGCCCGCCGGGGCCGCAGTCCCCGCCTGAGAAAAACACGTCGCGGCTCGCGTAAGGAATCCCGATCGACGCCGGTTGTACTGGCAGTACGGCCTGACGTCAGCGCTCGCTCGAGGCGGCCCACATGTTGATGCCGCTCTCGGTCGCATAGCGGTCGATCTCGGCCAGCTCGTCGCCCGTGAAGTCGAGCCGGTCGAGTGCGCCGACGTTGATCTCCAGCTGCTCGACACTGCTCGCGCCCACGAGTGTCGAGGTCACCTGCGGGTCGCGCAGCGTCCAGGCCAGCGCCATCTGCGCGAGTGTCTGGCCGCGCCGGGCCGCGATGTCGTTCAGCGCGTTGATCTTCGCGAGCGCCTCATCCGTGAGAAGGTCGGGTGAGAGGGTGCCATCGCGGCTCGCCCGTGAGCCCTCTGGGATGCCGGCGAGATAGCGGTCGGTGAGCATGCCCTGAGCGAGCGGCGAAAAGACGATGCAGCCGGCGCCCTCGTCGGCGAGCACTTCGAGGAGGCCGTCCTCGATCCAGCGGTTGAGCAGGGAGTAGGAGGGCTGATGGATGAGCAGCGGCGTCCCCACTGAACGCAGGATGGCCGCCGCCTCGCGCGTCTTCTCCGCGGAGTACGAGGAGATACCGGCGTAGAGGGCCTTGCCCTGGCGCACGGCGCTGTCGAGGGCGCCCATCGTCTCCTCTAGCGGCGTGTCGGGGTCGAAGCGGTGCGAGTAGAAGATGTCCACGTACTCGAGGCCGAGCCGCCCGAGACTCTGGTCGAGGCTGGCGAGCAGGTACTTGCGTGAGCCCCGGTCGCCGTACGGACCGGGCCACATGTCGTAGCCCGCCTTGGTCGAGACGACGAGTTCGTCGCGGTACGGGGCGAGGTCGGTGCGCAGCAACCGGCCGAAGTTCTCCTCCGCCGACCCGTACGGCGGCCCGTAGTTGTTGGCCAGGTCGAAGTGCGTGATGCCGAGGTCGAACGCACGCCGCACGATCGCCCGGCTGTTCTCGAGGGGCCGCTCGTATCCGAAGTTCTGCCATAGGCCCAGCGAGACCGCCGGCAGAAGCAGGCCGCTCCGGCCGCAGCGGTTGTAGGTCATCTGCTCGTAGCGCCCGGCGGCCGGGACGTAGGTCACCGAACCAGCGTCTCCATCTCGACGGGAGCGCCCGTTTCCGCCGACACCCAGACCGCCTCGAGTGCGCGCGCCTGGCCGACCGCGTCCTCGCGCCCCAGCAGCAGCGGCGCCTCGCCGCGGATCGCCTCGCTCACGTTCTCGAGTTCCAGCTGGTACGAGTTGGCCGGCTCGACCGGGATGCGCTCGGGCGTCTCGCTGCCTCGGCGTAGCTCGATGCCCGGCGTGTGCACGTGCCAGGGATCGCCGACGAACAGGGTGGCGTCCTCGCCGACTACCTCGAGCTCTCCGCGATATGGCATGGCGAAACCGCAGTCGAAATGGGCCAGCACGTCATCCGGGAAGCGAAGCACGGCCAAAGCGCCGACGTCCACGCCGCTCGCGCCCAGTACGTGCTCGGCGTAGACGCGCTGGGGCTCCCCGGCCAGCAGCCGGCCCGCGTTCAGGCAGTAGCAGCCCACGTCCATCAGCGCGCCGCCCTCGAGCTCGGGACGAAGGCGGACGTCGTCGGGATCGCCGGAGGCCAGCAGCGCGAAGCTGAAGGCGGCACGGATGACGCGCAGCGGTCCGGCGACGCCGTCGGCGACCAGGCTCGCGAGCGCGGCGGTCTGCGGATGGTGGCGCCACATGAAGGCTTCGGAGAGGACGAGCCCGGCGCGCTCGGCCGCGTCGAAGACCTGGTCGACCTCAGCAGGCCGGCGCGACAGAGGCTTCTCGCAGAGCACGTGCTTGCCGGCTTCGAGCGCACGCAGCGTCCACTCGACGTGCATCGAGTTGGGGAGCGAGATGTAGACAGCTTCCACGTCGGAGTCGTCGAGCAGGGCCTCGTACGTCCCGTAGGCGCGCTCGATGCCGTGCTCGCGTGCGTACTCATCCGCACGAGCCTCGTCGCGGCTCGCGACCGCGATCACCTCCACTCGGTCCGACTGCCGCGCACCGGCGAGGACACGACGATTGATCCGGGCGGTGGAGAGGAGGCCCCAGGAGACCGAGGTTGCCACGCTGCGGATCTTCGTCGAAAGGAGGGGGCGGGGTCAGGCCCTGCGAACGCAAGGCCTGACCCCTCAGGGGTTACGCGGCGTCGAACGCCGGGACCGCCTCGGGTGCCTCGACCAGATCCTCCCGGCGCACTACCAGGAGGGAGACGAGGATGCCCGCCACGGCGATCGCCGTGCCGACGATGAAGGCGGCCTGGAAGCCGTCCGTCAATGCGACGGGGACGGCCGTCCCGGACGAAACCGCATCGTCGGTCGTCGACGTTGCGATGGCCGACAGCGCGGCGATGCCGAGCGCGCCGCCGATCTGCTGCGACGTGTTGATCAGGCCGGAGGCCAGACCTTGCTCGGACGCCTGCACGCCCGCCAGCGCGGCAATCGAGATGGGCACGAACGAGAACCCGATGCCGACCGCGATCAGCAGGAAGCCGGGCAGGAGGTCGCCGAGGTACGAGCCGCCTACCGAGACCTGCGTGAAGTAGAGCAGTCCGGCCGACAGGAACCCCATGCCGGCGACCAGCACCGGCTTCACGCCGATGCGGTTGACGAGCTGCGCGGCGACTGCCGACCAGATGATCGCCGTCCCGGCCACGGCCAGGTAAGCAACGCCCGTCTTCATCGCCGAGTAGCCCAGGACTTGCTGCATGTACAGCGTCAGCATCAGGAACATTGAGAACATCGCCGTGCCCATGATCAGACCGGCCGCGTTCGCGCCCACAACCGTGCGCAACCGGAAGATCGAGAACGGCATGAGCGGCTCCGCAGTGCGAGCCTCCCAGGCGAGGAAGGCGGCAAGTAGCGCCACCGAGCCTGTGAAGAGTCCGAACGTCGCGAGCGACGTCCAGCCGTACTCGTTCGCCTGCGTAATCGCGAAGACGAGCGCGACGAGGCCGCTGGTGACGAGCACGGCGCCCGGCACGTCGAAGCTGCGCACGCTGGCGTCGCGGCTCTCGGCGAGGAGCAGCGGTGTCAGCACGAAGGCGGCAACGCCCACGGGTACGTTGACGAAGAAGATCCACTCCCAGCTCAGTGCGTCGGTGAGCACGCCGCCGAGCAGTACTCCGGCAACGGCGCCGAACGCGCCGACTGCACCCCAGGCGCCGAGGGCGGCGTTACGCTCCTTGCCTTCGGCAAACGTGGTGCTGAGGATGGAGAGGGCGGCCGGCGAGATGATCGCCGCGCCGAGCCCCTGCAGCGCCCGTGCGCCGATCAGGGCGCTATCGCTCCAGGCGAGCCCGGAGAGGAGCGAGGCGAGGCTGAAGACGACGATGCCGACGAGGAAGAGGCGCCGTCGGCCGACCAGGTCGGCTACGCGACCGCCGAGCAGTAGAAAGCCTCCGAAGAATAGCGCGTAGGCGCTCACCACCCACTGGAGGTTCCCCTGCGAGAAGCCGAGGTCAGTCTGGATGGAAGGAAGGGCCACGTTCACGACCGCGATGTCGAGCACGACCATGAACTGCACCGAGAGGAGCAGCGCGAGGCCCAGCCACTTCCGTCGAGCTGATCCGATCATGAGAAAACGTCCTTTCGTGTGCTTGGCATGTGAGAGGTTGCGAGACTACAGGACATACTTTCTTTTTGCAAGCAGCGGCTGGTGAATTTGTAGTTAATGCGCTAGAATCGCAAGCAACATGGCCAGGAAGAAGTGCTACGACCAGTACTGTCCGATGGCGCACGCGCTCACGCTCGTCGGCGAGCGCTGGTCGTTGCTCATCGTCCGCGAGCTCCTGCACGGCCCCAAGCGGTACACGGATCTCGCGCATGGCCTGCCCCGCATTGGGACGAACATCCTCGCCGCGCGGCTCCGCGATCTCGAGGAGTCCGGGATCATCCAGAAGCGCAAATTGCCGCCGCCGGCCGCGTCGACGGTGTACGAGCTGACCGAGTACGGCGCGGAGCTCGAGGAAGTGCTCTACGCGCTGGCTCGCTGGGGCGCCCGCTCCCTCGGCCCGCCTGCGCCGGAGGAGGAGCTCTATGCGGAGTGGGGATTGAATGCGTTCGCGGCCCTCTTCGACCCCGAGGCGGCGCGCGGGCTCACGGAGACCTACGTACTCAGGATCGACGGTGACGTCTTCACCGCCCACCTCGAGAATGGCCACCTGGAGGCGACGGTGGGCGCGGCGGAAGATGCCGACGTGGTCGTCGAGACCGACATGCCGACGTTCTTCGAGCTCGCTTCTTCCGGGATCACCCCTGAGGAAGCGGTTGAGCGGGGTCGCGCTCGCGTCGAGGGGGCGCCTGCCGCGGTCGAGCGGTGCTTCCGCGTGCTGAGCATGACGCCGCGCGTCCGGATAGCGGCCTAGCACGACGACTGCAGGGACTGTCCCCACGGGACTGTCCCGTCAGAAACCGCGCCCTCGCAGGTCAGCCACTACGCCAGTTTCCTGGGCGCGATAGGCGGTTCGCTAGACCGGGGCGCCCGGCCGGGTGAGGCCGCTCTCGTAGGCGAAGATCACGGCCTGGACGCGGTCGCGCAGGCGCAGCTTCATGAGGATGCGCTTGACGTGCGTCTTCACCGTCGACTTCTCGACCACCAACCCGGTCGCGATTTCGCTGTTCGAGAGCTGCGGGCGAGAAGCTCCAACACCTCTCGGCTCGTCCGTTCGACGGTCTCTACGAGCACCGGCGAAGGGCCGGCCTGGTCGAGCGCGAGCCCTGAGCGGGAATCGGCTCAGCGGCGAATTCGTTATAGATACTGACGGCGTTCGATGAGCGCGCTCAGGTGCGCTCTCGACGTTCCTCAAGAATGTGCTTCCCGCCGGTTCACCAGGGCGGGGCGCTTTCTGAAGCCAGAAGGAGAAACGATGAAAACCACAAACCACCCCGAACTTGTCACCACGACGGTCTCCTGCGCGTCCTGCGGGGCAAGCTGGGAGACCCGATCGACGCGACCCACGCTGACCGTCGAGGTCTGCTCGAACTGTCACCCCGCCTACACGGGCGAGCAGCGACAGCAGGCCCGAGGCGACCGCATCGAGCGCTTCGAGCGCCGGCGCCGGGCGGCCCGCGGGGGACGCTGAGCACGAAGGAGGAACAACTGAACACGATGGAACACGATCCGCTTGTTCGCTTCCTGGAGGAATCCGAGGAGCGCGGCGCTGTCACGGCGGAAGAGATCGAGGCGCTCGTCCAGGAGCACGACCTCGACGATGCCGAGCTGGCCGAGCTCTCGGAGGAGCTCGACGCGCGCGGTGTAGAGCGCACCGAGCGTGAGCTCGAGGACCCGCAGGAGGCTGCCGAGGAGCTCGACCTGACCCCGGCTCCTGCCGCGGCTGCCGACTCGCTGGCGCTCTTCCTCAGCCAGATCGGCCGGCACCCGCTGCTTACGGCTGCCGACGAGGTGGCTCTGGCCAAGCGCGTCGAGCGCGGCGACCTCGCCGCCAAGGAGCGGATGATCAACTCGAATCTGCGACTCGTCGTATCCGTGGCCAAGCGCTACCAGGGTCACGGCGTACCGCTTCTGGATCTGATCCAGGACGGCGTCATCGGGCTGAACCGCGCTGTCGAGAAGTTCGACTGGCGGCGCGGCTTCAAGTTCTCCACGTATGCCACTTGGTGGATCCGCCAGGCGGTACAGCGCTGCGTCGCCAACCAGGCGCGCACTATCCGCGTGCCCGTGCACGTCCACGAGCGGCGCCAGAAGCTGGGTCGTGCCGGCCAGAAGCTGCGGCTCGAGCTGGGCCGCGAGCCGACGGCGGAAGAGCTCGCCGAGGTGACCGGCCTGGAGCAGGATCATGTGGAGGACGCGCTCGGCGTTGCGGACGCGTCCGTGTCGCTCAACCAGGCAGTCGGCTCGGACGCCGACGGAGAGCTCGGTGACCTCTTCGCCGACGAGCACGCGGCCGACCCGGAGCTGGAGGCCGCGGAAGCGCTGCGCCGCGAGGCGGTGCGACGTGCGGTCGCCGGTCTCCCGGAGCTCGAGCGGCGTGTGGTCGAGCTGCGCTTCGGGCTCGCCGACGGCGAGCCGTGGGGCCTCGAGGCGATCGGCCGCGAGCTCGGGCTAGGCCGCGAGCGCGTGCGCCGGCTCGAGGCGGCCGCCTTCGAGCACCTCGAGCGGCTGCTGGGCGGCGACGGCTCGGCCGACGAGCTCGCCGAAGCCGCGTAGCAAGATGACCCCCGGGGAGCTGTCCCAACATGGGTGCTTGACGCCTGCGGATGGGACAGTCCCCTGCGGGGACAGTCCCGCTAAACCTCGCGCTCGTCGCGGCGGATGGCGTTCTCGAGGACTTCGCGCGCGGCAGCCGGGTCGGTTAGTGCCTTGAACTCGAGCGCACCGCCTTCGGAGCCGGCGGTGTCGATCTCGAGCGTACCCACGCCGAAGATGCGGTCGAAGACCGACTGGCGCAAGGTCAGGTCCTGGACGCGCTCGAGCCGGGCGGTCTGCTCCTTCACGGAGATGAGTCCGTGTCGCACGAACACGCGCTCGCTCGTGATCGTGTACTTCCAGAGGACTGTCTCGAGCAGGCCCCAGACGATCGTGACGGCCATCACCGCGAGCGCGATCAGGAGCGCGGTCGTGAGCGACAAGTCGAACACGAACGCGGCCACGAGTATCGCGACCGCCAGGAACGTGCCTGGGGCGATGATCGAGAGCCGCCCGCGCCAGGAGGGCCGCCCCTCCCACAGCACTTTTTCGCGGTCCACGCTCACGTGGCGAACCTACACCAGGCGCAGCGCGTCTTACTGCTCGACGGCCGCCGGTTCCTCGATCAGCTCGACCAGCTCGGCGACGGAGTCGACGATGCGGGACGGACGGTAGGGGAAGCGCTCCGCCATCTCCCGCGTGGTGATCCCCGTCAGGACGAGGATGGTCTCCATGCCGGCCTCCATGCCCGCCACGATGTCGGTGTCCATGCGGTCGCCGATCATCACAGTCGACTGGGAGTGGGCGTCGATGGCGCGCAGCGCCTCTCGCATCATCAGCGGGTTCGGCTTGCCGACGAAGTAGGGCTCCACACCGGTCGCCTTCGAGATCAGCGCGGCGACTGCCCCCGTGGCGGGAAGCAGTCCGTCGGGCGCGGGTCCCACCGGGTCAGGGTTCGTTGCGATGAATCGCACGCCGCTGTGGATCAACCGGATCGCGTGGGTAATGCGCTGGAGGCTGTAGGAGCGCGTCTCGCCAAGCACAACGTAATCCGGGTTGTGCTCCGAGAGGATGTAGCCCACCTCGTGCAGCGCAGTGGTCAGCCCCGCCTCTCCGACGACGTAGGCGGTTCCACCCGGGCGCTGGTTATCCAGGAACTGCGCGGTGGCGAGCGCTGAGGTCCAGATCGCCTCGGGAGGCACGGAGAGGCCGGTCGTTTCCAGGCGCGCGGCCAGGTCGCGCGGCGTGTAGATGGAGTTGTTCGTGAGGATGAGGTACGGCCGCGACAGCTCCTGGAGCCTGTTGACGAAACGGTCGGCGCCGGGGATGGGCTGTTCCTCGTGGACGAGGACGCCGTCCATGTCCATGAGGTAGGCCTCGATCCTGCGGCTCGTCATGCGATCACGTGATTCTCACGGCTCTGCCGCTGCTCTGCGGCGGCTGCCGCTCGCGCTACTCGCTGTCGCCGAAGAAGACGAGTGCGAAGTAGAGCAGCTGCGTGAGCGCGGCCAGCGCGCCGGCGACGTAGGTCAGTGCAGCGCCGTTGAGCACGCTCCGCACGCCCTGGATCTCGCCGCCCGTGACGAGCCCGAGCGTCTGGAGCTGCTGTCCAGCACGTCGCGAAGCATTGAACTCGACGGGCAAGGTCACGAAGTGGAAGAGCACTGCCACCGCGTAGAGCAGGATGGCGAGCTGTACAAGGCCCAGAGCGCCGAGGATCACACCGCCGATCAGCAGAATCATCCAGAAGCTCGATGCGAAGGCGACCGCCGGGAAAATCGCCGAGCGGATCTGCATCGGCGCATAGCCGCGCGCGTGCTGGATGGCATGGCCGACCTCGTGTGCGGCCACCGCCGTAGCAGTCACGGTGGGCGTGCTGTGCACCGTCTCCGAAAGGAACACAGCGCGCTTGCGGGGGTCGTAGTGATCGGACAGTGGGCCGCCGGACGCCGAGTGGACCTCCACCTCGGTGAGGCCGTTGCGGTCGAGGATCTGGCGTGCCACGTCTGCCCCGGTCAGGCCGCTTGCCACATGCACCTGGGCGTTCTTGGCCACCGTCCTCTTCAGCCAGGCCTGCACGGCCAGGCCGAAGATGAGTGGCGGCACGAGGAAGACGATGTAGAGCGCGAGGCCGTCCATATCCGGCATGGTAGCGGCGCCGGAGTTGTCAGACGTCCAGCCGTACCTCCTCGAGATCGAGGTCACGCTGGACGCGGTTCATGACGTCATCGTTGATGACTCCTCGCCGGCGGAGCTCGACGACCGCGCGCCGCTCGGCGTCGAGCAGCTCGCGCCGCAAGCGCTGGAACGCCGCCGAGCGCTCCTCGATCGCACCGTCGTCCTCTGCGTCGAAGCGAGCTGCGAAGCGGCCGCGGCGAAAGTCGTAGAGCCCGCGTAGGCGCTCGGCCGTGTCCTCACGCACCCAGTCCTCAGCAACGAGCTCCTCGAGCCGCGCCAGCGCCGCCTCGGAGGCGTGGATGCGAGCCTTGGCGTCCTCCCTGTCCGCAAGCCCGTCGTCCTCGAGTCCCAGCGCTCGTATCACGAGCGGCAGGCTCAGGCCCTGGAGGACGAGCGTGGCAACGATGACCGCGAACGTCAGGAACAGGATGAGGTCACGCCCGGGGAACGGGCCACCTGCATCGGTCGTGAGCGGGACGGCAAGCGCGGCCGCCAGCGACACGGCCCCGCGCATGCCTGTCCACGCGAGGAACGCGAGGTCCTGCCACGGCGGGTACGGGTCGCGCTCGCGGAGGCTCCGGCTGACCAGGCGTGGGATGTAGGCGGCCGGGAACATCCACACGATGCGCACGACGATCACCGTTCCGCTGACCAGCACGGCGTAACCGAGCAGGTCACTCCAGTGGCGGGCGGACAGCTCGTCCAGGACGACCGGGAGCTGCAGCCCGACGAGCACGAAGAGGACGGCGTTGAGGACGAACACGAGGATCTCCCACATCGCGTCTCCCTGCAGCCGCACGGCCGCCGTGGTGAGCTCCGGCGTGTGCCAGCCCATGTAGACGCCAGCGGTCACCACCGCGACGACGGCGGAGACGTCGAGCGCCTCGGCCGGCAGGTACGCGAAGTAGCCGGTCGCGAGCGAAAGGGTCAGCTCGACCGGCGGATTGTCGAGTCGCCGGCGTATCTGACGGACTGCCCAGCCGACCGCGAGGCCGATGGCCAGGCCGGCGATCACGTTGATCAGGAAGCGCCCTCCCGCCTCCCAGAGCGAAAAGCTCCCTGTCACCACGGCCGCGACGGCGAACTTGTAGGCGACGAGCGCTGTCGCATCGTTGATGAGGCTTTCCCCTTCGATGATCGTGACGCCCCGTCGCGGTATCCCGAGCCGCCGGGCGATGGCGGTGGCCGCAACCGGGTCAGTCGGCGACACGATCGCGCCCAGCACGAATGCCGAGGCCCAGGTGAGCTCGGCGATCGCGGCGTGCGCGATGACGGCCACTGCGACGGTCGTGAAGATCACGAGGCCGACCGAGAGCAGCCCGATCGGCCGCAGGTTTGCGCGGAAGTCACGGAGCGAGGTGAAGAACGCGGCCGAGTAGAGGAGCGGGGGCAGGAAGGCGATCAGCACGAGGTCCGGAGGCAGCGCGAGCTCGGGCATCCCAGGAACGAATCCGAGGGCCAGGCCCCCGAGCACGAGCAGAATCGGGTACGGCACCCGCAGTGCCGGCGCCGCCGCGAGCAGCGCAACCAGGGCGGCCAGCAAGCCGAAGAGAACGACGGCGTCCTGGTGTGTGAACTCCAGGCGCATAGCTTCGCAAAGGCGCCGCGCGGACCACGGCCGGGCCCCTCAGCGCTGCAGCGCGGGCCGCGAAGCTGGTTCGAAAATGGTTCTTCACACCGCGAAATGCCGGTGCTAGGGTCGTCGTGGTACGACCTTCGTCAGGAGTGAAATGCGGCATGGCGGTCCCCGAGCACGCTGTTTTCACGCTTTGACGCCTGGGCGGCGGCGCTAATCCTGAGCCGCGGCTCCCGGCGAGTCACGAGGCTCAGCGCGGGCGCCGCACTCGTCCTGGTCGCGCTGGCGCTCCCCTCAGCAGTGGCGCCGGCTCCCGGGACGATCGTCACGGTCATCGCCGTGGCCGACGCTCGGGTCCAGCAGGCGAACGCGAGCTCGAACTACGGCAGCTCCTACTTGCGCACCGACGCGGGCGCTGACCCCGACGTCGAGAGCTTCTTGCGTTTCACGGTCAGCGGGCTGACGCAGCCGGTGCAGAGCGCGAGGCTGCGCATGTACGCGACGAGCGGCACGGCGGACGGGCCGGCCGTCTACGCCACAGGGGCGAGCTGGACGGAGGGCGCCATCCGCTGGAACAACCGGCCGGGGCGCACGAGCGGCGCAGTCGCCGACAAGGGCGCGGTGGCGTCGAGCAGCTGGGTCGAGTTCGACATCACATCGCTCGTCACCGGCAACGGGACCTACAACTTCACCCTCGCCCAGACCTCCGACGACGGCGTCGACTTCAACTCACGCGAGGCGAGCACCCGCAAGCCCGAACTGGTCGTCACCACGGCCGGCGATCCGGATGTGGAGCCGCCGACGCCCCCAACCCTGAGCGCGAACGCCGCTTCGGCGACGCGTGTCGATCTCAGCTGGGTTGGCGCATCCGACAACGTCGGCGTCACCGGCTACGAGCTCTTCCGGAATGGGAATCTCTTGGTCACGCTCGGCCCGGTGACGAGCCACGCGGACACGACTGTCTCACCAGCGACGACGTACGGCTACCAGGTGCGGGCGTTCGATGCTGCGGGCTTGCGCTCCGGCTTCAGCAACACCGCCACAGCCACGACGCCTGAGCCGCCGCCGATCACAACGGTGCCGGCTACGGCGGACGCGCGCGTGCAGGAGGCGAACCCGAACACGAACTACGCAACTTCCTATCTGCGTACGGACGGTGCCGGAGATCCCGACGTGGAGACCTACCTGCGCTTCACAGTCACCGGCCTCGCTCAGCCTGTGCAGAGCGTGAAGCTCCGGGTCTATGCGACGACCGGCACGGTGGACGGGCCGGCCGTCTACTCAACCGGTGCGGGTTGGACCGAGAGCGGCATCAACTGGAGCAACCGCCCGGCGCGGACCAGCGCGGCAATCTCCGACAAGGGAGCGATCGGCTCGGGGAGCTGGGTCGAGTTCGACGTCAAGGCACTCGTTTCCGGCAACGGCACGTTCGACTTCGTCCTCGCCCAGGCATCGAATGACGGCGTGGACTTCAACTCGCGCGAGGCAAGCAGCCTGCGACCCGAGCTGGTCGTGACTACCGGCGCCGGCGGGTCGGACACCGAGTCGCCGAGCGCACAGATCACGAGCCCAGCTCCGGGCACGACGTATACGAGCGCCCAGACGGTGAACATCGCTGCTTCGGCGAGCGACAACGTGGGCGTCAGCAGAGTCGACTTCTACGACGGCGCTGCGTTGCTCGGCACAGACGACACCGCCCCCTTCACCACGGCGTGGATGATCACGCCGGCGCACAACGGCCAGCACAGCCTTACGGCGAAGGCCTACGACGCCGCTGGCAACTCGGGCGCGTCCCCGGCCGTGAACGTCACCGTCTCCATCTCGTCGGGAGGCGGGCCCATAACGGCCACGGCTGAGACGACGCCTGTGCCGCACGGGGGCGACGCGGCCGACGACGCCGCGATCTGGCTGCACCCGACCGACCTCTCGCAGAGCACGGTTATCGGCAGCGACAAGCAGGGCGGCCTAGGCGTGTACGGCCTGAACGGGCAACAGCTCTTCTTCTATTCCGGAGGGCGGCCGAACGGCGTCGACCTGCGCCACAACTTCCTGCTCGGCAGCGAGCGGGTGGCGCTCGTGGCGGCGAGCAACCGGGCCAACAACAGCATCAGCCTGTACCGCGTCGACCCGTTCACGCGTGGGCTCGTCTCCGTCGCCGCGCGCACCATCTCGGTCGCAGGGGCGGAGATCTACGGCCTCTGCATGTACCGGAGCCCGGTGGACGGCACGTACTACGTGTTCAACAGCCAGACAGACGGCACCGTGCGGCAGTGGCGGGTGTTCGACAACGGCGCCGGAAAGGTCGACGCGACCAATGTGCGCACCTTCGACGCCGGCTCGATCACGGAGGGCTGCGTCGCCGACGACGGGCTCGGCCACCTCTACGTCGGCGAGGAGCTCGTCGGCATCTGGAAGTACGGCGCTGAGCCGGGCGCCGGTGCGGCGCGCACACAGGTCGATCACACCGGCTCCGGCGGGCACCTCACCGCGGAGGTCGAGGGAATGGCGATCTACTACGCGGCCGGCGGTACCGGCTACCTGCTCGTGTCCAGCCAAGGCAGCGACAACTTCGTGGTCTACCGCCGCGACGGCGCCAATGCCTATCTGACCACGTTCCAGGTCGTGGCCGGGTCGATCGACGCCGTCAGCTTCACCGACGGGATCGACGTTTCGAGCCTCAACATGGGGAGCGCGTTTTCGGAGGGCCTCTTCGTCGCCCAGGACGACTCGAACAGCGGCGGCAACCAGAACTTCAAGCTCGTCCCCTGGGGCACGATCGCACATGGCGTCAGCCCGCCGCTTTTGATCGACACCTCCGTCGATCCGCGCGGCGGTAGCTAAGCGGCCACTGTTAGACCGCCCGGAGACTGTGTCCGCCGGGCGGACGTCATGCGCAGAATCCGGGTGTGCTCCTGGACGAGATCGCGCGCACTTCGGCCGATGTTGCTCAGACCTCGAGGCGCCTCGAGAAGATCGAGCTCCTCGGGGCGCTCCTGCGCGGCCTCAGGGAGGACGAGGTGCCGGTGGCCGTTGCTTACCTCGCGGGCGAGCTCCCACACGGCCCGATCGGGGTCGGGTGGGCCATGCTGCGCGATCTTCCCGATTCGGGGCAGCATGAGCCGAGCCTGGAGCTGCTCGAGGTCGACGCCGCGTTGCGGAGGATCGGCGCGGCAGCTGGTCCCGGCTCTCAGGCTGTTCGCCGAGCCGAGCTGGCGGAGCTGGCCGGCCGCGCGACCGACCTCGAGCGGCTCTTCCTGACCCGCCTCCTGTCGGGCGAGCTGCGGCAGGGCGCACTGCAAGGAGTGATGGTGGAGGCGGTCGCGTTGGCCGCCACAGTGCCGCCGGCAGAGGTGCGGCGCGCGCTCATGCTGGCCGGCGAGCTGGGAACCGTGGCCGCAGCGGCCGTCGCCGAGGGCGCCACGGGGCTTGCACGCTTCCGCCTCACGCTTCTGCGTCCGGTGCAGCCCATGCTTGCCCAGACTGCCGATGATCTCGAGAGCGCGCTCGGTCGTGTCCACCCCGCCGCCGTCGAGTGGAAGCTGGACGGCGCTCGGATCCAGGTGCACCGCCTGGGCAATGACGTCCGGGCATTTACACGGAACCTGGCCGACGTCACCGACCGGGTGCCGGAGGTGGTCGAGGCTGCGCGCGGATTGCCGGTCGAGGCCGCGGTGCTCGACGGTGAGGTGATCGCGCTCGACGCGGACGGTCGGCCCCGCGCCTTCCAGACCACGATGAGCCGCTTCGGCACAAGGCTCGAGGCGGACGAGCCGCGCCACACGGTTCCGCTCTCGGTCTTCTTCTTCGACTGCCTGCACCTGGACGGCGAGGATCTGCTCGACCGGCCGACCCGCGAGCGTCTCGCCGCGCTCGCCGAGCGCGTACCCGAGGGCCTGCGAGTGCCCACGCTCGAGACGGAGGAGGTCGCTGAGGCAGAGCGATTCCTCGACGACGCACTGGAGCACGGCCACGAGGGCGTCATGGTGAAAGCGCTCGATGCACCCTACGAGGCGGGTCGGCGCGGCGCGAGCTGGCTCAAGGTCAAGCGCGCTCATACGCTCGATCTCGTCGTGCTCGCCGCCGAGTGGGGGCACGGGCGGCGGCGCGGGTGGTTGAGCAACCTCCATCTCGGGGCGCGCGATCCGGCTACGGGCGGCTTCGTGATGCTTGGGAAGACGTTCAAGGGGATGACCGACGCGCTGCTCACGTGGCAGACCGAGCGGCTGCTCGAGCTGGAGACGAGCCGCGACGCATACACCGTCCACGTGCGCCCGGAGCTCGTCGTCGAGGTGGCCTTCGACGGCGTGCAGCAGAGCTCGCGTTACCCGGGCGGCCTGGCTCTGCGGTTCGCGCGCGTCAAGGGCTACCGGCCGGACAAGCGACCCGACGAGGCGGACACGATCGTGACCGTCGGCGCCATACACGCCGGACGGCATCCGTGAAGCTCAGCCCAGCACCGCCGGCCAGAAATGCAGCACGCCAACGTTGAGAAGGCCGTGCGCCACGCTGACTCCGACGAGCGACTCGGTACGCTCGACGATCACGGCGAACACGAGGCCGAGGCCGCCCGCGAAGACGACGTACTCAGGCTGCAGCGAGCCCAGGTAGGCCGCCGCAAAGAGCACACTGGCCCAGAGCAGACCGGCCTGTCCGAAGAGCTCCGTGAACGCGTCCTGCAGCAGTCCGCGAAAGAGCAGCTCCTCGGGTACTGCGCTGAAGACGAGCAGGATCGGCACGCCTGTCCAGAGCTCGATGCTCGGCACGTCGATCAGCGGATCTGGCCGGGCGATCAGATAGGCGACGAGGCCGAGCGGAACTCCGGCCAGTGCGATCGGCACCTGCTGCCACGTCCAGCGGCGGAGCCGCGCCAGGAACCGCGGCGGCCTGAGCAACCAGGCGGCCATGGCGACGGCGGCCAGGACCGGCACGCCGACGATGCCGATGCGGTAGGCGGTCTTCACCTCGCCGACGGCGATGCTCAGTGTGAGGATGCGAATCAGCGGCAGGAGGGCGAGGAGCAGCAGTATGTCGACCGACCTGCCGGCGTCGGGCGGTTGCACACCCACGAACAGGTAGTGGTTGAGAGCCGCGAGCAGGACGACCGCGTGGGCGGCCACCCCGGGCACGACGCCGACGAACACCGTGAGCGCTTCGGCGGCGACGAAGCCCGTCGAATAGACCGCGACCGTCGCCGAGGTGGCGGCTGCAGGCACGGGCAATGACATGATTGTGGACGAGGAGGACACGCGTCATCACCCGTCTGCGGCCTACCGTAGCCCGAAGGCGCGCAGCACGACAATCGCTGTGAAGGCGATGAGCATCGGCGTGACGAGCACCGCCAGCGAGCGGATCCGGCCTGCGACCAGCGATCCTCCGTAAGCGCGGATCAGCTCGCGCTCGGCGAGCAAGACCAGCAAAAGGGCGACGGCCATCGCATCCACCCAGTCGCTCTGCCAGGAGTACGAGTCCGACCCGAGGAAGCGTCGCGTGAGCTCGTTGATGGTGCCCGTCATACGCGCGTCGGCCGTGGCGGTCTGGCTGTCTCGAGGAGCGTCGCGAGCAGCACGACGGCGAACAGCACCACGAGTCCAGCGGGGGGCGACCACAGGTCCGCGTAGAGCAGCACGCCGGGCACGATGGCGTCGAGCGCGACGCTGAGGGCGAGCACGAGCGTCAGCTCGGCGACCCGGTCGCCGAGGTGCAGCAGCCGCACGAGCGCGAAACCCGGCGAGACGAGCAGGAAGGCGAGCACCAAAGGCGCGCGCGGCGGAGCGTCCAGGTCTGCGAGCACCAGCACGCCCGCCGCTGCGGCGAGCGCCAGGTTGAGGGCCGCCCAGCGAGGCGGTACCAGCTTCACGTAGCGCCCTTTCTCGGCGCTGCAAGCATGTAGATGGCCGCATCGCGGTTGCGGTACACGAGCCTGAACGCAGGTGAGCGGTCCACGCTGTGCTCGATCGAGCGCAGAGCTCCGGGCGGAGACAGCCCCAGCACCTCGACTCCTGCTCGCTGGCTGCGCGTGAAGATCAGGAACGCGCCGCGCTTTGCGCTGTCCTCCATGAGCACCTTGACCTCGCGAACGACCCGCTTCAGCTTCGGGCGGGCCCAGTTGATGCGCTTCCAGCTGTCCGTCTTCGTGACCAGCTGGTAGTCATGCGTCTCGTAGTTCCGGAAGCGCCACGGCAGGTTCGCGTCGCCCGCGACGAGGAGCGAGCCCGGCGGCGCTACCGCGTAGAGCCGGTTGACCGCCTCGAGCTCGGCGCGCGAGAACTGATCCATGCGCTCGTTGCCGTAACGCGCCACCGCGAAGCCGGCGAGGAGCACGAGGCTGACCAGCAGCACGGCGCGCGTCGTGCGCCACGACCTCCCCGCGTCGCTCGATGCGTAGAAGAGCGAGGCCGCGAAGAAGGCGACGAAGGGAAGGGCGAACAGGTAGATGCGCAGCATGATCTCGCCGCCGTAGGGCTGGAAGCCCATGAGCGAGAACGGAACGATCGCGAGTAGCCCGAACCCGACCTCTCTTCTCCCCGCCCGGAAGGCGCGCAGTGCACCGAGCGCCGCGAGCCCCCAGATGAACAGGGTCAGCAGCATGCGCGCCCGGATGACGAGCAGGTGCTCGGCGCTCCCCTGTACGCGGCTACTCGTCGAGTCCACGCTCTTGCCCAGGTTGCCGAGATCGGCGATCACACCGTCGATGTGGCCGGTGACGTACGAGACGGCCAGGAACGCGATCCAGATGCCGATCAGGACCGCCATCAGGCCCGGGAGGCCGCGCGCAGAGCAGCGCCGCGCGAGCACTAGCGAGCCCACGCTCGCGACCATCACGAAGGGCGTCAGCTGATGGGTGGCGACCATGGCCGCGAAGATGACGATCACGATCAGCATCAGCGCTGCCCGCTCGCCCGACGGCTCCTGCGCCCGCACGGCCGCCTGCGCCGTGTGCTCGTGCCGGCGGCGCAACCGAAAGCGTCTGTCGGGCACCGAGCTGAACCAGCGCAGCAGGACGGCGAGCACGACGAGGTAGAGGAAGTACGCGGCGCCTTGCGGCGAGAAGTAGTCCTGGCCGACCCAGTTGGTCAGGTAGAAGAACCAAAGCGCGAGCCAGACGAGCCGCTGATCACTGGTCGCAGTCCTGAGGATCATGAGCAGCGGCCCCAGGTAGAGCAGGTTGAGGGCCACGGGAGCCCAGTTGGCGAGGCTGGGAAGGCTGATCCCGGTGAGGTCGCTCGCGAACGAGCTCGCGATGAAGAAGCCCGGCCAGTTGAAGTACACGTCGATGCCCGGGTCGACAGCGCCCGTGCGGCCGATGTAGTCGGCCACGCCGATGTGGCGCCACGCGACGTTGAAGCGGGGGACGTCCGCCACCAGCGTCGTGACGCCGTAGAGCATCATGATCAGAGCGACGACGTGCAGGAGCAGCACGACGGGGTTCCGCGCGTGGTGGAGACAGATGCAGAAGCTCACGGTCAGAGCGCCGAGGGCGAGCACCAGCGAGGGCGGGATCACCGACACGAGGCCCAGATCCGTCATGCGGCCGAGGTCGATGTCGGGAAGCGAAACGGCCCACAGCAGGCTCGCGCACAGCGCGACGAAGACGAGGTCCGCAGAGCTGCGCGATTGACGGAGCGCTGCGCGGGCCGCGCTCACTTCGTTTCCTGGAGGGACTGTCCCTGAACGGGGACCGTTCCGTCGGTGGGTGTGGCGCTTTCGAGTGGGACAGTTCGCTGCGCGGATCGTTCCTTCATCCTTCTCGCGCCGCGTAGCGCGCCGAGCGCCACCCCGGTGAAGGCCTCGCGCGCGCGGGTGAACGGCAGACGCTCGAGGCGGTACTCGACGTACTCGTGCGGGCGAGCCCCGAAACGCTCCTTGAACTGAGACAGCGAGCCGGACTTGCCGCTCTCGCCCATGTGGTAGTAGGAGCAGCCCGCCTCGACGGCGTGCTCGATGGCGCGGGCGTGGAGCAGGTCGTTGGCACGGGCCGGCCCGGCCAGGTGCTTGTCCATGGCGCCGCGCCAGTAGCTCGCGTTCGCGCCGTGGACGAGGACGATGATGGAAGCTGCCGGCCGGCCGTCCTTCCACGCGACCCACACTTGGCAGGAGTCGCCCAGGTGACGCGCGACCGCCTCGAACTTCCGCAGCGGGTCGTTCTTGCGCCCCCGCCAGCGGGCCAGGGCAAAGGGCTGACCCCCCTGTTGCGCCCAGCGGTCGAGCGAGCGCCGGTACAGCTCGTAGAAGACCGGCACGAGCTGCCCGGACGTGTCGCATTCGACCTCGAGCTGCGCGCGCTCGGCCTTGCGAACGGCGGTGCGTGCCTGGCCCTTGAAGCGATCCCAGACCGCTTCGTAGCCGCCGGCCAGGTCGACGACGTGTGCCGTCCGGGGTACGCGCACGAGCTTCCCCGGTAGGTCAGCCCACGCGTCGGCCACCAACGGGTTGGGCCGCAGCGCGAGATCG
>DAITAO010000038.1:0-27395 GCA_036824245.1 Gaiellaceae bacterium | reverse complement strand
CTACCTGCGCGCGGCGCTCGCCGAGCTCGAGCTGCCGCCTGCGCCGCCGCCGGGGGCGCGCGAGCGCTGGGAACGCCTGTATGACGAGCGGGGCGCCGAGCGCGCCCACGCCCTGCTCGCGGAGCGCGACGCCGGCGCCGCTGCCGCCGTGCACGCCAACGACCGGCGGCGCGTCGTGCGCGCGCTCGAGCTGGCGGAGGCAGGCGGATCGCTCCTGCCACGAGAGAGCCGCCTCTGGACCGAGGAGACGCGGCATCCGACGGTGATCATCGGGCTCGAGGTGCCCAAAGAGGAGCTCGAGCGGCGCATCGCGGATCGCGCCCGCGCCATGGTCGCCGCCGGAGGCGCGGACGAGGCGCGTGCGGCCCTCGCGAGCCCCATCTCGGCTACCGCACGACACGTGCACGGGCTGCACGAGCTGACGGAGCTGCCGCCGGGAGAGGGCCTGGAGGCGCTCGTGCGCCGCGTGCGACGTTACGCCGCCTACCAGCGGAAGTGGATGCGGCGGATTGCCGGCCTCGTTAGCGTGGACGCAACCCGGCCGGCGGGCGAGGTGGCAGATGAGATTCTCGAAGTGGCACGCGCTCGGCAACACCTACCTGCTCGTCGAGCCGGGTGACCAGCCGCTGACGCCCGAGCGGGCGCGCGTGCTGGCGGCGGACGCCGACGGCATCGTCGAAGTGGTGAGCGTTGCCGCGGATGCCGCCGCCGTGCTCATCTGGAACCCCGACGGCACCACCGCGGAGCTGTCGGGGAACGGCACCCGCATCGCTGCGCGCTGGCTGGCCCGGCATACCGGCGCCGACACCGTCCGCATCCGCGTCGGTCAGCGCGAGGTTGTCGCGCACATGCTGGCCGGCGGGCTCGTCGAGCAGGAGATCGGCCCGTTCGAGCTCGGCGTGCGCGAGCACGTCGAGGGCATCTCGTTCGTGCCCGTCTCCGTCGGCAACCCACACGCGGTCGTGCTCGGCGACCCCGCCGACATCACCAGGATCGGCCCGCTGCTCGAGACACACCCTCGCTTCCCTGAGCGCACGAACGTGCAGGTCGCCCGCGTCGACGGCGTCGGCGAGGTCACCGCGCGCGTCTGGGAGCGCGGCGTCGGGGAGACCCCGGCGTCGGGCACGAGTGCCGTCGCCGTCGCGGCCGCGACGCACGGCGAGGGAGACGTCACCGTGCACTTCCCCGGCGGCGACCTGCTCGTGCGGCTCGAGGGCGGCCGTGCCGTGCTCACGGGCCCCGCCGAGCCCGCGGCCTGAGCACCGGTCTACGTGGCGAGCTCGTACTCGCGCAGCACGTCGTTGAGGCTCAGGCGCAGGTCGTGCGACTCGGCCCGCCAGCCGACGATCAGGGCGCAGCCGAGCTGGTAGGTACCGGCCGGAAACGCCTTGGGCCGTGTCCCGGCCACGACGATCGCCCGCGCGGGCACCTCGCCTCGGTATTCGACCGGCTCGGATCCCGTCACGTCGATGACCGGGACGGTCGCCGTCAGCGAGACGTTGGCGGCCAGCACGGCCTGCGTCCCGACGCGCACTCCCTCGGTGACGATCGCGCGCGAGCCGAGAAATGCGCCGTCCTCGACGATCACCGGGCGGGCCTGCGGCGGCTCCAGCACACCCCCGATGCCGACGCCTCCCGCCAGGTGAACGTCGGCGCCGATCTGCGCGCAGGAGCCGACCGTCGCCCACGTGTCGACCATCGTGCGCGGCCCGACCCAGGCACCGATGTTCACGAAGCCGGGCATGAGCACCACGCCCTCGGAGAGAAACGAGCCGTAGCGGGCGACGCCGGGCGGCACGACACGCACGCCGTGCTCTGCGTAGTCGGTCTTCACGGGGATCTTGTCGAGATAGCGCAGGCCGCCGACCTCCATCGTCTCGACCTTGCGCAGGCGGAAGTAGAGGAGGATCGCCTTCTTCAGCCATTCGTTCGTGACCCACTCGCCGTCGCGCGGCTCCGCCACCCGCACCTCGCCCGCGTTGAGCAGCGCGATCGCTTCCTCGATCGGCGCGGCCTCGACCTCGCCGGCATCCCAGAGCGCTTCGATCCGCTGCGCGAGCTCCATCAGAGTGCTTCGTCCAGGATCGCGGCGGCCCGGCGGCATTCCTCGAGGGTAGGCGTGAGCGCGACGCGCACGTAGCCTTCGCCGGAGGCCCCGAAGTACGAGCCCGGCGTCACGACGACGCCGTGCTCGAGCAGAGTCTCTGCGAAGCCCTCGGAGGACTCGCCGGCCGGCACTTCGACCCACAGGTAGATCCCGGCGCGGCTGCCCGCCACCCGCAGCCCCTTGCGGGTCAGCAGCTCGAGGAAGAGCTCGCGCTTCTCACGGTAGCGGGCGCGATTGCGCTCCACGTGCTCCTCGTCCTCCCAGGCGGCGATCGCGGCCCGCTGCACGAACTCCTGCGGCGCCGTGCCGACCGTCGGCCGGAAAGCGCGCAAGGCCGCGATCAGGTCCGCATCGCCCGCCGCGAAGCCCGATCGGTAGCCGGTCATCGAGGAGCGCTTGCTGAGGCTCTGGAATGCGAGCACGTTGCGCCGGTCGGAGAGCTCGAGCACGGAGGGCGGTCGCTCGTCGAACCAGAGCTCCGTGTACGCCTCGTCCGCGGCGAGCACGAAGTCGTGCCGGCGTGCAAGCTCGGCGGCCTGCTCGAGAAAGTCACGACTCGCCACGGCTCCCGTCGGGTTGTTGGGGTAGTTGAGCCAGAGAAGCGCCACGCCCGCCCAGTCGACCGCCTCCAGGTCAGGCAGGAAGCCGTTCTCCTCCAGCAGCGGCAGTGTCACAGGCTTGCCGCCGGCAAAGAGTGCCCCGCGCTCGTAGACCGGGTAGGCAGGCTCCGTGTAGCAGACCACCGAGCGCCCGCCGTCGCGGTCGAGCAGCACCTGGGCCAGGCTGAAAATAGCCTCCTTGGAGCCGAGCGTGGGAACCACCTCGCGATCGGGGTCGAGCGCGGCGTCGAAGCGCCTGCCCACCCAGCTCGCGACAGCCGCCCGGAGCTCGGGCAGACCTTGAGCCGGCGGGTAGCCGGAGACGTGGGGGAGAGCGTCGATGAGAGCCTGCTCGATGCGCTCGTCCGCTCGCTCGCGCGGATCGCCGATGCCCATGTCGACGACGTCGATGCCGCGCGCCTGCAACCGCCGCTTCGCCTCCTCCAGCCGGACGAACGGATAGGTGCCCGTGCGGGCGATGAGCGGCGAGAGAGCGGCGGCCACGCCGGGGATTGTGACAACGCGCGGCATAATCCTTTCTGGTGACCCGCCACCGCCCCGACCCCGCGCCGGATACGGAGCCCGAGCGCGGATTCGTCCTCGCCGTCCTCGCCCCTTCAGCCGACGCCGACGAGCAGCTCGCCGAGCTACGCGAACTGGCGCGTGCGGCCGCCGTCGAGCCGCTCGCAGAGCTCACGCAGCACCGGGCGCGGCCGGACCGGCGCTTCTACGTCGGCAAGGGCAAGCTCGAGGAACTCAAAGGCGCGTACGCGGGCTCTGGCTCGGAGGTCTTGATCGTCGACGACGAGCTCTCGCCCGCCCAGCAGCGCACGCTCGAGGATTCCCTGTCGGCACGCGTCGTCGACCGCACTCAGCTGATCCTCGACATCTTCGCCCAGCACGCCGTCAGCGCCGAGGGCAAGCTCCAGGTCGAGCTCGCACAGCTCGAGTACAACCTCCCGCGCATGCGGGGCGCCTGGCAGCACCTGGAGCGCCTCGGAGGCGGGCGCGGCACACTCGGCGCCGGCGTCGGCACACGCGGCCCGGGAGAGAGCCAGCTCGAGACCGACCGGCGGCTGGCGCGCCGGCGTATCGCGCTTTTGCGCCGCCGGCTGGAGGCGCTCTCGCGCCAGCGCGCGACACGGCGCCGCGAGCGCGCGCGCAGCGAGACGCCGACGGTCGCGCTCGCCGGCTACACGAACGTCGGCAAGTCCACGCTGCTGAACGCGCTCACCGATGCCGAGGTTTCGGTGCGCGACCGGCTCTTCGAGACGCTCGACCCGACGACGCGTGGTTTCGCCCACGACGGCCGGCGCTACCTGCTGACCGACACCGTCGGCTTCATCCGGCGCCTGCCGCACCAGCTTGTCGAGGGCTTCGCTGCCACGCTCGAGGAGACGCTCGTCGCCGAGCTTCTTCTGCACGTAGCCGATGCATCGGTCTCCGAGGAGCGGCTGGACGAGATGGTCGCGGCCGTCGACTCGGTACTGAACGAGATCGGCGCGGCGCATCTGCCCCGTGAGCTCGTGCTCAACAAGGTGGACGCCGTCGATCCGCTGCACAGGCGGCGCCTCGCCAGCCGCTTCCCTGACGCCCTGCAGGTCTCGGCACTCACGGGCGAGGGGCTCGAGGAGCTGCGTGCGCGGGTGGCAGAGCGCTTCGCCGAGCGTTTCGAGCCGGTCGAGCTGATCGTCCCCTACGAAGACGGGGCGCGGCTTGCGGAGCTGTATGCGCTCGGCGCTCCGATCGAGGAGCGGGTCGACCGGGAGGACGGCGTGCTGGTGCGCGCACGGCTGCCCCGGCGCGAGCTGCGACGCTTTGCCGCATACCTCGTGGATGAGCCACGCGAGTCGGCGACCGGCGCCCCGTGATCGAGCTGCCCCTCCGCCGGCTGTCCGCCGACGCCACTGTTCCCGTGCGGGCCTACGCGGGTGACGCGGGCCTCGATCTGGCTTCCAGCGAGCGCCACGAGCTGGCGCCGGGCGAGCGCGCGGTGGTCTCGACCGGCCTGGCCGTTGCGATCCCCGAGGGCTATGCGGGGCTGGTGGTGCCGCGCTCGGGGCTCGCCGCGAAACACGGCATCTCGATCGTCAATGCGCCGGGGCTTGTCGACTCCGGCTATCGGGGGGACGTGAAGGTAATCCTGCTCAACTCCGATCCGCGCGAGACGTTCGTCGTCGAGATCGGCATGCGGATCGCTCAGCTCGTCGTCGTGCGCATCCCCGCTGTCGAGCCGGTCGAGGTCGAGGAGCTCGTCGCGACCGAGCGCGGCGCGCGCGGGCACGGATCGTCCGGGCACTAGCGTGGGCGCCGAGCCGCGCATCCGCGTGTCCGCCATCCTCCGCTGGAGCGATCGGCTACTGCTCTGCCGCCACGAGAAGGCAGGCCGTGAGTACTGGCTGCTGCCCGGCGGCGGCGTCAACTCCGGTGAGAGCCTCGTCGACGCTCTGCACCGCGAGCTCGAGGAGGAGGTGGGGTTGACCGACGATCCTCCCGTCGAGGGGCCCGTGGCGATCGTCGACTCGATCGCGCCCGAGCGCAGCTTCGCGCAGAAGCACGTCGTGCACATCATCTTCTCAGCCGACCTGAGCGGCCGCTCGCTCGAGAGCGTCACCTCGCACGACGCGGCGGTACGCGGGCACCGTCTGTTCGGGCTCGGCGAGCTGGACGGGATCGTGCTGCATCCGCCCATCCAGCGCTTCCTGACGCGCTGGCGCCCGGGCGACCCGGTCGTGTACCTGGGCGCGCTGTGGGTGCCTTGACACGCTTCCGGCGCGCCCGCGCTAACCACTCGCGCGGCCGTCCCGGCTAGGGTCGAACCGGAGGGAGGCTCGCGGCCGGCCCCGAGGGGACACGGCCGATTGGGGCAGGGCTAGAAGCGACCGCCGCGGCTGCGCGCGCGGCCCGCTGACACGGTGTGCGCCTCGAGCTCGAGCTCGTCGGGCTGCGGGTGCAGCTGAGGCCGCTCGCCGGTGGCATGCTCGACTGCGGTGGCCAGCAGCCAGTCCGCGAGCCAGGGATTGCGTGGTAAGAGCGGTCCGTGCAGGTAGGTGCCGAGCGCGTTTCGGACGCGACAGCCCTCGTAGCCGCTCTCGCCGTCGTTTCCGAAGCCGGCCAGCACGCGGCCCAGTGGCTGCGCACCTGCCTCGAGGTGGGTGCGCCCGGCGTGGTTCTCGAATCCGGCCACCGTACGGCGCTCGCCCGCTTCCAGCTCACACTCGAGCAGGACATCGCCGATCATGCGCCGCTCCCCGGCCACCGTATGGAGGGGGAAGACACCCGCTCCGGGCTGCTCCTCGCCGCGGCGGTCGCGGTAGAAACGGCCGAGTAGCTGGTAGCCGCCGCAGACGGCCAGGACGGGCGTCCCCGCCGCCACTGCTTCGCGGAGCGCCGCGCCGCGCGCCGCCAGGTCGGGCGCGATCAGCGCCTGCTCGCGGTCCTGTCCGCCGCCCACGTAGATCAGGTCCTGCTCGCCTGCCACGAGCGGAACACCCACGCCCACCGGCCGCACGTCGAGCTCGATCCCGCGCCAGGCCGCCCGGCGCTCCAGCACCGCAATGTTGCCCCTGTCGGCGTAGATGTTCAGGTAGTCCGGGTAGAGGTGGCCGACGACGATCTTCATGCCGTCCCACCGCTTCCTTCGTCTCCCGACGGCAACGACCCGATGGGCTCGACAGCCTCAGTCGGCGCCGACGCGGCGCCGGCCGACTCCCAGTACGGACGCACGAACCCCCGCCCGGAGACGATGCGCCGCAACCCCAGCATGGCCGTGTACGTGGGCAGGCAGATCAGCTCACCGCCCTCCGGCGTGCGCGCCAGACCACGGTCCAGCGCGCGGCCGAGGTCGGGCTCGACCTCGATTGCCTCGGGCGCGAAGCCGCCGTACTTGCACCGCAGCGCAAGCTCCGCCGCCCGCCCGCCCGTGGCGATCACGCCCTCCAGCTCGGCGAGCAACGGCTCGAAATCGACGTCCCAGATCCACGACACGTCACGGCCGTCGGCGATCTCGTCGTTGAGCGCGATCACCACGAGCCGCGGCGGACCGCCGGCGAGGAGCGTCCGCACCGCCTCGTTTGCTCCGGCGGGATTCTTGACGAGCAGCATGAGCAGCCGCCGGGATCCAATGAAGATGCGCTCGAAGCGGCCGAACGCCGCGCTGAAGCGCTGCAGGCCCGCCTGGATCTCGTCGAGCCCGCTGCCCAGCGCCAGGGACAGGGAGGTAGCGGCGAGCGCGTTGTAGACGTTGTAGAGCCCCGGGACGCGCAGTCGAACGTTCCGGGTGCCCTGGGGTGTCACGAGCTCGAACGATACGGACTCGAGCCCACCCAGCTCGATCTCGCGCGCCGATACGTCAAGGGCCGGCCGGGCCCGGCCGCACGAGGGGCAGCGGTAGTCCCCGAGGTGACCCACGTACGCGGCCGCATAGTCGTACGGCGTCCCGCAGTCCAGGCACCATTTCGAGTCGGCGGCATGCTGGAGCCCGGGCCGCGCATGGCGCGGGTCGTCCAGCCCGTAGACGAGCGCGTGCGCCGACTCATCAGCGAGGGCGCCCACCTGGGGGTCGTCACCGTTCACGACCAGGCGCGCGTCTGGAGCGAGGCCGGCGACCGCCGCTCGCCATCGTTCGGCCACATGCTCGAGTTCGCCGTAGCGGTCGAGCTGGTCACGGAAGAGATTTCCGAGGCACACCGCGCGTGGCCGGAGGCGCCGCACCACCTCGGGCAGGGCGCCCTCATCGACCTCGAAGAGGCCCAGCTCGGCGCCGTCCGCAGCGAGCAGCGTGGATGTGACCCCGGAGACGAGGTTGGCGCCGGCGCTGTTGTGCGCCAGGCGTACGCCGGGGCCGAGGATCTGTGCCGTCATCGCGGCCGTCGTCGTCTTGCCGTTGGTCGCCGAGACGAGTGCCGAGCCGTGCGGCAGCCGCGCCGCCAGCCGCTCGAGCGCCTCAGGGTCGATGCGGGCGAGCAGCTTGCCCGGCAGCGTTGTTCCGCCCCCGGTGCGCGCCAGGCGCGAAAGGCGAGCCGCCGCACGCGCGAGCACGATCTCTGCCGTGAGCGGAATCCGCGGCCGCATGCAGCCACCGTATCCGCTTGGCTCCACGGAGCCGGCGGTGCGCGTCCCCCCTACGGGGGATGAGGTGCGGACCGAGTCGTCCTACGGTCAGAGCGTCGGTCGTGACGGGCGACCAAATGCGGCTTCGCGGAGGCAATCGATCAGTGGCACGTACATGCGGCACTCAAGAGAGAGGCGAGGAGTTCCTCCTCGCGCGCGCGCGGTGAGCGCGCTCGACCACAGCGTCTCGGCGCCGGCCGAGGTGGGGTCGTCGCGGACCGTCGGCGGCCCGCTGCCCTTCCGTGCGGCCGTCTACCTGGCGGTCGTCGGCGGCGCAACGGTGGCGCTCGCCCTGCCGCTTCTGCGTGGGCTCTCCTTCGATACGCCGGGCTGGACGACCTTCATCCTGCTGACGCTCGGTGCCGGGGTGGCCCAACTCTTCACGGTGCGGACGCAGCGGAACTACTCGTACCACATGACCGGAGTCTTCCTCGTGCCCGCGATCCTGCTGTTGCCGGTCCCCCTCGTCGCGCTGATCCCCGTCGCGCAGCGCATTCCCGACTGGCTGCGGCGCAAGGGGCCCTGGACGATCCAGAGCTTCAACGTCTTCGCCTACACGCTGGCCGTGCTCGCCGCGTGGGGCGGCGTCCACCTCGTCGACCTTCTCGTGCCGAACGGGAAAGCGGGACTGGCGCTCGCCGGCGTCGTTGCCGCCCTGCTGTTCGTCGGAGTGCAGGCCGCGCTGGCCGCGCCGATGCTCTGTCTCGCTCGTGGCTGCTCCGTGCGCGAAACCGGTGTGTTCACGTTCCAGGGCATCTCGACGGAGCTCGTGCTCGCGGCGCTCGGAGTGGGGGTTGCCTTCCTCTGGGTGGCGAATCCCTGGCTCGTGCCCTTCGCGCTCGCGCCGCTGCTCATCGTGCACCGGTCGCTGAGCGTGCCCCTGCTCCAGGCCGAGGCCCGGGTCGATCCCAAAACCGGCCTTTTCAACCCGCGGCACTTCACGGCAACGCTCGAGAATGAGTTCGCGCGCGCCCAGCGCTTCGACCGGCCGCTGGCTCTCGTCATGGCCGACCTCGACCTGTTGCGCGAGGTCAACAACCGGTACGGGCACCTGGCGGGAGACGCCGTGCTGCGGGCCGTCGCCGACGTCTTCCGGGCCCAACTCCGCCACTACGACGTGCCTGCGCGCTTCGGCGGCGAGGAGTTCGCCATCATCCTGCCCGAGACCGGGCCCGAGGAGGCGCTTGAGATCGCCGAGCGAATTCGCAGTGCGGTCTCCGAGCAGCGCGTGCCCGTCGAGACCTCACAGGAGCTCGTCTCGATCACGGTCTCGGTCGGCGTGGCCGCCTACCCGAGCGACGGCGGCGACGCGACCGAGCTTGTGCATCAGGCGGACATGGCCGTCTACCGGGCCAAGCTGCAGGGGCGAAACCGCGTCGTGCGCAGCGGGGCAGACGCGGTCGCAGTGACAGCACCGGTGCCGGATTCCCGGCCGCGGCAGCTTGCCCCGCAGGCCAAGCCCGCAGCCCGTTCAAGTGGCCAGCCGCGGCTCTCGGCCCGCAACCTCTGGCTCGCCGGGGCACTCGGTGGCGCGGCCGGAATCGCCGGGCTGCTGCTGGGACGGGAGCAAGACCTGGTCGGCATGCTGGCCGTCGTGGGCATCGTCGCGCTCGTGCAGGCGCTCGCCGACGGGACTGCCGAGCGCACCGCGTCCGTGAACGCCGTCGGCGTGCTCGCCGGCGCCGCGTTGTTCGGCCCGCGCGTCGCCCTGCCGGTGGCGCTGGCGGCGTGCTGCGTGGAGTGGGCGAGGACGCGTAACCCTCGCTCACGGCTGGCCTTCGACACCGGCATGATGACGCTCGCCGCGCTGGCAGCGGCGGGCACGTTCGCTCTGCGGCCGGCGCAGCTCGACCACGAGCTGGCGACCATCCTGGCCGGCCTGGCTGCCGGCGTCGTCTACTTCGCGGTCCAGATCTTGCTTCCCGCCGTCCTGGCCGCGCTTGCTGCGCCCGGCCCGCGGCGCCGCGCGCTGCCGAGCGGCACGGGCTGGCCGCTGTTGCACCATCTCGCGGCTGGCTTGCTCGCCGGCATCGTCGCCGTCGCATTCGGCGCGGCGGGCATGTGGACGCTCGCACTCCTCGTGGTACCGCTGCTGCTCGCGCGCTCGTCACAGGAGCGTCACGTCGCCGAAGCGCAGCGCCTCGCAGCCAGTCTCGTGCAGACGACGGAGCAGGCCCGCGCGCGCAGCGCGTCGCTCGAACGGGCGAACCGCACGCTACGGGAGCACGCAATGTCGGTCATGGAAGCGCTAGCCGGCCGTGTGGACGCGCGCGAGGCGGCCGGTCACTCGCGCGAGGTACAGCGGCTCGCGCTGGCCATCGGCCGGCAGCTGCGCCTCTCGCAGGCCGAGCTCGAGGTGCTCGGCCACGCCGCCCTCTTCCACGACATCGGCAAGCTGGCGGTTCCCGACGCGGTGGTGCAGAAGCCTGACCCGCTCACGGAGGAGGAATGGGCGCTCATGCGACCGCACGCCGCCGAGGGGGCGCGAATCGTCGAGCAGCTGGCGTTCCTCGGCGACGCGGTGCCGGCCATCCGCCACCACCACGAGCACTTCGACGGCAGCGGCTACCCGGACGGCCTGCGCGCCACCGAGATTCCGCTGGGTGCTCGCATCATCCACGTTGCCGACGCCGTGGTGTCCATGCTCCACGACCGCCGCTACGAGCCGCGCCGTACGCCTTCTCAGGTGCTGGCGGAGGTTCGTCGCTGCTCGGGCACGCAGTTCTGCCCCCGTTGCGTCGACGCCCTCGAGGCCGTTGCGGCGGCGGGCCCCCTGCCGGGCCTGCGCCGGCCGGTTGCTGCCAGCGCGCGTTAGCGCGTCTTTGCAAACCGGTTTCTCTGCTCTAACCTTCTTGCTGTGGCGAGACGTCGCAGCATCCCGGCGCTCGACGAACTCGACGGCGACGCACTTCGCGAGTTCCAGGCCGGCCTGCGCCAGCGCTATTCGAACGACGAGATCCTTGCGCAGCTGCGCGGCGCGGCCAAGCGTCTCGGCCGCTCCCCGACCATGCGCGAGTTCGCGGCCGATGCCAAGACCAGCGTCCATCCCCAGACCGTCATCTCGCATTTCGGCAGCTGGAACGCCGCCAAGCGGGCAGCCGGACTGGTGCCGCGGCGCTTCGCGACCCGCGAAGAGCAGCTGCGCCTGCTCCGCGAGCTCGGCGAACGGCTGGGAAGACTGCCCACTGCGCGCGACCTCGACGAGCACCGCGGCGAGGTGCCTTCGAAGTCGCTGTACTGGCACACCTTCGGCTCGCTGACCACAGCATTGCGCGAGGCGGGCTTCGACGTGCCCGTCGGCGAGGAGCGGTTCGAGCGGGCGCTGGAGCAAGGCGAGGCGCTGGCACGGCGGCTCGCGCGCCTGCCCAAGTTCGCCGACTGGACGGAGGCGAGGCGCTCCGATGCCTCACTGCTCAGCGAGTGGCAGATCTACCGCATGTTCGAGGGACGCCGGGGCGCGTGGGCGGCATTCCAGTTCCTGGTGCGCAAGCGGCTGCTCGAGGCGGGCGTCGACGTGGCGGCGGACGGCCGCCTGGATGCCGAGTAAAGCCGCCGCGGCAGCCGGCGCGGCGCTGGTGGCCGCCCTGGCAACCGCCTGCGGCGACGCCGGCAGCGAGGGCGGCCGGCAAAGCCTCGGCGCATATCTCGGCACGAGCGCCGAATCCTGCGGGATGACGGAGAACGTGAGCGTCCGGCAGGTGCGCAGGGCCCGCACGCTCGAGGAGCAGGTCGCCGCCGTGACTCGCGTCGTGGAGCGCATCCGCGAACTGAAGCTACGGCGAGATGTCTCTGAGCGGTTCCTGGCGCCGCGACAGCTCCGGCAGCAGCTGCAGGCGGAGGCGCGGCAACAGCTGTCGCGGGCCGAGGCGCGCACGCTGAGCCTGGCCCTGGAGCGGCTCGGTGCGGTGCCGCCAGGATTCGACTTCTACGGGACGTTCGTGGCAGCGGCAGTCGCCGACGTCGTCGGGGTCTACGACCCCGAGACGCAGCGCATCCTCGTTGCACGCGAAGGACGCGGCAAGCTCGACTCGTACGAGCTCGAGACGCTGGCACACGAGCTCGAGCATGCGCTCACGGACAGCGTCTTCGACCTCCCCGAGCCCGATGCGCGCGGCTGGGGCGACGACCACGCGGCGCTGCAGGCGCTCGCGGAAGGGAGCGCCCTGGCCACTGAGTTTCGCGTCTTTGCCGCGCTCCAGGGGGACGATGAGCTGCGTCTGCTCCTGGCGAGCCCGGCGGGAGACACGTTCTCCGACCAGGGTCTGCCGCACTTCCTGGCGCGCTCGATCGCATTCCCTTACCTCGACGGGCTGCGCTTCGTGTGCGCGCTCTACGAGGACGGCGGCTGGCGCGCCGTCGACCGCGCCTACCGGCGCTTTCCCGCTTCGACCGCGCAGATCCTCTTCCCCGAGCGCTACACCGCGCGCGACCGGCCGGCGCGCCCGCCGCCGCTGGGGCGACTACGTGCGCCGTGGCGCCGTGCGAGCAGCCTCGACGGCGCATTCGGGGCCGCCGACCTCCTTTTTCTGTTCGAGGCGCCCGGCGGGTTCGAGGACCGTGCGCTCGACGTCCCGCGCGAGCACGCTGGTGCCTGGGACGGCGGTCGCATCGAGGTCTGGCGGCGCGGACCGGCCGTGGCTGTTGCGCTTGCGCTCGCTGAGCACCCAGACCACGACGGGCTTTGCGCGTCCCTTCGCAAGTGGTACGAAGCGTCGTTCCCACGCGCGCGGCGTGACAATACCGCCGGGCTCACGGTCTACCGCGGCTCGTCACAGCATGCGGTAGTGCAATGCCGTGGGCGGGCGGTGCGGCTCGGCATCGCTCCGTCCCGCAGCGCCGCGCGACGGCTCGCTGCGCCGCGGCGCTAGGCCACGCGGACCGCGATGCCCGGATAGTCGACCACGAGCCCGGACGCGTCGTAGGCGAGCTCGCCGCGGTAGTCGAAGGCAGGCGCCGTGTAGTCGTAGCGACGGCGTGGGCCGTCGTCCGCCAGGCGGACGTAGTGCTGCTCGAGCCGTTCTACGCCGAGGCCGGGCGCCCGCACGTAGGCGGCCGGAGCGTCAGCCCGCTGACCCACCGCCAGCCCGAGACGATGCACCGGCAGGGCGTTTGTGAAGGCCGACGCTTCGAGATCGACGTCCAGACACCCGGCGAGCTGCGCAGCCGGCGTCCCGTCCACTCGCCAGCCGCCGGTGCCGTCTCCCTCGAGCCGCACCTCGTGCGCCCCCAGCGCCGAACGGCCGACGATGTGGGCCGAACGCGTCACCCAGCTCGTGTTAAGCGTGATCGAGTAGCGGATGCCCCAGGCCTGGCCGTCCTCGACCGCCGCGGAGTGCCCATCGACGTGGTAGCCGTCCCTCGCACGGCGCAGAAATACAACTTCGAATCCCTCGCGGGCGTCGCGGTGACGCCACGCGGCGCTCACGGGAAGGTCGAGCATGGCCCGCGGCCATGCTACGCAGCCGGTCGAACTCCGTTTAGAGCGTGGCCGCGACGAGCCTGGGGAGGAGGCGCAGGCACGACTCCCCCTCGTGCGGCGCGCGCACCGCGGGGAGCGCCCGCTCCTTGAAGCGGCGATCCGGCTTGAACCTGCGGCGGAGCAGCTCGCCCGCCGCGGTAAGCGTCAGGTGCGAGCCCTCGGCGACCTCGCGGATGTCCAGTCGCAGACGCAGGTAGCGCTCCACGAGCTCCAGTGTGTGCCGGGTCGACGCGAAGAACGTCTCGTGCCGGCCACGCGCGAGCCACAGTGGACGCCCCACGCCGCGGGCCGCGAAGAGCGCATCGGGCCGTCGCTCGTCCAGCCAGGCGGTCGCCATCGAGCCGCGCAGCTGCTCGAGGGCCTCAGGGCCCTCGAACGCCTCGGCAAGCGCGAAGATCGATTCCGAGTCGACGGTCATGTCCGGGTGGTCGCGATCCCAGCCGTGACGCTCGAAGAGCTCGTCGTCGTTGACGATCACTCCGTTGTGCACGCCCACCACGGTCCCGTGGCGCACCGGGTGGTTGTTGGCCGCCACGCGAGGATGCCCCTTCGTGTAGTCGCGCACGTGCACGAGCAGCTGGCGCGTCGATTCCGGTACAGCCAGTCGGCCGAGCAGCGCGGTGGCGCCGGAGCGCTGCTTGTAGACATGCACGCCCGGCCCCTGGCCACGGAACGCGTAGCCGGCAGCGTCGGCGCCGCGCTCGGCAATGCCGGCGAGCAGAACCTGCGCAGCCACAGTCCGCGGCACCTCGCTCCGCGCAGTCAGGCTAAATCCGGCAATTCCACACACGTTTCGGCTTCGACCCCTCTTTTGAGACTAGCGGTCAGGCGGGACGTGTAAGCACAGACGGACTTCTCCGTCTACCCATCATGGCCGCCTCTCCTTACGACGTACGGCCACCGGCATCGGTTAGTAACGCCGCTGGATGGCAGCCCGGTCGGGTGTCCCTCGATCGAGTGTCCCTCGGAGGGCGTGCGGCGCCGATAGACCCCCCGATGGCGACGCAGCGGCCGCTCCCCGACGAATCCCTGGACCCGGTGGAGCCTCATCTCGAACTGCTCCCCGGCGGAGACGTGGCGCGGCTGCTCGCGGACGAGGAGCCCAAGGAAGCCACTGAGCCCACCGATCCGCAAGTCGCCGACCCACTCAAGCTCTATGTCCGCCAGATTGGCGACGGGCCGCTGCTCACGCCCGCCCAGGAGCGCGAGCTCGCGCGTCGCAAGGACGAGGGCGACGACGCGGCCAAGCGCCGCCTGATCGAGTCGAACCTGCGCCTCGTGATGTCGATCACGCGCAACTACACGAAGGCCGGCGTGCCGCTGCTCGACCTCATCCAGGAGGGCAACCTGGGGCTGATCCGGGCGGTGGAGAAGTTCGACTACAAGCTCGGCTTCAAGCTGTCCACCTACGCCACCTGGTGGATCCGACAGGCCGTCACCCGCGCTCTGGCCGACCAGGGACGCACGATTCGCCTCCCCGTGCACGTCGCCGAGCAGGTGCGCAAGCTGCTCCGGGCCCGACGCGTGCTCACGCAAAAGTTCAATCGCGACCCGACCGCCGAGGAGCTCGCCCACGAGAGCGGCTTCCCGCTCAAGCGGGTCAACGAGCTGCTCGAGCTCGTCGAGGACCCGATCAGCCTCGAGCTCCCGGTCGGCGACGGAGAGAGCCTGTACGGCGACCTCATCGAGGACACGAAGACCGATCAGCCCGACGAGGCGACCGCCAAAAACCTTCGTTCGGTCGAGCTCGAGGACGCGCTGCAGCAGCTCAACCCGCGCATGCGCAACGTGCTGATGCTGCGCTTCGGGCTCGACGGAACTGCGCCGCGCACTCTGGAGGAGGTCGGCGTTGGCCTCGGCATCACCCGCGAGCGCGTTCGGCAGCTGGAGTCGCGGGCCCTGCGTGAGTTGCGCACGGTCGCACCCGAGCTGCAGCTCTACCTCGCCGCCGAGTAGCCGCCCGTCGTTCGCATGCGCGGACGATGGCTAGGGTGGCTAGATGCGCGACTCCTGGATGGTGGATTGCCACTCCCACGTCCTGCCTTCGGGTGACGACGGCGCTCAGTCGCTCGCCGAGGGCGCCGACCTCTGCCGGGAGGCGGCCGCGCACGGTACTGCCGTGCTCTTCGCGACGCCGCACGTCTGGCCGCACCTGATCCTGACGCGCGAGCGTGAGGAGCACATCAACACGGCCTTCGCCGAGCTGCGGGAGCAGGCCGGGCTCGAGCTGCGGCTCGGCTTCGAGCTGACGCCGACGCGCGCCTTGCTCCGGGAGGACGCGCGCCGCTACGAGCTGGAGGGCACCGGCACCGTGCTGCTCGAGATCCCTTTCCACGGCCCGCTGCAGCCCGCCGTCGCGCTCGCAGAGCACGTCGAGGCCGCCGGCCTGACGCCGGTCATCGCGCATCCCGAACGCACGGACGCGGTGCTCGGAGACCCGCCGGCCGCGGCCGGGCTCGCGGAGCGCGGCTGGCTGCTCCAGGTGAACTCGACGAGCCTGCTGGGCCGTCATGGCCCCGACATCGAGCAGCTCGGGTGGAAGCTCGTCGAGGACGGGGTGGTCGCGGTCGTCGCGTCGGACGGCCACCGGCGTATGCGGCCCGCTCGGCTCGACGAGGCCTACGCGGCTGCTCTCGAGCGAGTCGGAAGAGGGGTGGAACGCCTGTTCGACGGCTCGGCGCTTTTGAGCGGCGTGGTCGCGGAGCCCGTCGCGCGTACGTGACAGCGGCCTCGGTTCCCTGCCGCAGTTAGCACGTACGTGCCAGGCTGAGTCTGCACGTACATTCCAGGCTGAAGCCTGGCACGTGGTCTAGCGGAATCCACGCGTCGGCGTCGTACGCCCGTGATCTTGCCGGGCGAAGTGGACTCTAGTCCGCCGCTATCGCCTCGACCTCGCGCAGCTTGCCGAGGCGCCGGAGCGCCTGCATCTCGATCTGACGGACGCGCTCCCGCGTGAAGCCGAGCACGCGGCCGATTTCCTCGAGCGTCTTCGGCTCGCCGCCGCCAAGGCCGTAGCGCAACAGGATCACAGCGCGTTCGCGTTGCGTGAGCGCCCCGAGCGCGCGCACGAGCGCCTGGTTGCGCAGGGAAGCCTCGACCTCGTCCTCGGTGGCGGGCCCGTCGTTGGCCACGAAGTCGCCGAACACGGCATCCTCGTGCTCGCCGACGGGTTGGTCGAGACTGGTTGAGGCTCGCGCTGCCGCCCGCACCTCGAGCGCCTGCTCGAGGGGCAGGTTGGCCTCCTCGGCGATCTCCGCCAGCGTCGGCTCGCGTCCGAGCTGCGTCCAGAGCAGACGCTCGGCCTTGTTCATCTTCTGAAGCCGCTCGACGATGTGCACGGGCATGCGGATCGTGCGCGCCTTGTCGGCGAGCGCCCGCGCCACGGCCTGGCGGATCCACCACGTGGCGTACGTCGAGAACTTGTAGCCGCGCCGCCAGTCGAACTTCTCGACGGCGCGAATCAGGCCCAGCGTGCCCTCCTGGATCAGGTCGAGGAACGGAAGTCCCTGGTTGCGGTAGTTCTTGGCGATCGACACGACCAGCCGCAGGTTGGACTGGATCATCTGCTGCTTGGCGCTCATGTCGCCTCGCTCGACGCGCTTCGAGAGCTCGACCTCCTGAGCAGCGGTCAGCAGCGGATGGCGGCCGGCCTCGCGCAGGAAGAGCTGAAGCGCGTCGGTGGTCGTCTCCGGCGTAGCGGGCGGCGGTTGCTCGGGTTCGCCCTCGAGCAGCTCGATGCCGCGCTGCTCGAGCGCGCGGTGCAGTGCCTCGACCTCGAGTGCCGTCAGCTCGTGCGCCTCGACGAGGTCGGTGAGCTCACCGACGCGCAGCGATCCTGTCTGCTCGGCCGCATCGAGCAACTGCTGGACGGCCTCGCTCGCGAGGACGCTCTCTGCCGCAATCGTCATCCGGAGGGTCCTGTTCCGTATCTGGGGAGGTCTCAAACGCCGCGCTTGGCGTTTCGAGAGGAATGCACGAGAACGGGTGTTATGTCAAGTCGGAGCTGAAACGGCTCTTCGACCACTTGGCCCCGGCCTGGTCCCCACTCCGGGCACGCGTCCCGACCCGCGCCGGTCCCGCGTCAACCGTCGCAAGTGTCCACAGGGGTGTGGATATGTGGAGAAACTCGCTCCCGCAAATTGCGCCAAATTCCTTTTCCGAGGGCTTGCACGACCGGCCCTATCCATCTAGGTTGCCTCCTGCGCCGAGCACGGAGCGTGACTAGGACGAAGCCCCGCCGGGCGGCTGTAGGCGGAAGCCGAAAGTTGGCCGGTGAGGTGGACGAAAGCGCAACCGGCTCGGCGAATTTTTTTGGTCCGGCGCAGGCCCGCCGGGCACCGCGTTAGGGGACGCGGGAGAAGATCTGCGGTGAGTGCCGTCCGCGCGGACGCTCGGGGGGAGCTGGGAGAACCAGACGGTTCTCCCAGCTCTTCCCCATTGCACTCCGCGAAGAAGTCGAACGCGGCTAGTAGGCTGCGGCCCCGTGCATCTCCGCCAGCCCAGCATCGACCATGGGGTGTCGTCGTTCCTGTGGGGCTTCGGCCTGGGCCTCTTCCTGTGGATCGGCATGGTGCTGCTCGAAGTCTCCGGCGCGACCGCGTTCATCTTCGGCGCGCTGGGCGGCTGCGCGATCTTCCTGTTCGTCCGGCTGTTCGGCGAGCGGGAACGCGGTCAGGCGACGAGCTCGAGCTCGCGGACACGCATGCGGTGATCGCCTGCGAGAGCGGCGACCAGGCGGTGCGTTTGAGCACGACCCAGGTCGCCCTCGAGGCGCTCACGTGCGGACTGGCGAGGCGGCTCCTGAAGGCGCCCGAGCGAATCAACGTGCGCCAGCAGGCGCTCGGCTACGCGCTCGGTGACCTTGGTGGGGGCGGCGGTGATCATGGTCCAGGTATCGGTGCGGGCGAGGCAGAGGCGATCCCTGGCTGGAGGGAAGCGTTACTCGACCCGGCGTGGTGGCTCGGCGTCGTCGGGCCGCACAATCCCCGTCTGCGCTTCCGGCTCGGTTTCCGGAGGAGTAACTCGCGTGTCACGCTCGTCGCGGACCACGGTCTCCTCGTGCGTGGGCGGCGCGAAGCCTCCCCCGGCGACCGGCGGCGGCGCCGGCTCCTCCTCGACGACCACATCGCCGCGGCGCGGCCTCGGCCCGCTTGTGTCCAGGGTGAAACCGAGGACGAGTCCGATCACAACGGCGATACCGGCCAAGTTGAAATAGCCGCCGCCGAGATCCTGTACCAGTCCGTCGATGCCCAGGTCGTCGTTCCAGTCGGCCAGGTGCTCCTGAAGCCAGCTCTGACTGAGGTCGTAGGAGGCGAGCACCCACCCGCCCAGCACGAGCGCAGGCAGGAACGCGAGCACGAAGACGCTGCCCGAGACGCGTGGCCACCCCCACTTCGTCCAGCCCCCCAGAAGCTGCGAGAGCGCCAGCACCAGGCCGGCGGCAGCGCACAGCGCGAGCCAGCCCCAGTAGTCCCAGGTCGTCGGCGCCGTACTTCGCTCAGGGTCGATCACTTGATCCGCAACCCAGAACAGCAGCCCGGCAGCCAGAACCCCGAGTAGCGTCATTGTTGCCCGCGTCACTCCGTACAAAGCGCGCACCTCCTCACAGGAGCCATTCCCGCCCCGGGGTGAGGCTAATCGAGTGCGAGTCGTCGCGCGTCGAAGTGCGCCGAGTAAAGCTCGGCGCGGAACTCGGCCAGCGCACGCTCGGCGTCGTCCGGGAACACGTGCTCGACGACGCCGACGTGGCGATCGTTGTGGAACGGCACGTCAACGTGCTCCCTCGTTACGAGGTTGACCGAGAGCTTCGCGCAGGCCGGGCAGCGCACGGCGAGTCCGAGCGCCCGCTCGCCTGGTGCGAGCAGCGTGAAGGAGGACGGGAAGACCGGCCGTGGCTGCTCCTCCGGGTAGCAGAAGAACGTCCACGGCCACTCACCGGACTGGATGCGCCGTACCGCGAGCTCGCCGAGCTCGGACGCCACGTCGTCGCGGCGGGCGGTCATCAGGTTGACGAAGGGGCCTACCGCCAGCCCGAGCGGCGCCCAGTCGAGGTCGTCGTGGGCGACCAGCCCGACATGCTCCTCCCCGCACCCGCACGCGAAGGTCACTCGGTAGAGCGCCGGGTGGACAGCCCCGGGCAGTCGCTCCAGGCGGCGGAACTCCGACAGCGTGACGCGCGCCTCGCCGCGCGTCGGGCACGCGAAGGAGTAGCGGGTGGTGAGCGCGTCGTACATCTCTTCTACTTGTAATCGGCAGACCCGACGTTGCGCCACACTCGAGGTCAATTCATGGAGAGCCGAAACCGCCTCGCTATCCGCGCAATCCCTGCTCCTGGCCGGGATCTGGCGCTCGTGATTCCTGCCGCGCTCTTCGTGCTGATCGTTACGCCAACCTGGGACGAGGGCCTGCTCGGCGGATCGCTCTCCGGCTAGGCTCGACTGTGGAGGGCCACCCCCCGCTCCGCCGAAATCGCGACTTCCAGGTGCTCTGGGCGGGCCAGGTGGTCTCGACGCTCGGGTCACGGATCTCGGTGGTCGCCTTTCCGCTGCTCGTGCTGGCGGTCACCGACTCGGCCGCGAAGGCGGGGCTGACCGTCTTCGTCGAGACGCTGCCCTTGATGCTGCTCATGCTGCCGGCCGGTGCGTTCGCGGACCGGCACGACCGCAAGCGCATCATGGTGATCGCCGACGCCGCCCGGACGCTGGGCATGGCCAGCATCGCCGCAGCGCTCGTTGGCGACGCGCTGACCTTCCCGCACATTCTCGGCGTCGCGGCCCTCGAGGGAGTCGGCTACGCGTTCTTCAGCGTCGCCGAGCGCGCCAGCCTCCGCCAGATCGTGCCGCCGCCACAACTGCCGACCGCGCTCGCCCAGAACCAGGCTCGCGAATACGGTGCGCTGCTCGTCGGCCAGCCGCTCGGCGGGTTGTTGTTCGGCCTGGGCCGGGCGGTGCCCTTCGCCGCGGACGCGTTCTCGTACGCGCTGTCGGTGGGCTCGCTGTTCCTGATTCGATCGAATCTGCAGGAGGAACGTACGGAGCCGCGCAGGCCGATGCTGGCCGAGATCCGCGAGGGCGTGGCCTTTCTCTTCCGCAATCCGTTCCTGCGGACGACGTCGCTGCTCGTGACCGGCAGCGACCTCGTCGTGAACTCGCTCTATCTGGGCGTGATCGTGCTTGCCGAGTCGGAAGGCGCCTCCGCGGGACTGATCGGAATCATGCTCGCCTTCATGGGCGTCGGCGGGCTGCTCGGCGCAGCAATCGCGCCGAGACTGGCGCGAGGGCTGTCCCCCCGGCGCGTCGTGCTGCTCACGCTGTGGCTCCAGGCAACGCTCGTGCCGCTCATCGCTCTGGCGGCGCCCTACCCGCTCGTAATCGGGCTGCTGTTCGGCTCGATGTTCCTCTTCCACCCCACCTGGAACGCAGTGATCAGCTCCTACCGCATCCGGCTCACGCCTGACCGGCTCCAGGGTCGCGTGCAGAGCGTCGCCTCGCTGCTCTCCCTGGGCGCTGTGCCACTCGGGGCGCTAGCCGTCGGTGTGTCCATGGAGCTGATCGGCACGGTGGAGACGGTGCTCGGGATCGCGGTGCTGATGGCCGCAGTGGCCGTTGCCGGCACGGTGAGCGGCGCGATTCGCACTCCGCCTGCCCTTTGACTCTAGGCAAACCGACCCCAGCCATACGGGGCGAGAGCTCGTTTGGCTAGTACTCGATCACCGAGTGCAGGTCGTAGCCGACCAGCTTGTCGCGGCCGTTCAGGAACGTCAGCTCGATGAGGAATGCGACGCCGACCACCTCGCCGCCCAGCTGCTCGACGAGATCGAGGATCGCCTTGACCGTCCCGCCGGTGGCGAGTACGTCGTCGTGGACGAGCACCCGCGTGCCACCTGCGAAGGCGTCCGCGTGCACCTCCAGCGAGTTCTCGCCGTACTCGAGCGCGTAGCTGGCGCTCACCGTCTTCCACGGGAGCTTCCCGGGTCGGCGCGCTGCGCAGAAGCCGCAACCGAGCTCGTAGGCCAGGGCACCGCCGAGGATGAAGCCGCGCGCCTCCGCACCGAGGATCATCTCAGGCTTGCGAGGCTCCGACCACTCGGCGAGCCGCGCGACCGCCTCTTGCAGCGCCGCCGGGTCGGCGACCAGCGGCATGATGTCCTTGAAGACGATGCCCGGCTCGGGGAAATCCGGGACATCGCGGATCTTCGACGCTAGGTCGATTGCCGCAGGCTTCGGGCTCGTCACACGCGGGCCTCACCGACGGCAGCTCCCGGCCGCCGAACCCGGCCTCCGCGACCGCCTGACGCCGATGCATTTTGGACTGAGGGCGTCACGCGGCAACTCTACGCAGCGCGCGCCAGAAGAGCAGCTGGGAGAGGCGCTGGGACACCTCGGCGACGGTGCGCAGCTCGTCGAGGGCCCGCTGGCGGCGCTCCGCGTTGCGCGAGCGCAGCCCGGCTGCGGCGAGCTGTCCGAGCAGCGCCACCTCACGGTCGGCAGATGTGCGGAACGGCCGTAGGTGGCGCGGCGTGAGCCCGTAGCGGGACAGCTCGGCGCACGCCGCAGCGATGTCAGCATCGCCTTCCGAGTAGCGTTTTGCGCCGCCGTCGGAGCGTGCCTCGAGCAGGCCGAAGCTCTCCAGGTCGCGGACGAGGTCGGCGGTCACGCCGGCCCGCGCGCAGAGCTCCCCCAGCCCGATGTCATCCTCGCGCTCGCCGAGGGCGAGCGGCCGCCGGCGCTTGCGGTCGGCGCCCGACGGCGACGCGAGCTCCTGCCGAATGACGCGCAGCGGCAGGAACTCGTCCCTCTGCAGGCGCAGGATGGTTCGCAGCCGATCGAGGTCCTCCTCCCCGAAGAGCCGGTAGCCGCCCTGCGTACGGCGCGGCGTCAGCAGGCCCTGATCCTCGAGGTAGCGGATCTTCGAGATGGAGATGTCCGAGAACTCCTCCTGTAGCGCCCGGCAGACGGCGCCGATGGTCAGCCGGTTGTCCTGGGTCGCCTGCGCCGCGGCTGTCACTTGCCCAGGAAGGTCAGGCGGTATTTGCCGATTTGCACCTCGTCACCATCCTCCAGCTCCGCGGAGTCGATGCGCTCCCGGTTGACGAAGGTGCCGTTGAGACTGCCCTGGTCTTCGATGGTAAAGCGGCCGTCGCGCTCCGTCAGCACCGCGTGGCGGCGGGAGACCGTGACGTCGTCCAGGAAGACGTCGCAGTCCGGCGAGCGCCCGATGGTCGTTCGCTCGCCGCTCGGGACGAAGTGCTCACCGGCGCGGCCGCCACCTGATCTCACAACGAGTGCAGGCCCGTCGACGATGACGTCCGGAAGCTGCTCTGCCTCTGCAGGCGTCTTGTCGTCGAGCGTGTAGGTCATCGTGACGTCGGGGCTCTCGTCCCCCTTCACGAGCAGCGCGCCGCAGCGCGCGCAGTAGTTCGCCGACATGGGATTCCGAAAGCCGCACTCCGGGCAATAGACGTAACTCACGCTCTCTCGCTCCTGGCCGGCGAGCGCTCGCGGCCGGCGGAGCCGGCCTCCGAGCCCGCCTCGCGACGCTGCCAGACGGGACAGTCCCGGTGCGGGGCCAGTCCCTGCGGGGACAGTTCGTGCACTTCCCTGAGGGTCATTCCAGGTCGTCCTCGCCCGACGGCGTGCTCTTCGACGCGAGCACCTCTGTGAGCTTTTCGACATCCGCATGACTGATCGGGCTCTCCCCCGCCTGTACCGAGCGCTGGAGCCGCGCCACGAGCTCGGCGCGCAGGATGTCGATCTTGCCGTGCAGGATGCGGCGGCGGTACGAAACCTCGCTCTCCTCGCGAACGAGGTCCCGGATGAGCTCCTTCAGCTCCTGGTCGGAGAGCGCGGCAAGGTCGGGAAGCGGTTCCACGGAAGCCCTTTCGGTCGCGGTACGGTCAACTGATTACAGCACAAGGGTCAACCTCAGCTTGAGGTCTGTGCACTCGGTTCGGAGGTTCGGGCGGGCTCGCCCTCTTCCTGCAAGACCTCCTCGATGAGTGCCCGCAGCTCCTGCTCGAGCTCGCCGGACTCGCCGGCGGTGCGCCCCTCGGCGTAGACGTGCACGAGCGGCTCGTCCGGATCCGGCAGCACCTGGGCCCAGCCGCGCTCGTCGAACACCTTGATGCCGTCGGTGAGATCGAGCGTGCGCTCCTTGAGCCGCTCTGTGAGGACGCGCATCACGTAACCCTTGAACGTCCAGGGGCACGGGATCTGCCGGTGCACGAGTGTCGACGACGGCAGATCGGCGACGAGCTCGGAGAGGGGACGCTCAACGGGCGCCAGGAGCTCCAGGAGCTTGCACAGGCTGGCGACGGCGTCGTAGGCGGGCAGGAACTCCGGAAAGACGTAGCCGCCGCCCACGGCGCCCGCGAAAATCACGTCGTCCTCGGCCGCCGTGCGCGTCAGCTCGGCAAGTGAGGCGGGCGTGCGCACGACCTCGAGGTCGCTGCCCTCGACGAGGCGGTCGACCTGGCTGGTGACCGTGATCGGAAAAGCGAGCTTGCCCCGGCGGCCGTTCGACGAGATCAGGCGCAGGAAGAGCAGCAGCGTTTGCTCCACCGGTATCTCACGCCCACGCTCGTCGACTAGGTACATGCGTTCCGCGGCTCGGTCGAAGATGACACCCATGTCGGCGCCCACGGCGCCCACCAGCTTCTTCACCTGGCCGATCAGGCTGCGCAGCACCGTCCCGCCCGTCTGGGTGTCGGAGGTGAACGCGTGAGCGGAGACCGCTTCCACGCCCAGAGGCCCCAGCATCATCGGCAACACGTACGCGGCCGCCGAGTAGCCGTAGTCGACGACCAGGCGGAAGCGACGCTGGCGGATCGCCTGTGCGTCCAGGCTGCGCAGCAGCTCCTGGGCGTAGCTCTCGGCCGCGCGGGCCGGGTAGGAGATCTCCGCCACGTCCCCCGCGGAGACGCGCCGAAGCTCCTGGCGCGTGAAATGCTTCTCGATCTCCTTCTGCAGCGCGGGTGTGATCTGGATGCCCGGATGCTCGAAAAAGCGCACCCGAACGAGCTCCTCCTCGGCGTGGTCGATGCCGACGTGGAAGCCGGCCTCGTAGCCTTCCGTCTTCAGCAGGTGCCGGTTGACCGGCGCCGGGAGGACACGCAGGTCGGAGGCGTCCACGCCGGTCGAGATCAGCCCCGAGATCATCGCTCGCTTGATCAGCCGGCAGGCGGCAGACGATTCACGGCTCGCCACCACGCGCGCGCCGCGCTTGAGCGCGGTGCCGATCGCTGCGCCGAGCCGTACCGCGATCTCGGGCGTCAGGTCGACGTTGACGAGCCCCGAGACGCCGTCCGTGCCGAAGAGCCGCGACGTGCCTCGCGACTCCCAGATCAGGCTCTCGTGAATCTGCGCTCCGGACTCGACCTCCTTGTAGGGGTAGATGCGCACGCCGGGCATCACCACGCTCTCGGCGCCGATCGTCACCTCGTCGCCCACCGCCACGCCCTCGTGAATCCGCACGTGCGAGCGGATGTCGCACGAGCGGCCGATGACAGCGCCCTCGATCAGCACGCTGCGGCCGACATGCGTCGACGAATCGATGACCGACCGAGTGGCCCGCGCCCGCTCGCGCAGCGTCACGCTCGCCGCCAGCACGGCGTGCGGTCCCACGGTCGCCTCCGGCGCGATCCGGCAGTAGTTGCCGATGAAAGCTGGGCCCTCGATCGCTTCGAGGTCGTCGATGTCGACGCCCTCGCCGATCCAGATGTTGCCGCGCAGGCGCACACCCGTCACGTCGAGGCGCACCAGCTCGTCGAGCGCGTCGAAGTTCGCCTGCCGGAACTGGTCGAGGTTGCCGATGTCCTGCCAGTAGCCGTCCATGACGAACCCGTACAGCGGCCGGCCCATCTCGAGCAGCAGCGGGAAGAGTTCCTTGGAGAAGTCGTACGGCCGGTCCGTGGGCACATGGCGCAGCACCTCCGGCTCCAGCACGTAGACGCCGGTGTTGATCGTGTCCGAGAAGACCTGGCTCCACGACGGCTTCTCGAGGAACCGCTCGACGCGGCCCTCGGAGTCCGTGACCACGATCCCGAACTCCAGTGGGTTCGGTACCGACTTGAGCCCGATCGTGACCGCCGCCCCGCGCTCCCGGTGGAACTCGATCAGCCGCGTCAGGTCGAAGTCGCACAGAGCGTCCCCCGAGATGACCAGGAACGTCTCGTCGAGCTTGCCCGAAGCCAGTCGCACCGAGCCTGCCGTGCCCAGCGGGGCCTCCTCCACGGAGTACTCGACCTGCACGCCGAGCGACTCGCCGTCGCCGAAGTAGCCGCGGATCGCCTGAGGCAGGAACGCCACGGTGACGATCACGTCCTCGAGGCCGTGCGATCGCAGCAGCTCGAGGATGTGTTCCATGCAGGGCTTGCCGACGATCGAGACCATCGGCTTGGGCTGGTTCGAGGTCAGCGGACGGAGCCTCGTCCCTTCACCGCCCGCCATCACGACGGCCTTCATCGCAGGGCTTCTTCCAGCTCGTAACGGACTGTTGCTTGGAGGAGAGCGCCGGCGGTCATGCTCTTTTCCTTACCGTTTGCAGGGCCGAGGCAACGTACCCCGCGCCGGCCGCGAGTGCGAGCCCGAGCCCCGCCCAGAAGAGCCAGAGCGGCCAATCGGTGTGCTCTGGCGTCAATATCGTGAAGCCCAGCGACGCGTAGAGGATCCCGGTGGCCACCTTGCCCAGCAGGCTCACGTCCAGCTCGTACCCGCGCGGCTCGAGGACTCTGTAGCCGGCGATGAGGACGACGTCGCGTACCACGATCAGCACCAGCGCAGCCCAGGGAAGCCTGTCGTCGAGCCACAGGAGGACGACGGCGGAATCGATCATGAGCCGGTCGGCAAGCGGGTCGGCGACCCTGCCGAACTGTGACTCGACGCGCCAGCGGCGCGCCAGGACACCGTCGACCCGATCGCTTATGCCGGCCAGGCCGAACACGATCCCGGCCGGCCAGCTGTGGCCACCGTCCGCTTCGAGCATCAGGAGCACGAAGATCGGGATCGCAGCAAGCCGCAGCACGGTGATGGCGTTCGGCAGCTGCGCGAGGGGAGCCGGAACGGCGCGCGAGGCCACGCGCCAAGGATATGCGTCCGTGCAGGGGATTCGGTAGCGTCGGCACCTTGCCGCGAGCGGTGCACGAGCAGGGCCTGTCCCCGGAACGGGACTGTGCCGTCAGGTCTCGCGTCAGCGCCCCTTCGGGTGCTAGGTGAGTCACATCGAGCTACCAGGGTTCGTCAACGCGCACAGTCACAGCTTCCAGCGCGCGCTGCGCGGGTGCGTGGAGGCCGAGCTCGCCGATTTCTGGGCGTGGCGCGACCGCATGATCGAGGAGGCCGAGCGGCAGACGCCCGGCGGTGTGCGCGAGTCGTACGCCGACACGTACCGCGAGATGCTCGCCGCCGGTTACACCGCAGTGGGCGAGTTCCACTACATCGGCTACGACGAGGCCCTTGCGGCGGCTGAGGCAGCACGCCGGGCCGGCATCGAGCTGGTCATCCTGTATGCCGCTTATGCGCGCGGAGGCACCGAACGGTTCCGGCAGACGTCGGTGGGCGAGTACCTCCACGCCGTCGAGGCGCTGCGGGAACACGGGCTACGCGTGGGCCTGGCGCCCCACTCGGTCCGTGCCTGTCCACCCGACTGGCTCGCGGAGATCGGGAGGTACGCCGACCGCGAGCAGCTGGTGCTGCACGTCCATGCGTGCGAGCAGCCCGCCGAGGTAGAGGAGTGTCTCGCCGAGCACGGCGTGCGGCCGGTCGAGCTGCTCGAGCGTTCCGGCTGCCTCGGCCCGCGCACGACCGTCATCCACGCCACTGAGGCCTCGGACGCGGAGCTCGACCTGCTGGCCCGCGCAGGCGCCCGCGTCTGCCTCTGCCCCACTACCGAGGCGAACCTCGGGGACGGGTTCGCGCCCGTCGAGCGCCTCCTCGAGCGCGGCATCGGCTTTTGCATCGGCTCCGACTCGAATGTCCGCATCGACCCGCTTGAGGAGCTTCGTGAGATCGAGGCGATCGCGCGCCGCCGCACCGGCCGGCGCGTCCTGGTGCCCCTCGACGCGCTGCTCGCCGCGGGCGCTGACGAGGGCGCCGCCGCGCTC
>DAITAO010000104.1:0-9441 GCA_036824245.1 Gaiellaceae bacterium | reverse complement strand
GTCGTCAACTGAGAGTCCGCGCCGCGCCTCGATAATCAAACTGACCCACTACCGACTGATCACGGCCGGCTGGCATTGCGGACGCTCGGCGCGTCCGCGTCGCGACACGGGTAGTGGGCGTCCGCCTTTCCCGACGCCTACAAGACCCGTCAGCCTCCGCCGGCTCGAGCGTCGGGACCCTCACAAACACGAGCCGCGAGACTCCCGCCCGCACGGTTAGGGCCGTCTCGGGGCCGGTGCCAGGCACACGCGCTGAAGTGTCACGGCCGCGGCACTAGGTCATAAGCGATGACCCATCACTACGTGCATTTCCGCGCTCGTAGTCCAGTGCCAGGCAAAGGCACGAAACTGCCCCGGTTTGTGCACGGCTTCTACGCGCGGCGGCGCCCGCGCCCTGGCGCGGCCCGCTGACGGACAGCGAGATGGTTGAACTCGCCGACGGTCACCGTACTGATGGTCCCGCAAGGGGCGAGCCGCTCTCGTGCGCCAGTGTTCGGGAATGTCCCCCGAGGGTGGGAGCAGCTCACCCGCCGCAGGTATACGCCGCGACCTCGACCGCGCCTGGATGACGCTGTGGTCATCCGGCGGTGAGCTATCGCAGCTACTCGATGTTGTCGAGGAAGCTGAGCGCGCGTTGCTTGAGCAGCTTCGCGGCACCTTCGTCGTAGTCGGGCAGGCTGTTATCAGCGAACAGATGCCGATCGCCTGGATACAGGAACAGCTCCGCGCCCTCGATCGTCTCAACGAGCTCGCGCGCGGCGGGGAGGTCCTCCATCGCCCACTCGCCGGCGCGTTCGATCAGTTCGACGCGATAGCCGTCCAGGAACAGCACATCTGCAAGTTGACTCCCGCGCGCGCTTTGACTCACGCGCGCGCTCGATGAGCTCTACATACCAGTCAGGATCGCGTGCCTTCCTAACACGCGAGCGGCAACTTTTCGTAGCGTCAGGAGCGCGGAGTCGCCACTCGAAGCCGGTTGCCGTCGGGGTCTTTCAGGTCGCATTCCCGCCCGGCGAGACCTTCTTCGTCCACCGGCATGCCGAACTCCCCGGCCACCGCGTCGATGTCCCTGACATTCAGATGAATCAGCGTGTTCGGTCGGGCGTCGCCCTTGTGCTCAGAGAGGTAGAGGCGAACTCGCCCACGGGCGACCGAAACGAACCACGGGAACCCCGGCTCGAACTGGTGCGCCCACTCCTTGTGGAATCCGAGCCGCCCATACCAGTCCACGGCTCGACCCGCATCCTCGACATACAGCACCGGGATGACCTCTTCCTCCACGCGTGCGAAGGCTATCCAGCCGCAGCGAAGGCCATGCCCGCTGGTCTATGTCCCGCTGTGCTCGATCAGCTCCACACGATAGCCGTCCGGATCGCGCACGAAGCAGAGTCGCGACCCGCCGTCGCGGACCGTGTAAGGCGCCGACTCCGGCTCGATGCCCTGCCCCGCCAGCCGTTCCAACGTGCCGTCCAGGTCGTCCACCCCGATCGCGATGTGGCCGTAGGCCGTTCCCAATTCGTAGTCGCGGCCGTCGTGGTTGAACGTCAGCTCGAGCTCCTCCTCCTGGCCGGGCACGCCGAAGAAGTAGTTGGTCGCCTCCAGCTCCCCGTCGCGGACGATCGGCAGGTCACGCCGGAACTCGAAGCCGAGCGCCTCGTAGAACGCGCGACTCTTTGCCGGATCTGTAATGCGGTACATCGTGTGCAGGTACCGCGTCATAGCGCCATCGTAAGTCAGATGCCGACATGGTCCGCCAGCCAGCGGCGGTTGCGTGCCTGCGCCTCGATCTGGCCGGCCGCGTCCTCGCCTGGCCCGGGCACCCGGTCCTGCTCGACGACGAGCCACCCCGAGTATCGGTCGAGCGCACCGAAGAACCCCTCCAGATCGACGTCCCCCCTGCCGAGCTCGCAGAAGACGCCGCCGCGCCAGGCCTCGTCCCAGGTCGCCGCCCCGCGCAGGACATCGAGCTGAACGTCCTTCACGTGCACGTGGTTCACGCGGCCACGCCAGTCCCGGAGCGCCTGCAGCGGGTTGCCGCCTGCCGCGAGCAGGTGGCCGGTGTCGAGCAGCAGCCCGACATCCGTCCGTTCGAGCAGTCGCTCGATCTCGGCGGGCGTCTGCACGCGGCTGCCCATGTGGTGGTGGAAGGTCGGCTCGAACCCACGCGCCCGCGCTCGCTCGGCCGCACGCTGGATTTCGTCCCAGGCGAGGACTCCATCGCGCGGCCCCGCGTCGGCGAGCACCAGCTTCGCGTCCCAGCCGGCGATCGCGGCGAGCGTCGCATCGAGCTCGCCGAGCTTTTCATCGTCGCCGAAGCGGATCTGCACGAACGCTCCGACGAGGTCGAGCCCGCGGCCCTCGAGCCGGCTGCGGAGCGTCGCTCCCTCGCCGAGGTAGCCGAGCGGGCCGAGCTCGGTGCCCTCGTACCCTGCCGCGGCGATCGCGTCGAGCATCTGCTCGGCGCCCGGCACGTTGGTGAGCACCCCGACCGTGAGCTCGAACGCGCCATAGCTGACCGGCGCGTTGGCGACGCGGATCACCGGACGAGCGGAACGCGAGGATCGGCCTCCATGCCGGCCCATGCCGCGCGGGTCCAGTGGAGGTCGGGATCGTCGGCGGCGGCCATCGAACGCCGGTCGCCCGCCAGCGCGTTCAGGTAGTACAGGTCGTAGCCGTGTGCGGCGGCCGTGGTGTGGTAGCCGTACGGGACGAGCATCAGGTCGCCGTCGCGCACCGTCTCCGTGACATCGAGACCGTGGCGAGGGCTGTACAGGCGCTGCACGGCGAACGCCTCGGGCGCGCGCGTTCTGAAGTAGTAGGTCTCCTCGAGCACGACCTCGTCGGGCGCGTGGTCCTCGTCGTGCTTGTGCGGCGGATAGCTCGACCAGTTGCCGGAGGGCGTGAAGACCTCGACGACGAGCAGCCGCTCGGCAGGGAACTCCGGTTTCAGGATGTGGTTGATCTGCCGCGTAGCGTTGCCCGCGCCGCGCACCTCGACGTCGACCTCGTCGGGCCGTACGGGGATGGGCTCGCGGCGCACCTCGCAACGCGCGCCGCAGATCGCCACCTCGCCTTCGGCCTCGACCCGGTACACGGTGTCGCGGGGCAGGTAGAGCGCCCAGGGCATTCCGGCGAAGACGTTCTCGCGACCGCCGAGCTCCCAGGAGTCGCCCTCCGTCTCGACGGCGCAGCGACCCGCGAGCGGAACGAGCGCGACCTCGCAGTCTCCGGTATCCGACGAGAACGCGCCGCCGCGCACGCCAAAATGCAGGTATTCCCAGCCGGCCGAGTCCGGGGTGACCTGCTCCCACGCGCCTGCTTTCAGCAGGAGTTCGCTCACAGGTGGCTCCGCTCGTCCGCCCGCGCGGCCTCGTAGCGCTCGCGGGCTGCGCGAACGCCGGCGACCTCGGAGACCTCGGCGACAGCGACGTCCCACCAGCTCTCGTAGCTCGGCACGCCCACGTACCGGTCGACCTCGACGGCGATGACGACTGGGCCGGCCTCGGCCTTCGCCGCCTCGAGCCCGGCACGAAGCTCAGCCACGGTCCCGGCCCCGAACACCTTCGCTCCGAGCGACTCCGCGTTCGCGGCGAGATCGACGGGCAGGTACTCCGCCGAGTCGTCGCTGTCGACCCCGAGCGAGCCGCCCGAGCGGTGGCGGTAGAGCGTCCCGAAGCCGTCCGTGCCGAGCGAGCGCGACAGCGACCCGATCGAGCTGAAGCCGCGGTTGTCGACGAGCACGATGGTCAGCTTCTGCCGCTCCTGCACCGCGGTCACGAGCTCGCTGGAGAGCATCAGGTACGAGCCGTCGCCGACGAGCACGTAGACCTCGCGCTCGGGGGCGGCCAGCTTCACTCCGAGCCCTCCGGCGATCTCGTAGCCCATGCACGAGTAGCCGTACTCGACGTGATAGCCCTTCGGATCGCGCGTGCGCCAGAGCTTGTGCAGGTCGCCCGGCATCGAGCCTGCCGCGCAGACGACGACATCCTGTGGCCGCGCCGCGTCGTTGACTGCGCCGATCACCGCGCTCTGTGCCGGCGGGTCGTGCTCGACGGCGTAGAGACGCGAGACCTCCTCGTCCCACTCGCGGTTGAGGCGCGCACCCTCGGCGCGGTAGTCGTCGTCGACCGACCAGCCTTCGAGCAGCGCGGCCAGGCGCTCGAGTGTCACGCGGGCGTCGCCGACGAGTGCGAGGCCGGCGTGCTTGGCGGCGTCGAAGTCAGCGATGTTGAGGTTGACGAACTGCACGTCCGGGTTCCGGAACGCAGTCTTCGAAGCGGTCGTGAAGTCGGACCAGCGTGTGCCCACGCCGATCACGACGTCCGCCTGCGCCGCGATCCGGTTCGCCGCGAGCGTGCCGGTGACGCCGATCGCGCCCAGCGCGGACGGGTTGTCGTAGGCGAGCGCACCCTTGCCTGCCTGCGTCTCAGCCACCGGGATCCCGGTCAGCTCGCAGAGCTCTCGCAGCGCCTCGGTCGCCTCGGAGTAGATCAGGCCGCCGCCGGCGACGATCAGCGGCCGCCTCGCCGCGCGGATCACGTGGACGGCGCGCGCCAGCGCGGTCTCGTCCGGCAGCGGTCGCGGAATCGTCCAGACCCGCCTGCTCAAGAAGGCCTCGGGACAGTCGAACGCCTCGGCCTGCACGTCCTGGGGGAACGCGAGCGTGACTGCTCCCGTCTCCGCCTGGTTCACGAGCACGCGCATCGCCTGCAGCGCGGCTGACACGATCTGCTCCGGCCGCCAGATCCGGTCGAAGTAGCGCGACACCGGACGGAAGCAATCGTTCACCGACGCGTCGCCAAGCCATGGGACTTCCAGCTGCTGGAGCACCGGGTCGGGCCGCCGCGACGCGAACACGTCGCCCGGCAGAAGCAGCACGGGCAGGCGGTTCACCGTGGCGAGCGCCGCACCGGTGACCATGTTCGTCGCACCCGGGCCGATCGAGGTCGTGCACGCGAGCGTGCCAAGGCGGTTCTTCATGCGCGCATAGCCGGCGGCGGCGTGCACCATCCCCTGCTCGCTCCGTGCCTGGTAGTAGGTCAGGAGGTCGGGGTGCTCGTAGAGCGCCTCACCGATGCCGGCCACGTTGCCGTGGCCGAAGATGCCGAAGCAGCCGCCGAAGAACCGCTGCTGGACGCCGTCGCGCTCGACGAGCTGCGCAGCGAGGAAGCGGATGAGCGCCTGCGCCGCGGTCAGCCTGACCGTCACTGGTGCCCTGGGCACTAGATCTCGGCTTTGATCGCGTCGAGCTCCTGCTCGAGCTCTACCAGCTCACTACCGCCCGCCATCAGGCGCACCAGCTCCTGACGGTCGATCTGCGCTCGGGCGAACGTGCCGAGGCTCTGGCCCCGGTTGAGGATCACGAAGCGGTCGCCGACGGGATACGCGTGATGCGGATTGTGGGTGATGAAGATCACGGCCACGCCGCGGTCGCGCGCCTGCAGGACGTACTTGAGCACCACGCCGGCCTGCTTCACCCCGAGCGCGGACGTGGGCTCGTCCAGGATCAACACGCGGGCGCCGAAGTACACCGCGCGCGCGATGGCGACGGACTGGCGCTCGCCGCCTGACAGCGTCCCGACGGGTTGGTCGGGGTCGCGGATGTCGATCCCCATCTCGTGCAGCTCCTTGCGGACGATCCGCTTCGCCGTCGCGCTGTCGAACCACCTCAGCGGGCCGAAGCTCCGCCGCGGCTCGGCTCCCAGGAAGAAGTTCCGCCAGACCGACATCAGAGGCACCATCGCCAGATCCTGGTAGACGGTCGCGATGCCCATGGCGCGGGCGTCGCGCGGTGACGTGAACTCCACCGGCTCGCCGTCCACGAGCAGACGCCCGCCGTCGGGCTGGTGACAGCCGGAGAGGATCTTGATGAAGCTCGACTTGCCGGCGCCGTTGTCGCCGAGCAGGCACGTAACCTCACCCGCGTTCACGTGGACGGAGATGTCCTTCAGCGCGACGACGTTGCCGTAGTACTTCGAAATCCGTTCCGCCTCGAGCAGGTGCGTCATCGTCATCTCGCTTTCTCGGCACGGCTGCGGATCACCGTGTTCAGCATTACCGCGGCGAAGAGGATCGCGCCCTGAAAGGTGAAGGTCCAGTTGCTGTCCCACTGCGCGAAGATGATCCCCAACTGCACCATCCCGAGCATGGCCGCGCCGAAGAAGGTGCCGATCACGGACCCGAAGCCGCCCGTCAGCAGGCAGCCGCCGACGACGGCGCAGATGATGAAGATGAACTCGAGGCCGATCCCTTCTTTTGCCTGGATGGAGCGCAGCTCGAGCGCCGTGATGATCCCCATCAGCGCGGCTGTGCCGGAGGTCATCATGAAGAGCATGATCTTCGTGCGCGCCACGGGCACACCCACGTTGCGCGCGGCGACCGGATCGCCACCGGCGCTGTAGATCCAGTTGCCGAAGCGCGACTTGGCGAGCACCCAGGCCGCCACGAGCGTCAGCCCGATCCACCAGAACACCTTCACCTTGAAGAAGTACTCCGTGACCTCCGACGCGAAGAAGCGGCGCGCCGACTCGAATCCACCGGCCGCGTCGATGTCCTGGATCGCCGTCGTGCCGGTGAGATTGAGCGTCAGGGCCGCGTTGACTCCCTGGAGGACGAAGAAGGTCGCGAGCGTGACGATGAAGCTCGGTAGCTTCGTCTTGATGACGACGATGCCGTTCAGGAAGCCGACGGCCAGGCCGAACAACAGGACGAGTCCCATCGCCGGCCAGATGTTCACGTCCTGGTACGTGGCGAGGTAGCCGAGCAACAGACCCGAGCTGCCGATCATGGCGCCGGCTGAAAGGTCGAACTCACCCCCGATCATCAGCAGCGCTACCGGGACCGCGACGATCCCGAACTGCGCCGCCTGGTCGGTCCAGCCGGCGTAGATCCCGGGATCGCTGATCCAGTCCACGTCGCGGGCGAAGTACGCGAATACGAAGAAGACAGCGACCGCACCCAGCGCCGCCCCGATGTCCGGACGCGTGAGGACCCGCGTCAGCGGGCTGACCCGCACGAGTCGCTCGTCTGGTCGCGCGGTCGGTGCTGCTGTCTCGGCCATCGTGCGTACCTCTTGAAACCGGGAGAGCGGGCGACCATCGTGGCCGCCCGCCCAGAACCAGTTGTTAGCGGGTGCCCTTCGCCGCGAGTGCGGCCACCCTGGCAGCGTTCGACTTGTCGATGATCCCTGGGCCGGTCAGCACGGGCGCGCCGTTGCCCACCGTGTTGAGGTTGGTCTCGTAGAGGACGGCGAAGACGACGGGCAGATATCCCTGGAGGTACTGCTGCTGATCGATCGCGAAGATCATCTTCCCGGAGCGGATGAGCTTGATCGAACCGCCGACGTCGAACGTGCCGACCTTCGTCTTGGCCGGCACGACGTCGGTGCATGGGATCGTCACGTCGGGGTCGAGGCCGAGGAAGCCGTCCAGCGACCGGTCCGCCGTGAACGCAGCCTTTACCTTCGTCTTCGTGCCCGGGATGTCCGACTTCGCGTTCGGAATCGTCAGCACTTTGACGTTGCCCGAGCCGAGGATCTTTTTGACGCCGTTGGCGCGTTGCACGAGGCCCGAGTTGCTCGCCTCGTGGACCACCACCAGGACCTTCTTGGCGCCTGCGGCCTTGAACTGCTTCCCGGCGCCCTGGCCCGCGATGTCCTCCGTCTGACCGACGTGCACCATGTACGCCTTCAGCGAATCGAAGGAGCCCAGCCCGGAGTTCACGGTGATGATGCGGATCCCCTTCTGGGACGCCCTCCTGAGCGGGTCCCGCAGCGCGCTCGCGTCCGGGACCGACGTCGCGATGATCTTCGCTCCCGCGGCGATCGCCGCGTTGATCCCGTTGACCTGCTTGGTGACGTCGTTGTTGGCGTAGACCTGCGTGACGCTGACACCGCGCGACTTCAAGTCCTTCGCAGCCTGGTCGACGCCCTTCTTGAAGACCGACCAGAACGAGCCGGTGTCTCCGTGTGTGACGACCGCAACCCTGATCTTTGTCGGCGTCGCACCGAACGCCGCGGCGGTCGGCCCGCCGAGAGCAGTGAGCCCTGCGGCCGCAAGGCCTCCGCTGACCAGGAGCCCGCGCCGCGTGAGTTGCGACTCGTCTAACGTCTCGAGAACTTCGTCCTTCATCCCCGCCTCCTTCGGTGGGTTCGACTTGAATGTCCGATTCTCAACCCGGGACGGCTTCTGCGCTAGCCACCTCCTCGGTCGAGACAGGACGCCGCTCCGTTCTCGAGCGCTGTGCCGCGAGCGCGACCATCACCGCGGCGCGCGCGTCGTCGAGCGTGCAGACACTCGTGCCTCCCTCACGCACGGTGTCGACGAAGGCAGCGAGCTCGGCCCGGTACGCGCCCTCGAAACGCTCGAGGAAGTTGCGGTAGCCGGCCTCTGCGGGCGGCACCGCGCCAGGCTCCACGGATCGAATCGGGCTCCGTCCGTCGACGCCGACGGCGATGCTGTCTCGGGTGCCGAAGGCCTCGAGCCGAACGTCGTAGCCGCGCGCGTCGTGGCGCGTCCCCGAGAGGATGCCGAGCGCGCCGCCGCTCAGCCGCAGAACCGCGACAGCCGTATCCACGTCTCCGTGCCGCGCGAACCACGGCGTCTCGCGGACAGCCCCGTCGGCGTAGACCTCGACGATCTCCTGTCCGGTCACGAAGCGCAGCGCGTCGAAATCGTGGATATGCAGGTCGAGGAAAATGCCGCCCGACGTGGCGATGTACGCCTCGGCCGGCGGCGCAGGGTCGTGCGTGGCCGCGCGAACGGCGAGCAGGTTCCCCAGCGCACCGTTTCCGACCGCGTCGTGCGCGGCTCGGTAGCCGGCGTCGAAGCGTCGCTGGAAACCGATCTGGACGAGGATGCCGGCACGCTCTACCTCGGCGACCACGTCGTCGAGCGTGGCCAGGTCGAGCGCGACCGGCTTCTCGCAGAACGCCGGTAGACCCGACGCTGCGGCCAGCCGCAGCAGCGTCGCATGGCCGCCCGTTGCCGTTGCGACGACGAGCGCGTCCGCTCCAGCTTCCACGAGCGCCTCGGGCGATTCCACCGCCTGGACGCCGAATGTGCGGGCTACCTGGCGTGCCCGGGCCTCGTCTGCATCGGCGATCGTGAGCCGAGACACGCCCTCGAGCGTCCGCAGAGTCTCGACGTGGACGGCGCCGATCCTGCCGACGCCGATCACGCCAACGTGGAGCCGTCGGGCCATCTGGAAGCGGTTACAGTAAGCGGTTACAGAACGGCTGTCAAGCGTCCAGGCGAGGCGGCGCGGTGGAGCCGCGGACGACGAGTGTCGGCTCGAGCAAGTGCAACAGCGGCCGGACTTCACGGCCAGCCGCGAGGTCGAGCAGCAGCTGGGTGGCACGCTGTCCGATCTCGAGCCCGGGCTGATGGACCGTCGTCAACGGTGGCGTCGTGAACCGCGAGAGACGCAGGTCGTCGAAGCCCA
>DAITAO010000103.1:0-9537 GCA_036824245.1 Gaiellaceae bacterium | reverse complement strand
TCGCCTGCTCGAGCGCGGCGGCAGCCTCGCGCAGCCGCCCGGCCTGGCGGGCCGCGTCCGCCCAGCGAGCAAGGACGAGCGGGAAGGCCGGGTCGCTCTGGGGGGTGAGCGTGCGCGCCCGTTCGAGCAGGCTGAGTGCCTTGCCGGTATCGAGGCCGAGCGCCCGCTCGCCGGCCAGCAGTGCGTAGCGGCCGGCGCTCGGGCTGAGCTCGGCGACGAGGACACTGTCGCCGCTTGCCTGCGCCAGCGCCAGCGCTTCGCCGGTGTGGTAGGCCAGCACCTCGGCCAGGTCCTCGACCCGCTCGCCAGCCTTCGCATCGAGCCAGTCGGCGGCCCGCACGTGCTTGGCCGCCCGCTCGGCCCGGGGGATCTGCGCGTAGGCGACGTCGCGGACGAGCAGATGCCAGAAGCCATACTCGGCCTCGCCCTCCATCGAGGAGCGGCGGGCCGGGCGCACCAGCTCCTTGCGCGCCAGCTCGTGCAGGGCCTGCTCGACAGCGTGCGGGTCACGCTCGCCCATCGCGGCCACCGAGCCGGCCCAGAACACCTTCCCGATCACAGCGGCGTCTTGCAACAGCCGCTTTCGCTCCTGCGGCAGCGTGTCCAGCCTCGCGGCGATCAGCGCCTGCAGCGAGTCCGGGAACGGCACCTCCGCGTCTGCTTTCAGGGTGCCATGGGTGTCGAGCAGGCCGCGGTCGCGCAGCATGCGCACGAACTCCTCCGCATACAGCGGGTTGCCGCCCGCTTGCTCAAGCAGCAGCTGCTGCGTCTCCGCCGGCAGCACCGCCTGCTCGAGCAGCGCCGACACCAGCCGGGCGGTATCGGCGTCCGAGAGCGGCGAGAGGCGGATCGCGGTCTGGTTCGCGAGGCCGGCGGCCCAGGTGGCGTTGCGCTCGTACAGCTCCGGCCGCGCTGTGCAGACGACGAGTAGCGGCACACCCTGTGCCCAGTCGGCCAGATGCTCGATGAAGGCGAGCATGGCGTCGTCGGCCCAATGCACGTCTTCGAAGACGAACACCGCCGGCCCGTGCTCGGCGATCGACTCGAGGAACCTGCGCCAGGCGGTGAACGCCTCCTCCTGGGCGGCAGCCTCGCCCGAGTCGATGCCAAGCAGGGGCAACAGGCGCGCCCGCAGCCAGGGACGATCTTCCGAGTCGGGCAACACCGCCTCCAGCTTCGCAGCCGCCTCCGCCGCCGGGTCGGACTCGTAGATGCCTGCATGGGCCTTGAGGATCTCGCCGAGAGGCCAGAACGTGATCCCCTCTCCGTAGGGCAGACAGCGGCCCTGCCGCCAGCGGATGATCCGCTCCAATTCGTCGATGTAGGCGAACAGCTCCGCCACCAACCGGGACTTGCCCACCCCTGGCTCACCCACGAGCGTGACCAGCTGCACCTGCCGTTCGCTCGCGACTCGGTCGAACACGGTGCGCAACTGCAACAGCTCAAGCTCCCGACCGACCAGCGGGGTGGTGAGCGAGCGAATGAAATCCGAGCCATAGCGCGCCCGCCGCCCCAGTGCCCGCCACGGCGCCAGAGGCTCCGCCTTGCCCTTCGCGGTCACCGCCTCGAGTCGCTCGTAGTTGAACACCCGCTCGGTCGCCCGGAACGTGCCCTCACCGACCGCCACTCCATCTACCGGCGCCGCCGACTGGATGCGGGCGGCGGTGTTAACGACGTCGCCGGTCACCATTGCCTCGCCCTGCTCCGGCCGCGCATCGAGGGAGACGATCGCCTCGCCCGTGTTGATGCCGACCCGCACCGAGAGCGCGAGGTCGGGCGTTGCCGCGTTCAGCTCCTCGATTGCCTCCAGAACGCGAAGCCCCGCCCGCACCGCCCGCTCCGCATCATCCTCGTGCGCGACCGGCGCCCCGAACACCGCCATCACCGCATCGCCGATGAACTTCTCCACCGTTCCTCCGAACCCCTCGATCTCCCGGCGGACCCGCTGGTGGTACGGGACAACGCGCGCCTCCACTTCCTCCGGATCGGCGCGCTCCGACGCGGCGGTGAAGCCGACCAGGTCGCAGAACAACACCGACACCACCTTCCGCTCTCGTGCCGTGGGCGCAGCAAGCGCGGTCAGCGGCGCGCTACAGAAGCCGCAAAACTGGAACCCCTCGGGATTCTCCTTGCCGCAGGCTGCGCAGGCGACCACCGGACGAGTCTACGACCGGGAAAGCACCAAAGACCACAGCAGGACCCGATCTGCGCGGGACGATCTTCTGCGTCGGCGGACCGCGCACGCTAAGCGGGAGGAACGCCCCCTACTGGCGCTCGTGAAGGATGCCCCGCCGTCGGCGATGAACCCGTTGCGAGGTTGAAAACGGAGCGGCCCCGGAGTCGAACCGAGCCAGCCTGGGGCTGCCAGACCTCACCGGTTTTGAAGACCGGCTGGGCCACCGGGCCCACGCCGCTCCGCGGCGAGGCTAACAGCGCACTCAGAAAGCGACGAGGGCCCGCTCGCGCAGGCCCTCGTCGTCACTACTAGGTGAGATGCCGAGTTACGCGAGCACCTTCACGCGCAGGGTCTTCGCCGCCTTCGGCAGCTTCAGACCGGGCACGCGCACCGTGCGGTTGGTCGGAACCGTCCGAACAACCTTGCGGAGCACCTTGCCCTTCTTGCCGACCAGGGTGACCTGGATCTTCGCCGTCCGGGCCAGACCGTTCACACGCACGACGACAAAGCGGTCGCGCTTCTGGAACGACTTGACCTGGATGCGGGCGAAGGCCAGCTTCGCCTTGGCCGCCTTCTTCGCAGACGATGCCGCGGACTTGCCGTCAGCCTTGGAGCCGCTGATGATCGAGCGGATCGTGGCGTTCGACGCACCCGGGACGATGTCACCGGCGGGAGCGGCCGAGCCGCTGCCTCCGGCCGAGCCGGACGACGTGCCGCCGGCACCGCCGGGCGGGCAGCCGAACGTGAAGATGTCGTACCGGATCAGACCCTCGTCCACGAACTCGGCGATGACGTTGCCGGTCTGGCACTTGCCGAAGACTTCGACAGATGCCTGGCCGTTCGAGTCCGTCTTGACGCAGAGGCGATGGAGATCGCGCACCACGTCAGGCCGGCCAAGCGGGTACTCCCGCATGCCCTCGCCGTTGGTCATGAAGCAGACCTCCTCGTGCACGAACGGGCGGCCGTCGATGTCGATGGCAGTCGCCGTGCAGATGAAGGCGAGCGAGTTGAAGATGCCCTCGCCCTTCGGGACGCACACGACCTCCTTGTGGAACAGGTTGTGCACGACCTTCGTGAGGGTGTTCGACGCCTTGTCAGGGTCGGTCACCTTCTGTGCCGGGTACCGCGCAATCGCGGTGACGGCGGCACGGCCGAGCACGTCGATGTCCTCGAGGTCACAACCGTTGTTCAGGTTGATGTCCAGGCCGAGGTTGTCGAAGAAGAAGCCGAGGCCAGGCTTGAACTCAACCCATGCCTCGCCGTGCTCGTCCGAGTACGTCACGACTGCATGCGGGCCCGAAGGGGTCTCGCGGTAGTCGCTGTAGAGGATCCGGTTGTCGTGGCGGATGTAGCGGCGCAGACAATCGGTGTCCTCAGCAACCGCACTGCGGAGCACGAGCTCGTGATCCCAGTAGTCGTACTCGCAGTCGGCGTCGTCGATGTCGTTTCCGTGTGCCTCATTGTCGTCGAGACACGTCTGGTAGTTCGGGTAGTTGTTGGCAACGTCAGCCGTGTCCGTACCGGACGAGGTTCCGTCATGGTCGAACTCGGCACGGGTCGCCGGGATGTACGCCTCGTAGTACGGGGCATACAGGTTGTGCGGATCGCCGTCGTTAATGACGGCGTCCTGGCGGCGCTCGTAGATGTCGCGGACGCCACCGCTGTTGCCCTTGTTGGCCACGGCCAGGAAGCCGACACCGCCGAGGTCGACGCCGTCACCGGCGTTCTCGGCGATAGCGAAGTCGATGCGTGCAGCAGGCATCGGGACGTCGCCAGCGTTGAGGTTGCCGTCGCCCAGGAACGTCTGATTCGGGCGGAGCGGATCCCACGGGCCCTCAGTCGGGCTGCCGAACTCGCCGCCGCCGGTCAGGTCGCCCCAGATCCGTGAGAACGGATCATCGTCGGCCTCGCCGTAATTGGCGAACGCCTTGCAGTTGTCGACCGCGTCGATCGCCGCATCGTGAGGCAGCAGTCCGGTCTCGGACTCGGGACCGCACGGGCCGCCATACGGATTGGGATGTACCGCCGCATCGGCGTCCACGTGACCCTCGGTCAGCAGCTGGTCGTCGTGGATGTCCCACATGCGCCACGGCGCATCGCGGTAGAACGGCCGCGAGTCGCTGGTCGTCGCCAGCTTCCCGGCGAGCGTCGCCCAGTCGTTCGACGGCAGTGTGATCGACGGACCCATGCCGAGCTCGGAGAAGTTGTTGCCGAGCGGCAGGGTGCCGGTCACGTTAAGGCGCAGCCGGTTCCCCTCGCCACCGGCAACGTCCTCGAGCCCGTCGAGCGGGCTGGCCAGTGTCGGCGTGTTCAGGCCGAGCCAGCCGACCAGGAACTGGTGCTTCACGATCGGATCGCCCGAGTAGGCGTCCGAGATGACGAGCTTGATCTGTGCGAGACCGGCCTTCAGCGAAACGAAGTTGGCCTTGACGCAGTCGTCGCGGTAGTGCTCGCCGGACCCTTCGAAGATATCGACGGTCGACGTCTCGAGCGACGGCGGCTGGAACGGATAGCCGCTCCAGTCCTCGACGATCCAGTCGACCTCGACACTGCGCAGGTCGTCAACACACTTGACGAGCCGCACCTCCTCGCCACGCCAGGCGAGATAAGGCACGTTCGTCGTCTGCGGGTCGAAGCTCGGATGAGCCGCCCCGTCGTTTGCCAGCGCCGGTGATGCCGCAAACGCGGACATACCAACGGCAAGCAGAGCTGCGAAAAGAATTCGCAGACGCATAGAGATGAACCTCCCCCTTGACTTCCCCCTGGACCCCCCAGGGTCTCTTCTCACTGTCGTCAGGCGTGGGCCCCTGTCAAGTGGAGGCGACAGTCATAGAATCGCCGGTAGGTGCACGGAGTCATCTTCTCGAGCTTCCGGGACTACCTGACCACGAGCTTTGGCCGAGAGATGACTCAGAGCGTCTTCGCCGGCGGCGGCGCCTACCTGCTCAGCGAGACCTACCCGGACGAGGAGCTGCTCATGTTCGTCGGGCGCGCCGCGGAGTCGACGGGGACGGATTTCGACGCGCTCGTCCATGAATTCGGCATCTTCACGGCGCAGACGACGTTCGCCCGCCTCTATCCGGCCTTCTTCGCCATCGCTCCGACCGCACGCGCCTTCCTGCTCACAGTGGAGACGCGCATCCACGAGCTCGTGCGTGCGACGATCCCGAACGCAGAGCCGCCGCAGCTGCACATCACCGAGCTCGGTGAGGACGGCGTCTCGATTGTCTACACGTCAGCGCGCCGGCTCTGTCCGCTGCTGCGCGGGCTTGTCGAAGGGACGGCCCGCTATTACGGCGAGACGGCCCACATAGAGGAGCAGACGTGCATGCGGCGCGGCGCGGACGCCTGCACGTTCGACGTCACGCTGAAGCCCGCGCCGAGCGCCTGAGCACCCTCGTGTCGCCTACTCGCCGGGTGACTCCGTCGGCGTCCAGGCGCTCGAGCAGCTGCTGAGCCGAGCGCCGCGACACGCCGAGCAGATCGCGAAAGCGGGCAAGCCGGATGGATCCGGTCCGTTCGCACTCGTCGATCACCACACGCCGTGCCTGCGCGTACGCGGCGGGCGACACCGCGAAGCCGGCGCCGAGGCGCACGAGCCGCTCCTCCCGCTCGAGGAAGGCGCCCAGCTCCTGATCGGCGACGCGTGCGCCGGTCGGCCCCGCCTCGCCCAGCTCTCGCTCGAGGCGCGTGGCCGCCTCCGCGCGAGTGCCGAGCATGGCCACCGACCCGGGCAGAAAGATCGACGCCCCGCGTCGCTCCACGTCCAGGAGCGGCAGGATGGCCGCCGACCACGAAGCCGGAAGGAGCTGCGCGAGCGGCAGTCCGGGATCGAGCGGCGACCGCCGCGCGTGCTCGCGCAGTTGCTCGTGGACTGCGTCCCGTTCCTCGGCGAGCCAGTCGCCAGCGAACACCCAGTCGTCTGCACTCATCAGGGCCGCGAGACCGAGTTCGAGCTCGTCGCCGAACAGGAGGCCGCGCGCCGCCAGGTCGGCAGCGCGTACCGGCGCGCGAACCGCGGCTCGGGCGATTGCCGCCGGGTCGCCGGAGGCGAGCAGTTCGAGACGGGCAGGGTGGGTGCGCCGCGGCGGCGCAGGGTCGAGCACCCGGCCGCCGCCGATCGTCCGGCCGTCTCGGATCACGACACGATCCCCTCGTGCCGCGACCACCGGCTCTGCGAGTCGCAGCTGGGCGAAACGATCGCCGACGCGGGCCACCCGCGCAGGGGTCTCAGTCGTGCCGTGATGGACCTGAACATGGGCGCCCTGCGCGATCGGCTCGAGCTCCACGAGCTGCACGTCGAGGCGGTAAGCGACCGGATAGCCGCCCGGTTCGACGAGCGCTCGGCCCCGGCTCAGCTGCGTCCGCTCGGCGCCGGGCAATCCGACGGCGACGCGGCGGCCGGCCGTGGCGCGTTCTATCGGGCGGTCGTGGACTTGCACGCTGCGCACCCGCACCTCCAGCCCGCCCGGCTCGGCGCGGAGCACATCTCCCCGGCCGATCGAGCCGGACCAGAGCGTGCCGGTCACGACGGTGCCGATGCCGCGTAGCGTGAACGAGCGGTCGATGAAGAGCCGCGTCGGGGCCGGCCGTACGGGTCGCGTATCGGCCAGGGCTGCGAGCGCGCCCACCAGCTCGGGGAGCCCGGCTCCGGTCTTCGCGCTGACGGGCAGGACGGCGATTCCGGGAACGAGCTCGGCGGCTTGCTCGAGCGCCGCTGTGAGCGTGGTGCGGTCCACCGAATCCGCCTTCGTGACGGCGACGACGCCGCGCTCGACGCCGAGCAGTCGGAGGATTGCGAGGTGCTCGTGTGTCTGTGCGCGCGGACCCTCGCCGGCGTCCACCACGAGCAGGAAGAGGTCGATCCCCGTCGCGCCGGCCACCATCGTGCGTACGAACCGCTCGTGGCCGGGCACGTCGATGAGCGAGAGAACGCGCCCGTCCGGCAGCTCGAGCGGGGCGTAGCCGAGCTCGATCGAGATGCCGCGCCGCCGCTCCTCGGGCAGCCGGTCGGTGTCCTTGCCCGTCAGTGAACGGACGAGCCACGTCTTGCCATGGTCGATGTGGCCCGCCGTGCCGACCGTCAGAGACACGCGTGGGTCTCTCCCGGCCGTCGGCTCACCCGCGGGCGCGACTAACGGCAGCGGCGACCTCGTCGACCTCGGCGTCCGCGATCGTACGGCAGTCGAGCAGGCAGCGGGCGTCCCGGACGATCCCCACCACCGCCGGTTCGCCGAAGCGCAGCGGCGCGGTGAGCTCCTCGTCCACGGCGCAGGCGAAGCTGGCCAGCTCGGCGAGCGGCAGCGCGCCGCCGCCGACGCGTGCCGTCGTCTCCTCCACGGTTCCGCCGACGAGCGCGGCGAGCCGCTCCGCGCGGGCGCGAACGGTGTCGGCCGGCTCGTGGAATGCGCGCAGGAAGGGAATCTCGCGGGTTGCGCGCTCCGGGTCGAGGTGCAGCGCGAGCGTGCCCTCGAGCGCGGCGAGCGTCAGTTTGTCGGCGCGCAGCGCCCGCTGGAGCGGGTGTCGGCGCAGGCGCTCCACGAGCTCGCCACGGCCGACCACGATGCCGGCCTGCGGCCCGCCGAGCAGTTTGTCGCCCGAGAAGCAGACGAGATCCGCACCCGCCGCCACGCTCTCCCGCACCAGCGGCTCATCCGACCTTGCAACAGTCTGTTGCAAGGCGTCGAAGGCGCCCGAGCCCAGGTCCTCGACCAGGACGAGGTTGTGGCGGCGGGCGACGGCGGTCAGCTCTTCCAGGCGCGGCCGCGCCGTGAAGCCGACGACGCGGAAGTTGGACTGGTGCACACGCAGCAACACCGCCGAGTCGGGCCCCGCGGCGCGGTCGTAGTCGGCGGCGCGCGTGCGGTTGCTGGTCCCCGCCTCGACCAGACGTGACCCAGATCGCTCGAGCACCTCCGGAATGCGGAAGCCGTCTCCGATCTCGATCAACTCGCCGCGCGAGACGAGCACCTCGCGGCCCTCGGCGAGCGCGGCGAGCGCGAGCAGCACAGCGGCCGCGTTGTTGTTCACGACGAGCGCCGCCTCGGCGCCGGTCAGCCGCCGTAGCGCGCCCGCCACGTGGTGCTGCCGGGAGCCGCGGGTGCCCTCGGCGAGGTCGTACTCGAGATTCGAGTAGCCGGCCGCCACCTCGCGGACGCGCGCCAACGCGGCCTCGGCAAGCGGCGCGCGACCGAGGTTCGTGTGTAGGAGCACCCCGGTTGCGTTGATCACGCGCCGCAGCTGCGGCCGCTGGATCGCCTCGAGCTCCACCAGCACCCGCTCGACCAGGTCGCCGGGCTCGTGGCCGGCCGCGATCTCTTCGCGCGCGCGCGCGAGGGAGGCGCGCGCCGCGGCCAGTACAAGCGGCCGTGGTAGCTCGGCGAGCGTTTCGTGCCGGAGCAGCTCGTCGACCGACGGCAGGTCGCGCAGCCTCATCGCTTGTAACAGTCTGTTGCAAAGCAACCACGCACGGCACCGAGTCTACGCCCGGGTCGGAGCGGGAACAGGACACGCCGAGTGGACGATTGGATCGACACCAAGTGGGATCTCGCCAGATTGATCTTGCCGTTCCTGGTCGCCGTCGGCGTGGCCGCGGTGCTGACGAGTCTCGTACCGACGCGTCACTTGGACCGAGTGTTCGCGGGCATTCTGAGGCCGTTCAGGTACCTCGATGCTCGCCGGCGGTGGCGCTACCGCGACGCGGACGAGATCAACACGATTCACGGCGCGGAGCAGCTAAAGCATCTGGAGCGGCGCGGTCCGCCACCCGGCCTCTAGTCGCTACTGCGCGTCGGCCTTCTGCGGCTCGACGGGCACGTCGGCGCACCGTCGCTCGTAGCACTCGTCCACGATGCGCAATGCCTCGCGGGGGTCGTCCGTCGCGAAGAGCAGCTCCTCGTCGCCTGCCGAGATCATCCCCTGCTCGAGCAGCGTGCCCTCGAACCAGTCCAGCAGCGGCCGCCAGTGCTCGGTGTCGTAGAGGACGACCGGGAAGTCGCGCACCTTGTCCGTCTGCATGAGCGTGAGCCCTTCGAAGAGCTCGTCGAGCGTGCCGAAGCCTCCGGGAAAGTGCACAAAGCCCTCGGCCGCCCTGACGAGCATCACCTTGCGTACGTAGAAGTGCTCGAACGTGTAGCCGAGGTCCACGTAGGGATTCATGCGCTGCTCGTGCGGCAGCTCGATGTTGAAGCCCACGGACACCCCGCCGGCCTCCCGGGCACCGCGGTTGGCGGCCTCCATGACGCCGGGGCCTCCCCCGGTGACGACGGCGAAACCGGCCTCCGCGAACAGCCGGCCGGTCGTGCGCGCCGCGCGGTACGCCGGGTGCTCTTCGCTCACCCGTGCCGAGCCGAAGATCGTCA
>DAITAO010000037.1:0-27623 GCA_036824245.1 Gaiellaceae bacterium | reverse complement strand
ACGAGCAGCACGCGGCTGCCGGCCAGTAGCGGGAAGCGCATCAGGCGAGCTGTAGGCCGTAGGAGCGCCCGGTATGCACGAAGCCGTACTCCTCGTAGAGCCGGTGGGCCTCGGTCCGCTCGTGCCCCGACTCGAGGACGAGCCGGTGGCAGCCACGGCTCCGTGCCTCCTTCACGCACGCGTCGAGCAGTGCCCGGGCGTGGCCGCGGCGGCGAAAAGCGGGGTCGACGTAGAGGTCGGGCACCCACGCTTCCGGCGACGTCCAGTTGAGCCGGGACCGGAACCACAGGCTGACCACGCCCGCCGCCGCGCCGTCGTCCTCTGCAAGAAAGATCGTGCACGCGCCGTCTGCGAGGTGCTGCGTGAAGACCGCGTGTTGTGCAGCGCTCTCGTGAGCGACGGCCGGACGGCCCAGCGCGGCGAGGAGCCGGGTGACTCGCTCGGCGTCATGCGCTTCGGCGGGCCGCACAGTCACGGGATGGAGCGGTACAGGCGCATGAAGGTCGGCCGAAAGCCGCGCCGGGTCCAGAACCGCGACGAGAGGAGATTCGTGACTCGCCAGTCGGTGGCCATGGTCTCGTAGCCGTGGGCGCGCGCCCACGCGAACGAGGCGTTGGTGAGCGCGAGCCCGGCGCCGGTGCCACGCACCTCCGGCCGCGTGGCGGCCCACGACAGGAAGGAGGCGCCTTCGACGCGGGCGAGGCCGGCGTGGACGGAAGAGATCTCGACGGGGACGATCTCGAAGTTGCCCACGAGGCGGCCGTCGGCCTCGGCGACCAGGTTGCCTACCTCCTGTTTGCCAATGTCCTCGGCGATTTCCTGGCGCAGCTCGTCCAGGTTCAGCTCGCGGTCGAAGCCGGAGAACACGGGCGCGAGCGCCTGGTGCTGGTCGAGCAGGGGCGCGAGCTCGAGGATCGATTCGACGTCCCGCGGCTCCGCCTCGCGTACTCCGTCAGACGCCTCTGCGCTGTCCGGGAGCTCGCGAACGGCGAGTGCGTGCTGGGCGCCGAAGCTGAGCCGGAACCAGGCATCGAGCAGCTCGCCGTCGGAAGCGGGCACGACCGCATAGTGGCGCGTGCGCCCTTCGGCTGCCCAGCGGGCGCCGGCGGCTGCGTAGACGTCGCGGACCTCCTCGGCCTGCTCGACGGCTTGCCCGGCCGGGTCGACCCAGACGTTCGGGCCCCAGACGGCGTCGTCCTTGCGAATCCCGAGGACGTAGCCGACCACACGGCTCTCGCGCGTGGCCACGGCGCCCGACGCGCCGTCGGCGCGGAAAAGGGCGGCGATCTCGTCGCGGGCGGCGGCGGGATCCTCGTAGCGCTTGGGCAGAAGCGGCTCCGCTGCGCGGTGGCGGCCGTGGCGTGCGGCGAGCAGCTGCGCGGCGTCGTCGAGGTGCTCTTCGCCGAAGGGGTGGATTTCGAGCGCCGGCATCGGCGAGGGAAGATAGCTTTGAACCCGTGAGCCCGAAGACGCTGACCGGTGTGGAGCTGCAGCTCGACGACGGCCCGGCGCGCGAGAGCGAGCTGTTCCTCGTCGACGGCAACAATCTCGCCTACCGCGCCTTCTTTGCGCTGCCCGAGGAGCTGGCCACCAGCGAGGGCTTCTCGACAAACGCGCTGCTCGGGTTCACGAACATGCTCTTCAAGCTGCTCTCGGACTACCGCCCCAAGGGTGTCGCCGTCGCATGGGATACGCGGCCCGTCCACCGGCACGAGCTGTCCGAGACCTACAAGGTCGAGCGCAAGCCGATGCCCGACCTGCTGCGCGAGCAGTTCCCGTACTTCAGGCCGATAGTCGAGGCGTTCGGCTACCGCAACCTCGAGTTCGAGGGCTGGGAGGCGGACGACGTCATCGCCACGCTGGCCGACCGCGCGGACTCGGCGGGAGTCAAGACCTGCGTGGTGTCGACCGACCGCGATGCCTTCCAGCTCGTCTCCGAGAACGTCTGCCTGATGATGACGCCGCGGGGCGTATCGGACGTCCACGTCTACACGCCGGAACGGGTCGAGGCGCGCTACGGCATTCCGCCGGAGAAGGTGCCCGACTTCATCGGGCTCAAGGGCGACGCCTCCGACAACATCCCGGGCATCCCCGGCATCGGGGACAAGACCGCCGGACAGCTGATCGCCCAGTACGGCTCGCTCGAGGAGGTGCTGGAGCACGTGGACGAGCTCACACCGGCGCGCTCGCGGTCGATCACCGAGCACGCCGAGCAGGCGCGCGGCGCCAAGGTGCTCGCCACGATGCGCCGTGATCTGGAGCTCGACTGCGATCCCGCGAAGCTGGTGCTGTCGCCGCCCGACCGCTCGCAGCTGCGCGAGATGTTCCGCCGCTTCGAGTTTCGCAACTTGCTCAACCGCGTCGACGAGCTCGACGAGGCGGTGCCGGCCGCCGAGCGCATCGTCGAGGCCACGCCGATGCCGTGGCGCGAGGGCGAGCTGCCCACGGTTGCGGGCCCCGTGGGCTTCGCCGCGGACGACGACCGCTGGGCGCTTGCGACCGGCAGCGAGGTGGTCGTGGCACCGAGACCTGGTGGCTCAGAGCCACCAAGTCAGTGGCAGCTCGTCGTCCACGACGCGAAGGCGCAGCGCCTCGAGGCGGCCGACGACACGTTGATCGCGGCTTACCTGATCGATCCCGGTCGCGCGACCTACGAGCTCGACGACCTTGCGGCGGAGTACGCGGTCGAGGCCGCCCCCGAGCCGGCGACGGACGAAGAGACGGCAGCTCTGGTGCGGCGCGCTGCGGAACCGCTGCGAATGATCGAGCCACTACGCGCGCGTCTCGAGGAGCGTGGCGTGGAGCGCCTCTACCGCGAGGTCGAGCTGCCGCTCACCGAGGTGCTGGCGGCGATGGAAGCGGTGGGCGTGAAGATCGACACGTACCGCATGGGCGAGATCACGGCGCGCCTTGCCGAGCGCGTCGAGGAGCTCGAGTCACGCGCCTACGAGCTCGCCGGTGAGGAGTTCATGATCGGCTCGACCCCTCAGGTGGGGCGGATCCTGTTCGAGAAGCTGGAGCTGACACCCGGCCGCAAGGGTAAGACGGGCTACTCGACCGACACGCGAGTCCTCCGAACGATCCGTCACGAGCACGAGATCGTCGGCGTCATCGAGGAGTGGCGCGAGTACTCGAAGCTGCTGAACACGTACCTGGGGCCGCTGCCGAGCCTGATCGGCGAGGACGGCCGGCTGCATACGACCTTCAACCAGGCGGTTGCCTCGACAGGTCGCCTGTCCACGTCGAACCCGAACCTGCAGGCGATTCCTATTCGCACGGAGCTCGGGCGCGAGATCCGCTCCGCCTTCATCGCGGAGGGTGGTTACAAGCTGCTTTCAGCCGACTATTCACAGATCGAGCTGCGCATCCTCGCGCACGTGTCGGGGGAGCCGAAGCTGCGCGAGGCGTTCGCGCGCGGGGAGGACATTCATGCGGCGACGGCGGCTGAGGTGCTGGGCAAGGATCCCGCCACGCTGACGACCGCTGAGCGCTCGATCGCCAAGATGATCAACTTCGGGATCGTCTACGGCATCTCGGCGTTCGGGCTCTCCGAGAACCTGGAGATTCCCCGTGAACAGGCGCAGGAGTACATCGACGCGTACCTGGCGCGCTTCCCGCACGTGCAGGACTTCATCCAGCGGACGATCGAGCAGGCCGAGCGCGACGGTTACGTGACGAGCCTGATGGGGCGCCGGCGGCCGGTGCCCGAGATCCGCACCCGCAACCGGGCCACCCGCTCTCTCGGCGAACGGCTGGCAGTGAACTTCGTCATGCAGGGCTCGAACGCCGACATCATCAAGGTGGCCATGGTGGCCATCCACAGTCGCCTGCGCGAGGAGGGGAGAGGCGCGCGGCTCGTCCTCCAGGTACACGACGAGCTGCTGCTCGAGGTGCCGGAGAAGGAGGTCGGCGCGGTGCGCGAGCTCGTCCGCGAGGAGATGTGCAAAGCGTTCGACCTCGACCCGCCGCTCGCCGTCGACGTGGGCACGGGCGACGACTGGCACGACGCTAAACGCTGAAAGCAAACGCTGAAAGTCCGGCGCCGGCGGAGCCGGCGCCATGACGACTTTCAGCGTGGGCCTTTTACTCTGGCCGCAGCGGCCATGCCGGGCAAAGCCCGGCACGGCGGCGAGGGGCGGATGACTGCCTGCCGACCCGTCAGCCGCTAGGCAGCACCTCGGTGATCTCGTCCACATCCGTGCCGATCCAGTAGCCCATTGCTCCCCGCCGGTTGACAGCTCCGCACGCGTAGTCCACGTCGTCCATCGCGATCGAGCCGTCGTCCTCCTCTCGCTCGCAGCGGTAGCGCACGCCGTTTGCGAGGCGGGCCTCGAGCGCGCGAGCGGCCTCGTTTGCTCCCATGCGCAAGTCCCAGGGACGCTGCGCGAATGCGACGAGGAGGCTCACGACGAGAACAATGACCGAGACGGGGCCGATCACCCGCTGCACGGCCGCAGACTAGCGCTGGCCTCCGCAAGTGCAGGCGCCGGTGCCAGGCACGGTGGCGTCGGTGCGACGTGGTGTGCGCGCGCGATCGCACCTTCGGGCTGCGGAGCGAGGAGGAAAGCGCCGGCAAGGCCCACTGCGGAGGCTCCCCGTCCCGTGCCAGGCATGGTGTCGAGTCAGTGACTAGACATGCGCGGCTTCCGTGTCTTCGGACACAGTCCCTGCGATGCTTGAGGCGTGCACGTGCGGCTCTCCGACGGGTACTCGCTGTTCGTGCAGGAAGTGGGCGACGGCTTCCCGCTCGTCGTCTTGCACGGCGGACCCGGGCTCGACCACACGATGTTCCGGCCGTACCTCGACCCGCTCGGCGACCGCTTCCGGCTCCTCTACGTCGACGAGCGCGGGCAGGGGCGAAGCGAGCGGGTGGCCGACACGGCGACGCTCTCGCTCGAGGTGTTCGCGCGCGACGTTGATCTGCTCGCCGACGCCCTCGGGCTCGAGCACTTCGCCCTGCTAGGCCACTCCTTCGGCGCGATCGTGACCACCTGGCACGCCGTCAACCTCGGCACGGCGGCGGCGTACGTCATCTCGGGCGGCAGCGACTCGAGTGAAGCCTTGATGGCGGACGTCCACGCAGCTCTCGAGGCGCTAGGCCCCGAAGGCGCCGCGATCGTCGAGTCCTGGGAACGTGAGAAGACGGTCGCCACGGAGGCGGAGTGCCACGAGCTCCTCATGGATCAGATGCCCTACCACTTCCACGGCACTCCGCCGCCCGGCTTCTGCGAAGGCACCGTCTACTCGCCGGATGTGCTGCGCCACTTCGCCAATGTCGGCTACGGCGATTTCGACTACAGCGGCGAGCTCGGGAGCGTCGGCAAAGCCGCGCTGGTCGTCGTGGGCGAGCACGACCGGACGACCACTCCGCGGGCGGCCCGCGTCATCCATGAGGGCATCCCGGGCAGCGAGCTCGCGGTCATCCCCGGCGCGGGCCACATGAGCTTCGTCGAGCGGCAAGGCGAGTACCTCGAGACCGTCCGCACGTTCCTGGGCCGCTCGACCGCCTAGAAAGGCCTGCGCTTCGCCACGAACGCCGCGCGGGCGCCCCCAGGTGCGCCGAAAAGCCGGGGCTATACTGACCGTTCTTCGCATGGCCAACGAAACCGTCGAGACCACACCGGCAGTGCAAAACGGCGACGCCGACGTCTGGGTGACCACCCCGGACGGCGAGCGCATCCCGAACTACGACGCGAGCTTCCCCACGATCACCGAGGGCGAGGTCGTGCACGGCACCGTCGTGCGCGTCGACAAGGACGAGGTGCTCGTCGACATCGGCTACAAGTCGGAAGGCGTCATCCCGGTCGCCGAGCTCTCGATCCGCCGCTCGGTCAACCCGGCCGACGAAGTGAACATCGGCGAGGAGATCGACGCGCTTGTCCTCACCAAGGAGGACGCCGAGGGCCGGCTGATCCTTTCCAAGAAGCGCGCCCGCTTCGAGCTGGCCTGGAAGCAGATCGAGGGCGCCGCCGAGAGTGGGGAACCTGTGGACGGCCGCGTTATCGAGGTTGTCAAGGGCGGCCTGATCCTCGACCTGGGCGTGCGCGGCTTCCTGCCCGCATCGCTCGTCGACATCCGCCGCGTGCAGGACCTGGACGAGTTCCTGGGCCGCGAGCTGCGCTGCAAGGTCATCGAGCTCAACCGCTCGCGCAACAACGTCGTGCTGTCGCGCCGCGCCGTGCTCGAGGACGAGCGCAAGGAGCAGCGCCAGGCGATCCTCGACCGGCTGTCGCCCGGCGACGTGGTGGAGGGCACGATCTCCAACATCGTCGACTTCGGCGCCTTCGTCGACCTGGACGGCATGGACGGCCTGATCCACATCTCCGAGCTGTCGTGGACGCACGTGAACCATCCCTCCGAGGTGCTCGAAATCGGCCAGCCGGTCAAGGTCAAGGTGCTCGACATCGATCGCGACCGCCAGCGCATCTCCCTGGGGCTCAAGCAGACACAGTCCGATCCCTGGCAGCAGGTGCTCGAGAGCTACAACCAGGGCGACGTCGTGGAAGGTCGCGTCACCAAGGTGGTGACCTTCGGGGCGTTCGTAGAGATCCTGCCGGGGGTCGAGGGCCTCGTGCACATCTCCGAGCTCGCGGCGCACCACGTGGAGAACCCGCGCGAGGTCGTGGCGCAGGGCGACACCGTCAAGGTGAAGATCATCGAAGTGGATGCCGAGCGGCGGCGCCTGTCGCTCTCGCTGAAGCGGGTCGAAGAGGGCGCGCCGGTGCGCACTGCAGACGGCGCCCCGCCGCAGCTCGATCTCTCGGAGGATGTATTCGGCGATTCGGCCGCACAGCCCGTCGAGGACGCGATCGCCCCGCACGGTGAGCCCGAAGCGGCCCTGGACCAGTCGGACGAAGCCCTCGAAGAGCCGCACGCTGCAGTCGAGGAGGCGGAGGAGGCTCCCGAAGAGCCGCAGGCGGCACTCGAGGAGCCGGAGGAGGCCCCTGAAGAGCCGCAGGCGGCAGTCGAGGAGCCGGAGCAGGCCCCCGAAGAGCCGCAGGCGGCAGTCGAGGAGCCGGAGGAGGCCCCCGAAGAGCCGCAGGCAGCCCTCGAAGAGCCGAGCTCGGACGAGGACGTCGAGGAGGCGGCTGCGCCTGCCGTCGAGCAGGGTGAGCCGATGGCGAGTGTTGCGCCCGAGGAAGCCGAGGAGCCCGACGAGGCAACGCGAGAGTCGGCCCTTCCAGACGCGCCCGAGCCCGAAGCCGCGGAGCCTCAGGCGGCAGCAGTCGAAGACGAACGCGCGTAAGCCACTCGCGGTCGCGATCACCGGCGGCATCGGCGCCGGCAAGAGCGAGGCGCTGCACGCCTTCGAGCGGCAGGGCGCGGCCGTGATCTCGAGCGATGAGATCGTCCATCGGCTGCTGCGCGACAACGAAGACGTGCGCCGCACGCTCGTGGAGCGGCTCGGCGACACGATCGTGGGCCCCGATGGGGAGATCGACCGCCGCGCGGTAGCGGGTCTCGTCTTCCGTGACCGCAAGCAGCTCGAGTGGCTCGAGGGCCTCCTCCACCCGCTTGTGTCGGCCGAGTACCTCGCGTGGCGTGAACGGCTTGCCGAGCTGCCCGAGCCGCCTGCGGTGTGCGTCACGGAGGTCCCGCTCCTCTACGAGGTCGGGGCACAGGACCGCTTCGACGCCGTCGTCGCGGTCACCGCGTCTCGAGCGTTGCGTACGGCCCGCGGCCGGGCAGTCCCCGACGAGCGGGCCGGCCGGCAGCTGCCCGACGACGAGAAGCTGCGTCGGGCCGACTTTTCCTACGTCAACGACGGTTCTGTGGCGGACCTGGAGGGCTTCGTAGCCACTGTGATGTCCTCGCTACAGCAAAAACGCACTAAGATGACTTGACAGTGACATCAAAGTGATGTCATACTGCCGCCCATGCAGCTGTCCCAGTTCATCGAGGCTCTCCGCAGCGACCTAACCGCTGTCGCCGCAGTCGGCGACGAGCGTACGGTGCAGGCGGCTGAGCGAATCAGCGTGGTGCTCGAGGGCTCGCTCGCGCTCAGGCTCGTGGACGCCTTCTCGGCGGCCGCGGTCGAGCTCAGTGCGCAGCTCCCGAACGGCCACATCGAGGTGCGGCTCGCCGGCCGCGACCCCGAGCTCGTCTTCGTGGAGGAAGAGGGCCGCGAACCAGAGGCGCCTACGGCAGAGGACGGCGCCACGGCTCGCATTACCTTGCGGCTGTCCGACTCGCTCAAGGATCAGATCGAGGTCGCCGCAACGGCGGCCGGAGCGTCGGTCAATACGTGGATCGTGCGCGCTCTCTCGCGCGCCGTCAGCCAGCCGCCGCGCAGGACGTCGGGGAACCGGCTCAGGGGATTCGCGGAGAGCTGAAAAGGAGAGGGAGACATGGCAAGGATCGAACCACTTCCATTCGGGCACGCCGTGCTCGACGAGACGTCGCCCTGGCGCCGCCCACCGGTGCCGGAAAAGAACCTTCGCGTGCGCGTCCCCGCCGAGCTGAAGCGCGGTGTCGAGGAAGCCGCGGCTCGCGCCGGCGTGCCCGCCGACCTGTGGCTGATCGAGACGATCGGGCGGAGCATCGGCTCCGCCCGGGCGTAGGGGAGGCGAGTCCGGTGCAGACGTTCCAGACGCCGGGATCACTGACGCTGCGGCTGCGCGTGCCGGCCGGCGAGGTCGAGGTCGAGACCGTCGACGGCGCCGCCACGCAGGTGGAGATCATCCCGCTGCGCCGCGATGAGGCCAGCGAGGCGGCGGTAGAGGAGACGCGCATCGACCTGCGCCAGTCCGGCGACGGGCACGAGCTTCGCGTCGACGTGCCCGAGCGGGGTGCTACGGGGCGGCTCGGCTTTTTGTTCTCGCGGAGTCCAGAGGTACGGGTGCAAATCCGCTGCCCGCGCGAAGCCGACCTGCTGCTCAAGTCGAAGTCGGCCGATCTCGATGCCCGGGGCCGCTTCGGCAACGTCGAGGTCGAGACGACGTCGGGCGATGTCGAGGTGGCAGATGTCGGCGGCTCGGCGCGCGCTCAGGCAGTGAGCGGCGACGTGCGCTTTGGCCGCGTCGACGGCCCCGCCGAGATCAACACCGTCTCCGGGGACATCGCCGCGACGTCGGTGCTGGGGACGGCCAACCTGAACAGCGTCTCCGGCGACATCGGGCTGCGTGAGGCAGGCTCGTCTGTGAACTCGAACAGCGTGTCCGGCGATCAGCGGCTCGAGGCGGTCAGCGAAGGCTCGGTGGACGCGAATTCCGTGTCCGGCGACGTGTACGTCGGTGTACGCCGCGGCTCGCGCGTCTGGATCGACGCGGGCTCGCGTAGCGGCGACGTGACATCCGAGCTCGAGGTTCAGGATGCCCGGCCGGATGGTGAGGGGCCGTTCGTCGAGCTCCGCGTCCAGTCGCTCAGCGGGGACATCCAGCTCGTTCGGGCTCCGTCCCCGAGCCTTCGCTTCGAGCTCAAGGACACCGACCACTAACTGAAAGCAGCTTGTGGCTCAAAGCCACAAGCTCGACGAGGAGAAAGATGGGGGCAATCGAGCAGCCTGGCGCCCGCCTGCGCCTGAGCGGTCTCTGGCGGCACGCCGACTTCATGCGGCTCTGGAGCGGTCAGACGATCTCGGTCTTCGGCGACCAGATCACGCTGCTGGCGCTGCCGCTCGCCGGGGTGCTCGTGCTCGACGCCTCGGCGTCGCAGATGGGCGTACTGACGGCCGCCGGCTGGCTGCCGCACCTGTTGTTCTCGCTCGGCGCCGGCGCCTGGATCGACCGCCGGCGCGGTCGCCGTGACCTGATGGTGGCGACAGACGTCCTGCGAGCGCTCGTGCTGGTCTCCGTCCCGCTCGCGTACGCGCTCGACGCGCTGTCGATGCCGCAGTTGTACGCCGTCGCCTTCGCTGTGGGCGCCCTCACCGTCGTCTTCGACCTGGCGTACTCGTCGTACTTCGTCGTCGTCGTGCCCCGCGAGGCGGTCTTCGACGCGAACAGCAAGCTGATGACGACGCGCTCGGCCTCGTACATCGCCGGGCCGTCGCTCGCGGGCGGGCTCGTACAGCTCCTGACCGCGCCCGTCGCGCTTCTGGCCGACGCGCTGTCATTCCTCGGCTCCGCAGCGGTCATCAGCCGGATGCGGACGCCCGAGCCGGAGCCCGACGGAGAGCAGGAAGAGCCGTTGCGCACACGGCTGGCCGGCGGCGCCCGCTTCCTGCTCGGACATCCGGTGCTGCGCGCCGGTCTGGCGTGCGCCACCACGCTCAACTTCTTCAACTTCGTGTTCCACGCCGTGGTCATCCTCTTCCTGGCGCGCGAACTCGACCTCTCGCCGGGCCTGATCGGCGCCGTGTTCTCCGCGGGGGCCGTCGGAGCGCTAGTGGGAGCGGTCGTGGCTGCGCGGATCGGCGCGCGCATCGGATACGGCCCCACCGTCGTCGTCGGCTCCTTCGTCTTCCCGGCGCCGCTCGTGCTCTTCGCGGTGGCCGACGGGCCTCGGCCGCTCGTGATCTCGCTGCTGGTCGTCGCCGAGTTCGTCTCCAGCGTGGGCGTGATGCTCTTCGACGTCAACTCCAACAGCATTCAGGCCCTGCTCACACCCCATCGTCTGCGCGCCCGCGTCAGCGGTGTGCACCGCACGATCAACTACGGCGTACGCCCGGTCGGTGCGCTCGTCGGCGGCTTGCTGGGCGAGCTCATCGGGCTGCGCGCGGCGCTCCTGATCGGTGCGGCGGGAGCAATCCTGGCCGTCTTTCCCGCCTTCTTCTCGCCGCTGCGCACGCTTCGAGAGCTGCCGAAGGAGGCGGACTACTAAACATGCTGCGAGACCGTTCGATTCGCGCGCTGCTCGTCGCAGAGGTGATCTCGACGACGGGCTCGCAGATGACGTGGCTCGCGCTGCCCTGGTTCGTGTACGTGACGACCGGCTCGGCTACCCGGATGACCCTGGTGGTCGGCGCCGAGCTCGTGGGTCTCGGCCTGCTCGGGCTTCCGGGCGGCAAGGTGCTGGCGCGGCTCGGCGCCTGGCGCTCGATGGTCGTCTTCGATGGGCTGCGCGCGCCGCTCATGCTGCTCATCCCGGTCCTGCACTGGGCCGGCGGGTTGACCCTCGCCGCCCTGGTAGCGGTCGCCTTCGCGCTCGGCGCGCTGGGTGCCCCGTACTTCGCCGCGCAGCGGATGATCGTTCCCGAGCTGATCGGTGAGGAGGAGTCCCTGGTCAGCCGTGCGATGGCGCTCTTCCAGGGCGCGACGCGGGTGACCATGCTGCTCGGCCCTATTCTGGGCGGCGTCCTGATCTCGGTGCTCTCGGCACCCGCAGTGCTGGTCGCCGACGCCGCAACCTTCGCCGTCGCGGCCGCGCTCGTGGCCGCGTTCGTTCCGCGCCGCGAGCGCCCACCACGCACCGGCGACGAGCCTGGCATTCGCGAGGGCCTGCGCTTCCTGGCACGAGAGCGGCTGCTGCGCGTCTGGATTCCCGTCTTCTCGATCGGCGACGCCGCCTGGATGGCCTTCTTCGTCAGCATCCCGGTCCTCGTCGTCGCACGCTTCGACGCCGATCCGCGCGTGGCCGGCTGGTTGCTCGCGTCGTTCGGCGTCGGCGCTGTCATCGGCAACGTCGTCGCTTACCGAGTGCTGCTCGAGCGCGTCCGCGGCCTCAGCGTCATCGCGGTGTTCGTGATGGGTCAGGCGCTGCCCCTGTGGCTGCTGACCGGGACGTTCCCGGCGGCGGTCTTTGCAGGTGCGCTCGGCGTCTCGGGGCTGGCCAACGGCCTCATCAACCCCAGCATCCACGCGCTCCTGACGCTGCGCATTCCTCCGTCGCTGCGTCCGACTGTGATGACTGCGACCACTACCTTCTTCGCGCTCGTGCAGCCGCTCGGCGTCTTCGGTGCCGGCCCCGTCCTCGACGCATTCGGTCCCCGGCCGGTACTCGTCGGGCTCGCCGCTGTGCAGACGGCTGCGATGCTCACGATCGCCGTGACGGCCTACCGCGGCCGCACCGAGACCGACGGACTGGCGGCGGTCGGAGAGACGGGCTGATGCGCGTTCGTCGCTCTGCGGGCAGGCGGGAGGGAGCTCGCGTGCGTCGAGGCCGGCACCTGACCTACAGAATACAAAGCAGTAGTTTCCGAAATCTTAATTTCCGAAAGGAGACTTTCCGATCTCACAGAGAGAACGCACCCTCGAGCTGACCGATCCGCGCGCCATGCGCGCTCTCGCCCACGAGGCACGGCTGTCGATCCTGGAGCTCCTGCACGTGACGGGCACGGCGAACGCCACCGAATGTGCGCGCGAGATCGGCGGTAGCCCCCAGGCGGCCAGCTACCACCTGCGCGCGCTCGCCAAGTGGGGCTTCGTGCAGCGCGTCGACAGCGCCGACGCCAGGGAGACGCGCTGGACGCTGGCGGCGCGGAGCATCACCTACAAGAGCGGAAACGAGGAGTCCCCGGCCTTCAAGGAGGCGGCGAGGCTGCTCGGCCGCCGATTGCTCGAACGGGACGAGCGCTACGTCACGGAGTACCTGACGGCGGAGGATCAGTTCGATCGGGAATGGCGTGACGCGGCGGCGCTCACCACCGGCACCGTCTACGTCACGGCGGAGGAGCTGACGAACCTCACCAACGAGTTCCACGGCCTGATCAAGCGGTACGAGCGACGCGAAGCGGACGAGCGCCCGCAAGGGAGCCGCCGCGTCCACGTCGTGTTCAGAGCAGTTCCACGCATCGAAGGCAAACCCAAGAGGAGGAAAAGATGACCGTGCGCGATCCGCGTGTCGAGCAGTACGCCCGGATCCTCGTCGAGCAGTGCGTCGACGTGCAGCCGGGCTGGCAGGTGCTGGTGGGCGGCGGCGTGCTCGGGCGTCCGCTGGTGGAGGAGATCGTGCGGCAGATCGCACGCCGCGACGCCTACGCGCTCGTGCGCCTGGGTTTTGGCGGGACCGTGGCGGGCCCAAGCTTCGAGTGGATTCGCGCGACATCGCTTGAACGGCTCGCGAAGCCGGCTCCGCTCGACGTCCGGATGCTTCAGGAGGTCGACTCGATCATCGTGGTGGAGGCGCCCGAGAACACGCGGAACGCCACGGCTCTCGACCCGGAGCGGCTTAACGTCCTTCAGACCGCATTTCGCCCCTCGTTCGACCGGATCTTCGGGGGCGAGGTCCCGTGGACCGGGTGCCAGTGGCCAACACCGGCGCTCGCTCAGGAGGCGGGAATGGCCACCGATGAGTTCGCCGACTTTCTATTCGGCGCCTGCCTGCTCGACTGGGACGCCGAACGCGTCCGTATGCAGCGCTACGCGGATCGCTTCGACGCCGCCGAGCAGGTGCGCATCGTCGGTGCCGAGACCGACGTGACCTTCAGCATCGCAGGGCGCGCCATGAAGGTGGACGCGGGCGGCGCCAATATGCCGGGCGGCGAGTTCTTCGTCTCGCCGGTCGAGGATTCGGCCGAGGGGACCATCGCCTTCACGGAGTTCCCGGCCGTCTATCTAGGTCGCGAGGTGACGGGTATCCGCCTGCGCTTCGAGGCCGGTGTCGTGCTGGATGCGTCCGCACAAGCCGAGGAGGACTTTCTCCTGCAGACGCTTGACACCGACGAGGGCGCGCGACGGCTTGGCGAGCTCGGCATCGGCTGTAACCCCGGTATCACGCAGCACATGAAGAACACGCTCTTCGACGAGAAGATCGACGGCACGGTCCACCTGGCGCTCGGCAACGGCATCGAGGAAGTGGGCGGACAGAACCACAGCGCCATCCACTGGGACATCGTCAAGGACCTTCGCAACGGCGGTCGCATCGAGCTGGACGGCGAGGTGGTGCAGGAGAACGGCGCGTGGACGATCTAAATGCAGGGTCTGTGCCCGCAGGGTCTGTCCCCGAACGGAGACCGACCCGTCAGCTCACGCCCCTAAGAAGGTCCGATCGGCGTCTCGCCCTGACGCCGGGAGCTTCCGACACGTAACTGGGTGATGTTCCGCAACCCGGCACTGCGCGCTCTGCTCTTCGCACAGATCGCCTCGCGCCTCGGCTCGCAGATGACCTTCCTGGCGCTGCCGTGGTTCGTGCTCGAGACGACGGGCTCGCCGGCGCGTATGAGCGTCGTGCTCGCCGTCGAGCTCCTTCCAGTGGCGCTCTTCGGCATCCCGAGCGGGTCACTCGTTGCACGGCTCGGTGCACGTCGCACGATGCTGATCGGCGACGCCGGCCGGGTGCCGCTGATGTGCTCGTTTCCGCTGCTCCACGAGGCGGGTGTGCTCTCGTTCCCGCTGCTGCTCGTGCTCGTGTTCGTGCTGGGGTGCTTCCTGGCGCCGTACATGTCCGCGTCGTCGGTCATCCGGAGATCGTCGGCGACGACGAGCAGACGGTCGCGCAGGCGAACGCCGGTCTCGAGGGTCTCAACCGCGCCACGGCGTTGCTCGGCCCCTCCGCCGCGGGCGTGCTGATCGGCGTGATCGGGGCGACGAACGTGCTCTACGTCGATGCTGCGTCGTTCCTCCTCTCGTTCCTCGTGCTCGCGGCGTTCGTGCCGAAGCGTCCCCCGCTGCCCGCGACGGAGGAATCGCGCGGCTTGCTCGCGGGCGTGCGCTACCTCTTGCGCGATCCGTTCCTGCGCACGCTCGGCATCACCGCGCTCTTCCTGAACATGTTCGGGCAGATGGAGGTGGCGAGCCTGCTCGTGCTAGCCGACGTGCACTTCGGCGAGAGCGCGCGCGTCGCCGGCGCCTTCTTCGCGTCCTTCGGCGGCGGAGCGGTGGTGGGCAGCCTGCTGGCCGTGAAGCTCGTCAAGCGCTTCGATCCGATCCGGCTGGCAGCCGTCGCGCTCGTCGCGCTGACCGCCCCCGTCCCACTCCTGGCGCTCGACCTTCCCGTCGCCGCCGTGATGGCCGTGCTCTTCGCATCGTCGATATTCGGTCCGCTCGTGAACGCGCCGCTCATCGCCGTCATCACGACCCGCACCCCGGAAGCGCTGCGGGCGAAGGTGATGTCGGCTGTGATCACGTCCGCGCTGCTCGCGGGGCCGCTGGGACTGCTGATCGTGGGGCCGCTGCTGTCCGATCTTGGCCCGCGCCCGGCCCTCCTGCTCATCGCGATCGGCCAGTTCCTCGCGACGCTGCCGTTCGCATTCATCGCGCTCCGGCGTCCGCGTGGAGGGTCGGAGGCGCCCTCTCAGCCGACGCCACAGGAGAGCTGAGCCGATCCTCACTCTGGCCCCGCAACCCGTGCCAGGCATCGCAACGATTGTGTGACGAAAAACGATCGTGGGAGACCGAAGGGGCCTGAAGTCCAGGCAGTTTGAGCTCCTCTCTCCGGTGCCAGGCAACGCAACGATTGTGTGACGAACAGGAGCTGGGGCGCGCGCGGGCGCTAAACCGGGAGCTCGTCGGCCTTGCGCGTCAGGGCGACGAACCCCGCTTGCAGTACGTCGTTAGCCGCCGACGCCGCGAGTGACCAGGTCAGCAGCCGGCCGAAACGAGGCGCGAGCACCTGCGTCGCCGCCAGGCCTGCGGCCGTCCAGGTGCCGACGCAGCGCGTGCACGTGACCAGCTCGCCGATCGCACGCTGCAATCCTTCTCCGGCAGGCAGCTCCTCTTCGCCGAGGTAGGCCTCGCCCTCCACGAACGGGTCGCGCAGAAAGCTCGTCACGCGGTCCCGCGCAAGCGTGCGCGAGGCCTTGAACGTTGCCGCCGACAGGACGACGAGGTCGAGCGCGGTCTGGCACTGGGGGTCGCGGCCGAGTGTGCGAGCGAGCCCGCCGGCACCGGCCAGCAGCCCTGCGAAAGCGCCGAAGATGGCCGCGTAGCTGCCGTAGGGCGGATGCTCGGGACGGGAATGCATCGCGGCTAGCCTTACCCTCGTGGGGGTTTTCCAGACATCCACCGCGTACCGCCCGACGGGCGACCAGCCCAAGGCGATCGAGCAGCTCTCCGAGAGTCTGCTGGCCGGCGAGCGCTACCATACGCTGCTGGGCGCGACCGGCACGGGCAAAACGGCCACGATGGCCTGGATCATCGAGGAGGTCGGCCGCCCGGCGCTCGTGATCGCCCACAACAAGACGCTCGCCGCGCAGCTCTGCAACGAGTTCCGCGAGTTCTTCCCGCAGAACGCGGTCGAGTACTTCGTCTCCTACTACGACTACTACCAGCCCGAGGCGTACATCCCGCAGGCCGACCTCTACATCGAGAAGGACTCGTCGCAGAACGACGACATCGCGCGGCTCCGGCTCGCTGCGACCTCGGCGCTCTTCACGCGGCGCGACGTCGTCGTGGTGGCCTCGGTCTCGTGCATCTACGGGCTCGGCTCCCCGGAGGAATGGCGCGAGCGCGTGCTGATCCTGGAGGTAGGGGAGGAGCACGACCGTGACGCCGCGCTGCGCAAGCTGATCGACAGCCAGTACGTGCGTAACGATTCGATCCTGGCCCGCGGCCGCTTCCGCGTGAAGGGTGACGTCGTCGAGATCCAGCCGGCGAACCAGGAGACCGCGTATCGCGTGTCCTTCTTCGGCGACGAGGTGGAGGGGATCACCCACTTCGACCCCCTGACCGGCGAGATCCTCTCCAAGCTCGACAACGTTGCCATCTGGCCGGCCACGGAGTACGTCACGTCGAAGCCGACCATCGAGCGGGCCGTGGACGAGATCCGCGCCGAGCTCGAGGGGCAGGTCGCGAAGTTCGAGACGGAGGGGCGCATGCTCGAGGCGCACAGGCTTCGCCAGCGCACCGAGTACGACCTCGAGCTGATGAAAGAGCTGGGCTTCTGCCCCGGCATCGAGAACTACTCGCGGATCCTGGAGGGCCGGCCCGAAGGCTCGCACCCGTTCACCCTGATCGACTACTTCCCGGAGGACTTCGTGGTGTTCGTCGACGAGTCGCACCAGACGGTGCCGCAGATCGGAGGAATGCACGAGGGCGACCGCTCGCGCAAGCAGACGCTCGTCGAGTTCGGCTTCCGGCTGCCGTCGGCGATGGACAACCGGCCGCTGCGCTTCGACGAGTTCCTGGGCAAGGTGCCGCAGCTCGTGTTCGTCTCCGCGACGCCCGGCCCCTGGGAGCTCCGCCATTCGACGCGTGTGGCGGAGCAGCTCGTGAGGCCGACCGGCATCGTCGACCCGGAGGTCGAGCTGCGGGCGACGAAGGATCAGATCGACGACCTGCTGAACGAGATCCGCCGGCGCGAGGAGGCGGGCGAGCGCGTGCTCGTCACCACCCTGACGAAGAAGATGGCGGAGGACCTGACCGATTATCTGCTGGAGTCGGGCGTCAAGGCGCGCTACCTGCACTCCGAGATCGACACCCTGGAGCGCATCCAGATCATCCGCGAGCTGCGTCTCGGCGAGTACGACGTGCTCGTCGGCGTCAACCTGCTGCGGGAGGGCCTCGACCTGCCCGAGGTCTCTCTGGTGGCGATCCTGGACGCGGACAAGGAAGGCTTCCTGCGCGGCAAGGTCGCGCTCATCCAGACGATCGGGCGCGCGGCGCGGAACGTGAACGGCAAGGTGCTGCTCTACGCGGACAAGATCACGGAGGCGATCCAGGGCGCACTCGACGAGACGAACCGGCGCCGCGCTGTCCAGGTCGCCTACAACGAGGAGCACGGCATCACGCCGGAGACGATCCAGAAGGGCGTCTCGGACATCGCCGAGTTCCTGTCGCTCGAGGCCCCGCATGTCCCGTCGAAGCGGCGTCGCGGCCGCCGCGAAGTGGAAGGGATGAGCCCCGAGGAGCTTGAGAAGCTGGTTATCCAGCTCGAGGAAGAAATGTTCGCGGCCGCCGAGGAGCTGCGCTTCGAGTACGCAGCGAAGCTGCGCGACGAGATCAAGGAATTGCGCCGCGAGCTACAGGCCGCGGCCGAGACCGCGACGAGATAGGAGGAGCCTATGTGCCGCAACATCCGAGTTCTGCACAACTTCGACCCGCCCGCGACCGAGGAAGAGGTCCGCGATGCGGCGCTGCAGTACGTCCGCAAGGTCAGCGGGATGACGAAGCCGTCGCGCGCGAACGAGGCCTCCTTCACGCGCGCGGTCGACGCCGTTGCCGAGGCGTCACAGCGGCTGCTCGGCGAGCTGGTCACCACGTCGGCGCCGCGAGATCGCGAGCATGAGGCGGCGCGCGCCAGGGAGCGGGCGACGAAGCGGTTCGGCACAGCCATCGCGAGCTGAGGGCGCCTCGCCGGAGGGGTACGCGGAGCCACACCGGCAGCCGCCTCCCGGCGGCTCGATAGCCGCGCTCCGTGCGGAACGGCACCCTTTTTTAGAGCGCGGCGCGCTTGCGGGAAGCGTTCACCACCCGCTCACCGTGCGGCCACGACTCAGAACCGCATGCGCGGGTAGGGAGTCGTAGACTCGCGCCCGCGAAGGTCGAGAGAAAGGGGAATCTCCGTGCGTCGCATCCACCTGGTCATATCCCTCGTTGCGGCGAGTTCTCTGCTGCTCGGTGCCGTTGGGCTCGGAGCGGCTGCAGGCGGGTCAGAGGGGTCGCCCGCGAAGGCGAAGCCCGCGGCCAAGCAGCGCGGGGAGGTGAACCAGCGAGGGAAACCCGGAAAGAAAGCGCGCAAATCGACGCGCCGCTTCGCCGGCTTGCCTGCCGGTCAGCGCGTCATCATGTTCGCGGCCGACGGAATGCGGCAGGACATCGCCAAGCGGTACGCCGCCCAGGGCGTCATGCCGGCGCTGGCCGACGTGATCAGCGCGGGCGTGCACAGTGAGGGCGGTCTCAAGCAGGCGTTCCCGCCCAACACCGGCGTCGGCTGGTCGACCCTCGCGACCGGCACCTGGCCCAGCGAGCACGGCTCGACGAACAACACGTTCCACCGCACGGGCAACACCTTCACGGCGCGCACGAGCTTCGCCGATCCGGGTGTCCTCCAGGCGGACACGATCCAGCAGGCCGCCGAGCGTGCCGGCAAGAAAGTGGCGTCGATCGAGTGGGTGGCCTCGCGCGGGCTCACCCCGCCGATGCGCGGCCCGGTCGTCGACTTCCGGAGCTTCTTCTCACGGCGCGGGATCATCCTCAACTACGACCTGCCCGGCCAGCCTGCGCTCGCCAACTCGTTCGGCGTCGACTACTTCCGGGTCGACCTCGCCGATGCGGCCGGCTGGACAAACGTGCCGGCCTCGTACAGCCCGCCGAAGCAACAGACGCTGGACATCGGCTCCACGGCAGTCGCCAACGACCAGTACGACCTCTACATCTTCGACCCGTCCAACGACGGCAAGACGAGCTACGAGCGGGTGCTCGTGGTGCCCAACGCGGTCGGTAAGAACGGTGCGGCGGCCGTCGCGAACCTGCGGGCCGGCCAGTGGGCGGAGGTCAAAGTCAAGCTGACTTCAGGCTTGACGGCAGGGCATCACCTCAAGCTCATCGATCTGAGCAAGGATCTCTCCAAGTTCCGGCTCTACTTCACGTCGCTGACGCGGGCGAACGCCAGCTACCTCGACTGCACCTGCGCGGCGTCGTTCGAGGAGACGCTCAACGCGAATTTCCCGACCTCGACTGCGGCCGACTTTGCGCCGCTCGAGGCGCTCATCGTCGACGAGGCGACATACGTGGAGCAGGGCCTCAAATGGGGTGACGCGCATTTCGCATACATGCGCTACATCCTCGGGAACAGCTGGGTCAAGACGGTGGACGGGGGGCAGCTCCGCGGCCTGGGCTTCCACCCTGACCTGCTGCTCGTCGGCAACCCCGTCACGGACGAGTTCTCCCACCAGTTCCTCGGACTTCTCTGGCCGAAGGACATGGACGGCGCTCCGAACCCGTACTACGACGACGTCAACGGAGACGGTGCGAAGGACTTCAGGCTCAGGCAGCGCGAGCGCTACATCCAAGCGGCCTACCACGAGGCCGACCAGACGCTCGCCCTCGCCCGTCAGCTGGCGGGCTACAACGTCTCGACCTTCGTGAACTCCGATCACGGCTTCGCGCCGCAGTGGATGGCCGTGAACGCGCGGAAGGTGCTCTTCGACGCGCAGGTCGACGGCATCTCGCTGCACGCGAGCGGCGGCAACACGGCGTCGAACTGCGGCGCCGCGGCCACCGACCTCGCCAAGGCGTGCTGGGCCGGCGGCACGATCCAGATCTACGTCAACCCGGTGCTGCCCGCCGGGACGACGTACGAGGAGGTGCGGAACGCAGCGATTGCCGCGTTCCAGAACGTGAAGGATCCGGCCAACCCGTCCAAGCAGGTCGTCCTGAAGATCTTCAAGAAGGAGGAGCTGCGAAATGTCGACGGAACGGACGCGCTGCATCCGAACCGCAGCGGCGACGTGGTCGTCGTGCTGCGTCCGCCGTACCAGTCCGACGCGGGCACGCCCGGCGTGGCGGTTGCGTTCTCGCAGTTCTTCGGCCAGCACGGGTACCTGCCGGACCTCGTCAACAAGACGGGCAACGTCGACATGCACGGCAGCTTCTTCGCCGCCGGGCCGGGCATCAGGTCAGGCACTCTGCCGGGCACCGTGCCGGCGATCGACGTGGCGCCCACGGCCGCGGCGCTGCTCGGCATCCAGGGACCGCAGAACGCCCGCGGCAAGATCCGCTACGACGTGTTCCCGGATGCCTCCAAGCTGCGCGAGATCACGATCCTCGACATCAGCGACTGGCACGGCCAGATCACGCCGCTCACCGATGCGCCCGACACCGTCGGCGCTGCCTTCGCGATCGGCGGCTCGGCGTTCCTCAAGCCGTGGTTCGACATCTACCGCGCCGAGGCGAGAAATGGTTCGATCACCATGGCGGCGGGCGACACCGTCGGAGCCACGCCGCCCATCTCTGCGGCGTTCGGCGACAAGCCCGCCATCGAAATGATGAACAGGATGGGAGCCGACATCGACGGGCTTGGCAACCACAACTTCGACAAGGGCGAGCAGTACCTCCGCAACGAGCTGATCCCGCTCGCCGACTACGTCCATGTCTCGTCGAACATCGTGGACCTCGCAGGCAATACGCCACCCGAGTGGAAGCGGTCGGCGACCTTCGACTTCGACGGCGCCAAGCTCGGGATGATCGGCTTCTCGAACACCGACATCCCGGTGCTGACGACCCCGGGCTCGCTCGGACCGTTCCAGGTCGTCGACCCGGTCGCGACGGTCAACAAGGAGCGCCTCAAGTTGTGGGGCAAGGTGCATGCGGCCGTGGCGATGGGGCACTTCGGCGCCACGGCGGGGGTGCTCAATCCGCTCGGCTTGCTGACAAACCCGTCCGGGCCGCTGATCGACTTCGCCGACGACACCTGGCGTCTGGATGCCGTAATCGGCGACCACACCGACTTCCAGGTGCTCGACGTGCGCCCGAGCAAGCTGCTAGTGACCGAGAACCGCAGCAAGGGGATCCGCTTCACACGCGTGCGCCTGATCGTCGACCTGACGACCGGCAACGTCGTCTACAAGACGGCCGACTTTCACAAGCCGTGGAACATCGGCATCACGCCCGATCCCGCCATCCAGGCGAGAATCAACGAGCTGAACGCTCAGCTCGCGCCCGTACTTGGCACCGTGATCGGCTCGTCCACGGTCGCTATCCCGCGTGCAGACGCCTGCGGGCAGAGCGCGGGTCGCACCTGCGAGTCCTTGCTGGGCAACGTAGTCACGGACGGGATGCGCAAGACGTACGGGACCGACTTCGCGATCACGAACTCGGGCGGCCTGCGGGCCGATCTGACCTGCCCGGCGGCGGACAACCCCAGCGACTTCTGCCCGCCGTTCACTCCGCCGCCGTACCCGATCACTCGCGGCCAGGTGCTGGGCGTGTTGCCGTTCGGAAACGTCGTCACGACGCTGACGCTGAACGGCGCCGAGCTGAAAACCATGCTCGAGAACGGTGTCTCTCGTATGCCGGCAGCCGACGGCCGCTTCCCGCAGGTATCGGGCCTCTGCTTCGCCTACGACGTCACCGCAGCAGCAGGCAGCAGAGTGCTGTCTGCGGTCCGAGCGGATGCCGCCGGGGCATGCACCGGAGCACCGGTCGACCTGACGGCCGACTCGAGCTACACGATCGCCGAAAACGACTTCATGACCGCGGGGGGAGACGGCTATCCGGTCTTCTCGGCCCGCGCGACGACTCGCGAGATCATGGATCAGGTCACGGCCGACTACGTCAGCGGAAACAGCCCTTTGAGCCCGTCCATTCAGGGACGGATCACCTGTAGCGGGGCGGGGTGTCCGACGGTCACGCCGTAGCGCACGGGGTGGGGGCCCGCTGCTAGGGCGGGCTCCCACCTCTCCAGATGTTTAGGGTGCGACGTCCGCCGGGAGACTACGGCGGTAGACAAGGAGGCAAGGAATGCCCGGCATCACCCTCGGCGGCCTGCTGGTCATCATCGGCATCGTCGTCTGGCTCGTATTCGATGCACCGATCATCGGGCTCATCATCGCCCTGATCGGGCTGATCGCATTCGGCGGCTTCGCCCGCGGCCGCTGGTACTAGCCATTCGCGTCACGGCGAGGTTCTAACGGGGTTGCCGCTGGCTGTGCCCGGCGCCAGTCCCGTGTTTTCGTCCCCGGACGGCCTTCCATTACCGTCCGGCTACAGCCACGTCGTGAGCATTCCGGCCGGACGGTTGGTGTGGACGTCCGGGCAGGTGGCGATGGACGCCGAAAGGACGCTCGCGGTGGACGGCGGCTGGGAGGGCCAGACGCGTCTTGCCTTCGCCAACGTCGGCAGAGCCCTTCGAGCAGCCGGCGCCGACTGGCCCGACGTGGTCAAGCTCGCCCTGTTCGTGGTCGACGTCTCGGAGTTGCCGACGATCCGCGCGGTCCGTGACGAGTTCGTCGACACCGCTCGCCCGCCGACAAGCTCGCTCGTCCAGGTCGCCGGCCTCTTCCACCCGGACTTGCTGATCGAAGTCGAGGCCGTCGCCTGGTTGTCCAGCGGGACTTAGTGCCTTCGAGCCACTAAGCCGTGTCCGCCCGGACGCTCGCCAGCGGCCGGCGCCCGCGCGGGTAGAGCCGGTCTGCGGTCAGTGCCCAGTCCTCGTCCCTCCAGATGTAGGTGAGCACCCGGAGCGTCTCCCGCTCGCCTTCGTAGAAATGGAAGCCGCGCGACTCGCCTCGCCTGTGCGGGCGCGGCTGCCCGAGGCCGGGTGCATTAGTGACGACGGCGCTGCGCTCGCCGCCGTGCACGACCGCGAACTCGCGGCGTTCGCTGACTGCCGACTGGTGGACGTGGCCGGCCACCACGAGCTCGGCGCCGGCTTCGACGAGCGCGGCCAGTGTGCGTGTGCGCCGCGAGAGCGGAGGCTTCCAGCTCCGCCACGGCGCGCCGAGCATGTGGTGGTGGAGTGCGACGACGCGCAAGGCGCCCGCCGACGCGCCGGCGAGGAGCGTGCGGACGCGCTCGAGCTGGGCGCGGCCGATCGCGCCGGACTGATGCCGCCAGGGCCGCACCGAATTGAGCCCGAGGACGATCGATGTGTCCGAGTGGTGAGCGGGCTCCCGCTCCTGCCACTGGCGATCGAACTCCCTGAACGTGTGTGTGAAGCGGCCTAGCGACCACGGCGGGATGTCGTGGTTCCCGGGGATCACGAGCAGCGGTCGCTCGAGCGAGCGGAGAAACTCGGCCGCCTGTTCGTGCTGCTGACGGCGGGCGCGGTGCGTGAGATCGCCGCTCACGAGGACTAGCTCGGGAGCGAGCTCGTCGACGATCGGACGCAGTGCGCGCTGGATGGGCTGCTCCTCCCGTGTGCCGACGTGAATGTCGGAGATGTGGAGAATCCGGGCCGGCACAGGCGTTCGAGGCTATACACTCAGCTGGGTTGGACGAGCCGACCGAGATCTTCGACGACCTCTACCTCGGTCTCCGTGCGGGCGGCGCGATGCGAAAGAAGCGTCGCGGGGAGCCGCTCACCATGGAAGAGGAGGAGGCGCTCGGCCGCTGGCAGCGGCTGTCCCGCTGGCGCAAAGCAGTGACGCTGGTCGCGTTCACGCTGGGCACGTTCGGCCTCGGCTTCACGCTCGGCGGCCTTGTCTTCGGGAAATGGCGGAAGGCGTGAGCTTCCTCGACCGTCTGCGGGCGTTGATGCGCAGCACCAAGTCGGACGATCCAGCCGCGTACAAGGAAGCCAAGCGGCTGGCCGACGAGCGAGACAACCTGCGCCTGTCGCAGTCCCAGTCCGAGACGACGTTCATCGGCACACAGGTGCCGGGCAGCGGCTCAGACAAGCCCGACCGGCAGTAGCGCCACTGCGCCTGCAGGAAGCGTCAGGCGCGCAGCGAACCGCGATCCGTGGAGGAGGAGCGGCGAGATGAGGAACACATCTGCCTTGATGCCCGCCGGCATGGGGTCGTGCTCGCCTGGCCGCTTGGACAGGCGGTCGGTCTGGCGGGGCTGGGCGGAGTGCTGCTCGGGTTCAGCTGGCCGCTTGCGGTAGCCGGATCGCTGCTGATCGTGTTGGGTGCCTGCCTGGCGCTGCGGGCCGTATGGCAGTGGGAGCGGATGCACCTCGTCGTGACGACCCAGCGCCTCTACGTCGTCGACGGCACCCTCCGAAAGCGCGCCCGAGCGGTGCGCCTGGGCAAGATCGACGCGGTTGAGGTAGAGCAGTCCGCCACGGGCCGCCTCCTCGGCTACGGGACGCTCGTGGTCGGCCCGCTCGAGATCGAGCACGTGTCGCAGCCCGGCGATGTGACAGCGCTCGTCGAGCGTCTCGCCTCCTAGAAATCCCCTGTAGACGGCTGCTTGTGAGTGCCGGGCTGGAGCCTGGCACTCGGTCGAGCTGCGCCTAGTTTGGCGGTCAATCCGTAGCGATCGCCTGTGAGTGCCAGGCTGAAGCCTGGCACTCGGGCTACCGCAGACAGCCGCGGTTCCTTCTGCCTTCACGAACGTATGTTCGCTACAGTATGGCGGCGGTAGACTCGATTGCTCATGGCCTCTGAAGAGCTCGTCGTCCACGGCGCCCGCGAGCACAACCTCAAGGACGTCACCGTCAGGCTGCCCCGGCACTCGCTCGTCTGCATCACGGGACTGTCGGGTTCGGGCAAGTCCAGCCTCGCGTTCGACACGATCTACGCGGAGGGCCAGCGCCGCTATGTCGAGTCGCTCTCGGCCTACGCGCGCCAGTTCTTGCAGATGATGGAGAAACCGGACGTCGATTCGATCGATGGACTGAGCCCGGCCATCTCGATCGACCAGAAGACAACCTCGCGCAACCCGCGCTCCACGGTTGGCACGGTCACCGAGATCTACGACTATCTGCGCCTGCTCTACGCGCGGGTCGGGAGACCGCACTGCCCGATCTGCGGCCGACCGATCGCGGGCCAGAGCCTCGAGCAGATCATCGACCAGGTGCTGCAGCTGCCTCAAGGGATGCGCTTCACGGTCAACGCGCCCGTCGTGCGCGACCGCAAGGGCGAGTACCGGGAGCTGCTCGAGGAGCTGCGCAACCAGGGGTTCACCCGCGTGAAGGTGGACGGTGAGCAGCGCCTGCTCGAGGAGCCGATCGAGCTGGACAAGAAGTTCAAGCACACCATCGAGGTGGTCGTCGACCGGCTGGTCATGAAGCCGGATCTGCGCACGCGGCTTGCACAGTCGATCGAAACGGCGGCCGGCCTGGCCGAAGGGCTCGTCGTCATCGATCGTCTCGACGCCGGAGAACCGCTGCTCTTCTCGGAGCGCTTCGCCTGCCCAGAGCACGGCGTCTCGCTTCCAGAACTCCAGCCGCGCATCTTCTCGTTCAACTCGCCGCACGGCGCGTGTCCGCGTTGCACGGGGCTGGGCGCGCAGCAGGAGATCGATCCCGACCTGCTCGTCCCGGATCCGACACTGTCGATCGCCGAAGGCGCGCTCGTCCCCTGGTCGGTGGGCAGCTCGGGCTTCTACGAAGCCGTCATCCAGGCGATCGCCGACCGCTACGAGATCGACCTCGACACTCCGTGGCAGGAGCTGACCGAGGAGCAGCAGACCCCGTTCCTGCACGGCACGAACGGCGACCGCGTCTACGTGCAGTACCGCAACCGCATGGGCCGGCGACGCTCGTACATGTTGGCCTTCGAGGGCATCGTCGAGAACCTCACGCGCCGCTACCGCGAGACCGACTCCTCGCAGCAGCGCGAGCGGATCGAGGAGTACATGAGCTTCCGGCCCTGCCCGGTCTGCAAGGGCGCGCGCCTCAAGCCGGAGGTGCTGGCCGTGACGGTCGGCGACCTGAACATCCACCAGTTCACGCGCATGTCGGTCACGACCGCGGTCGAGTTTCTCGACGAGCTCGAGCTCACCGAGACCGAGCGGCTGATCGGCGCGCGCATCATCAAGGAAATCCGCGAGCGTCTGACCTTCCTCGACAACGTCGGCGTCGGCTACCTGCAGCTCGACCGCGCGGCGGCGACGCTGTCAGGCGGCGAGGCACAGCGGCTGCGGCTCGCCACGCAGATCGGGTCACAGCTCGTGGGCGTGCTCTACATCCTCGATGAGCCCTCGATCGGCCTCCACCAGCGCGACAACGGCAAGCTGATCGGCACGCTCGAGCGGCTGCGCGACCTCGGCAACACGGTGCTCGTGGTCGAGCACGACGAGCAGATGATGCGCGCCGCCGATCATCTCGTGGACATGGGCCCGGGCGCCGGCGAGCACGGCGGGCACGTAGTGGCCGAGGGCTCCGCCGGGCAGATCGAGCGGGAGCCTGACTCGGTGACTGGACAGTTCCTGTCAGGGAAGCGGTCTATCGCGATTCCGGAGCGGCGCGAGCACGACAACGGCTCATTCATCGTCCGGGGCGCCGCCATGCACAACCTGAAAGGCATCGACGTCGAGTTTCCGCTCGGCAAGTTCGTTTGCGTCACTGGGGTTTCGGGCTCCGGCAAGTCGACGCTCGTCAACGAGATCGTCTACAAGGCGCTGGCCAACCGGCTGCACCGGATGCGCGTGAAGCCGGGCGACCACGAGTCGGTCGAGGGCATCGACGTGTTCGACAAGGTGATCGAGATCGACCAGAAGCCGATCGGCCGCACGCCTCGGTCCAACCCCGCCACCTACACCGATCTCTTCACGCACATCAGGGAGCTCTATTCGCTGACGCCGGAGGCGAAGGTGCGCGGCTACAAGCCCGGCCGCTTCTCCTTCAACGTGCGCGGCGGGCGCTGCGAGACGTGCAAGGGCGACGGGCAACTGAAGATCGAGATGCACTTCCTGCCCGACGTGTACGTGCCGTGCGAGACCTGTCACGGCAAGCGCTATAACCGCGAGACGCTGGAGGTGCGGTTCAAGGGCAAGTCGATCGCCGACGTGCTCGAGATGTCGATCGAGGAGGCTTTGCGCTTCTTCTCCAAGATCCCGAAGCTGCGACGGCGCCTGCAGACGCTGAACGATGTCGGTCTCGAATACATGAAGCTGGGGCAGCCGGCGACGACGTTGTCGGGTGGCGAGGCGCAGCGTGTCAAGCTGGCCGCGGAGCTCTGCAAGGTGGCCACGGGGAAGACGCTCTACATCCTCGACGAGCCGACGACGGGCCTGCACTTCGCCGACATCGAGAAGCTGCTCGAGGTCCTGCAGCGGCTTGTCGATTCCGGCAACACGGTGGTCGTCATCGAGCACAACCTGGACGTCATCAAGCAGGCCGACTGGCTCGTCGACCTGGGCCCGGAGGGAGGCGACGAGGGCGGCGAGCTCGTGGCTGCGGGCACGCCCGAGGACGTCGCCGGGGTCGAGGAGTCATTCACGGGGCAGTACCTGCGCGGGGTGTTGCAAGCCCGCGAC
>DAITAO010000036.1:0-27684 GCA_036824245.1 Gaiellaceae bacterium | reverse complement strand
TGTCCGTCAAATAAAGCGGTACACCGCGCTGGAGCGAAGGAAAGTGCAGCGGCTGCTGAACCAGCGGCGACTGCGCGCTCCCCCGGGCGGTGCCAGAGGGCGGCTTGGCGACGATGCCCTCGAGGCATGGGCGCTGCGGTGTGAAATGCGCCCGGCAGGAATCGAACCTGCGACCTCGCGCTCCGGAGGCGCGCGCTCTATCCCCTGAGCTACGGGCGCGGGGGGCCACCAGTGTACTCGCGGCCCTCGTGCCCCGATGGCCGAGCACTAAGGTACGGGGCAGTGAAAATCACTGCCCGTGTGGTCACCCTGGAGCTGACCGAGCGCTTCACCATCGCGCGCGGCGCGCAGGACACCGCCGACGTGGTGCATGTCGAGATCGAGCACGCGGCCGAGCGCGGCCACGGCGAGGCTGCGCCGATCGAGCGTTACGGGGAGTCGGCCGGCTCTGCGCTCGACTTCATCGAGGAGGCCGGTGAGCTACTGGGCGATGACCCGTTCGCGCTGGAGGAGATCGGCGAACGGCTTGCGGTGCGGCCCGGTGAGCAGGCGGCGAAGGCGGGAATCGACGCTGCGCTCCACGACCTGTGCGGGAAGCTCGTCGCTCTCCCGGTCTTTCGTCTGCTCGGGCTCCGGCAGGCCGGCCCTCCAACGTCGCTGACGATTCCCCTCGACGATCCCGACACGATGGCGCGGAAAGCCGAATCCGCCCGCGGGCGCTTCCGCCGCCTCAAGCTGAAGCTCGGCGGGGCGGACGGCCTGGATGTCGCGCGGGTGCAGGCGGTCCGAGCTGTCAGCGAGGAGCCGCTCCAGGTGGACGTCAACGAAGGATGGTCGCTCGAGGAGGCACTCGATTCGCTGCCCCGGATCGCCGAGCTGGGCGTCGAGTACTGCGAGCAGCCGTTGCCTGCGGGGGATCCCGGCGGACCGCAGCTGAAGCTGCGCTCGCCCGTGCCCGTCTACGTCGACGAGGACTGCCATACACTCGCCGACGTCGCAGCGTGTGCCGAGCGGGCGCACGGCATCAACATCAAGCTCGCCAAGTCGGGTGGCATCCGCGAGGCCGTTCGCATGGCGCACGCGGCGCGGGCGCTCGGGCTCGGCGTGATGCTCGGCTGCATGATCGAGTCGGGGCTCGGCATCGCGGCGGGCAGCCACGTCGCGAGCCTGTGCGACCACGTCGACCTCGACGGAAATCTCCTGCTGCGCCACGATCCGTGGTCCGGAGTGCGTCTGGTCGACGGGATCCAGTTACCCTCCGCAGCGCCCGGGCTCGGCGTCCAGCCCGCCCCAGCGACCGTAGGCGCGTGACCGGCTCAGCCAAGCGGTACCTGATCCTCGCCGAGGAGAAATCGGCTGACCCGCACTACGGGAAGACGGCCCGCGGCGTCATTCACTACGGCGACCAGGCCGTCGTGGCGATGCTCGATTCCACGCGCGCCGGGGAGACGTACCGCGGCATCCCGATCGTGGGGTCGGTGAACGATGCGCTCTGCTTCAGCCCGACGACGGCGCTCGTCGGCGTCGCGACCCAGGGCGGCCGCTTCCCGCCTGCATGGCGCGACCTGCTCAAGTCATGCATAGCCAAGGGCCTCGACGTCGAGAACGGCCTGCACGAGTTCATCAGCGAGGATCCGGAGCTCGTGGCTCTCGCGGCACGACACGGCGTGGAGCTGCGCGACCTCCGCAAGCCTCCGCCGGGTCTCAACGTGCCGACCGGCGAGAACCTCGAGGTCGACGCCCAAATCGTGCTCACCGTCGGCTCCGACTGCGCAATCGGGAAGATGACGGTTGCACTCGAGCTCGACCGCGAGGCGCAAGCCCGCGGACTCGAGTCGGTCTTCGTGCCGACCGGCCAGACCGGCATGGCGATCGCAGGCTGGGGGATGTCTGTGGACGCCGTGGTGTCGGACTTCCTGGCCGGCGCCTGCGAACAGCTCGTCGTGGAGGGCGCCGCCCGCGGCGGCCGCCTACTGTGGGTCGAGGGTCAGGGGTCGTTGACCCATCCCGCCTACTCAGGTGTGACGCTCGGGCTCGTCCACGGCTGCGCCCCACACGCGTTCGTGCTTTGTCACAAGGCCGGGGCGACCGAGGTGGAGGGCTATCCCGGCCATCCGCTGCCGTCGCTGGTCGAGCTCGTTGAGCTGCACGAGCGAATCTCGCTGCCCGTACGGAACGCCCCGGTGGCCGGGCTCGCGATCAACACGCGGGACCTGGACGACGCACAGGCGCGGCGGGCCGTCGCCGCGGCGGCCGCGGAGACGGGCCTGACGGCCGACGATCCGGTTCGCTTCGGCCCCGGGCGACTGCTCGATGCGGTGCTCGCGCGCGTTCAGCTCGACGTCCTCGCAACATGACCTATGCCGACCGTTCCTACTGGGACGGCTACTTCAGAGTGCTCCGTGAGCAGGGATCTGATCTCGACTGGGGCGGCGAGTGGACGAAGCCGTTCCTGCCTCTCCTGCTCTCGTCACAGGTGCGGAACGTGCTCGAGCTGGGGTGCGGCACGGGAAACGATGCCGCGCGCCTCGCACGCGCCGGCTTTGAAGTAACGGCACTCGACCTGTCGGGCGAGGCCGTCGAGCAGGCGAGGGCGAGGTACGCGCAGGCCGCGAACTTCCTCGTGGGCGACATGGCCGAGCGGCTGCCCTTCGCCGACGAGAGCTTCGATGCCGTCATGGCGAACGCCGCCTTGCACATGTTCTCGGACACCGTCACGCGGTCGATCTTCGGCGACGTGCGGCGGGTGCTCCGCCCTCTCGGGCTCCTCCTGTTCCACGTCAATGCGCATGACGATCGCCCGCTGCGCGAGCGGCGACGTCCGATCGCGCGTGAGCTCGAGCCCGACTACGTTCTCGAGGTAGCCGGGCAGGCGGTGCGCTTCTTCTCTCGCGGCTACGTCGAGGAGCTCCTGAGCGGGTGGGACGTCCTCCGCCTCGACCACGTCGAGATCGCCGACCAGCGGACCCGTCAACCGTTCAAGCGAGTCTGGCGCGTCGCAGCGCGCCGCCTCGCCTGAGCACCGCGCACGGCCCGCCCGACCCGGTCAAAACCCGCATCGACAGCGGCCTTGCGGGGTGAGATGCTGTTAAAGCCACCGATCCGAGGGGCCGAAGCATCAACAGCATGGTCAGGCGATTCCACGTCGCGCTCGCGGCTCTGCTCGCGACTCTTGCGCTGCCCGTCGGGGCCGGCGCCGCGCTGACCGTCGGCGTCACCGATGACCGCGGCCTGCAGTCCGAGGACGGCGGCGCCGCATTCCTGGGATCGCTCGCAGATCTGGGCATGCGAGAGAACCGCGTTTCCGTGCCCTGGGATCCGGAGACGCCCACGACCATTCGCGACAAGCAGCGTCTCGACGCATACGTCGCCAATGCGCACGCGCGGGGCATCCGGGTCGTCTTCGCCGTCTTTCCGGCCCGCCCGACCGCGCTCACCGCGGCAGCGGCGAGCACCGGGGAGTTCGCCGCCTTCCTGCAGCTTCTGGCGCGGAGCTACCCGCAGGTCACCGACATCATCGTGGGCAACGAGCCGAACCAGCCGCGGTTCTGGCGGCCGCAGTTCGACGAGAGCCAAGCTCCGTTGGCCTGCACCTCGTACGCCGGCGTCCTGGCTGCCTCCTACGACGCCCTGAAGGCCGTCAACCCCGCACTGACGGTCATCGGCGTAGGCCTGTCTCCGCGCGGGAACGACGACCCGCTCTCCCCTGACAACCCCTCCACGTCGCCGGTGCGCTGCATCCGCGACATCGGCGCCGCCTACCGGGCAAGCGGCCGCGCCGCGCCGATCATGGACGAGCTCGCCTTCCACGCCTATCCCGACCGCGACACACACCCCCTCGAGATCGGCTACACGTGGCCGAAAGCGGGGCTGCCCAACCTCGATCGCATCAAGCAGGCCGTCTGGGACGCCTTCAACGGCACCGCACAGCCGAGCTTCGAGGAGCCGGATCGTTCGGTGGTGCTGCCGAGCCTGAAGTTGCGCATCGCCGAAGTGGGCTGGCAGGTCGGGGTCCTGCCGAGCGCCCAGAGCGCGTACGTCGGCCAGGAGAACGTCGCGGTGACCGACGAGACCCAGCAAGCCGAGGTCTACGCCGGGGCCATCCGCCTGGTCGCGTGCGACCCGAGCGTGCGCTCGCTGCTTTTCTTCGGGCTCGTCGACGAGCTCGAGCTGACCCGCTGGCAGGCAGGTCTCATCCGAGCCGACGGCACGCGACGCCCGTCGTACGACGCGGTCAAGGCGGCGGTTGCCGAGACGGGCGGGCGTTGTGCGGGCGCGCCCTTCGTGTGGCGTCACGCCACCACGGTCGTCGGCGTCTCCACGAAGTACGGCAGCGCTCGGCGTGTACTGCCTGTCACGCAACGTCGCTTCGGATTCGCCCTCGGGGCCAAGGAGAACGCGCACTACACGGCCGGCCTGTTCCGCCTGCCGAGGGCACCCGCGGCACCGCAGTGGGCCCGCATCCTCGGCCGCTCGCTGAGCGCTTCGGGCACCGGGACGTTGCGCCCTGTCATGCGTGTAGGTGGACGCGTCCGGGCGCCCTGGGGAAGAGCCGTCGTCTTCCCTCCGCGGCGAGTGAAGCCGGGTTACTACGCATACGGCATCCGTCTGCTTGCCGAGATGAACCCGACGCGGGTCAGCGTCATGATGAGCCCGCCCTTCCGTGTCGGCAAGATCGACCGCACCGGGAAGCCGACCGCGCGCAAGGCCAAGAAGAAGACGAAGAAGCAATTGCCTCGGCGCTGACGGTCGGCGACCTGCTCAACGTCGCGGTCATCTCGGACACGCATCTCCCGCGCGGCGCGCGGCGTCTTCCGGGCCAGTGCCTGCGGCGGCTCGAGCGAGCCGATCTGATCCTGCACGCGGGTGACTTCGTCGCCGCGACGGTGTTCGACGACCTCGAGCGTATGGCTCCCGTCGAGGCGGTATACGGGAACATGGACGACGCGGCGTTGCGCGCCCGGCTCCCCGCACGCCGGGTCGTCGAGGTCGAGGGGGTGCGCATCGGACTTGTCCATGACGCCGGTCCCGATGCGGCGCGCGCGGCGCGTCTCGTGGAGTCGTTCCCGGGCTGCGCGGTCGTCGTCTACGGCCATACGCACGTGCCCGAGCTCGTCCAGCACGGCGGTGCGTGGCTGCTCAACCCCGGCAGCCCCACCGAGCGCCGCCGGGCGCCGGCGCACGCCATGGCAGAGCTCACCGTCGAAAGCGCCGCGGTGCTCCCGAGGCTGATCACCCTGCCTTGACACGAACACATGTTCCCTCTACTCTTGCGAACATATGTTCGCCAAACTCGCACTGGTTTCAGCACTGCTCGCTGCCGTCGTCGGCGGCGTGACACACCCGTCCGAGGGGGCGGCGCCTTCCCGCTCGTACGTCGTCGAGCCCGGTGACACCCTCTGGGGCATCGCGGACCGCTATTACGACGGCGACCCACGCAAGGCCGTCTGGATGCTTCGGGAGCGCAACGGCCCAGAGGCCGACACGCTCGAGGTGGGGGAGACGCTGCTCCTGCCCTAGGAGGGTACGCCGGCGACTGCGACCGGCACGCGCTCGCGCACCCCGAACGGCGACGCGTCACGTTCCAACGCGCGCATGAAGGCGTCGACGACGGCCGGCGCGAACTGGCTGCCCCGGCCCTCGACCAGCTCACGGAGAGCGTCCGCCGGGTCGAGCGCGTCGCGGTAGGGCCGGTCAGTGGTCATCGCATCCCAAGCGTCCGCAATTCCGACGACCGCGGCCTCGAGCGGGATCGTCTCGCCGCCCAGGCCGTCCGGGTAGCCGCGCCCGTCCCAGCGCTCGTGGTGGTGCCGCACGACGGGCACGACCGCGTGCAGACGACGCAGGCGCTCGAGGATGCGCGCTCCTTCGGCCGAGTGGGTCTTGATGACCGCGAACTCCTCGGTGCTGAGTCCAGCGGGCTTGGTGAGGATCGAGTCCGGGACGGCCACCTTTCCGATGTCGTGGAGCAACGCAGCTTCGCTGAGGACGCTGAGGCGCTCCGGGTCCAGGCCAAGCTCCTCTCCGACGGCGACCGCGATGCTCTGCACGCGCTGTGAGTGCCCACCGGTATACGGATCGCGTGCCTCGACGGTGGCGTTCAGCGTCTCGATGGCCTCGAGCGCGTTGGCCTCGAGCTGGCGGTACGACTCGGCAAGCTCCACGGAGCGCTCCCGCAGACGCTCGGTCTGACGCCGCAGCATGCGGGACGCCGCGCGCACGAGCAGCGCGAGCGCGAGGTAGAGGACCAGGAAGACGGCTCCCACGGCAAGCCAGATCGTCCGCTTTCCGTGGCCGACGGACTGCTGCAGCGCGGCGGGATCCGTGTAGATCTCGTACGCACCGACGACCTCGCCGTTCGGCGCCTGGATAGGCGCGTACACCTCGAGCGCCTGGTCCGGACCGAGGAGTGCCTCGGCCTCGTGTTCGCTATCCGCCTGCAGTTCCTCGAGCTCGGCTTCGCCCTCACCCGTCTCGATCGTTTCCTCGAGGTGGCTGCCCAGGGGGTACTGACGGCCGATGCGCTCCGGCTCCAGATTCGTCCAGGCGAGCGTCCCGTCGGCGGTCCAGACCTTGATGCTGAAGATCTCCGGGCGCGACTCGACGTCCTGCGCCAGCAGGCGTCCCGCGTCCTCTGTGACGACGATCGAATTGCCTCTCACCACATGGCGACCCGCGATGCCGTTCGCGTACTGCGAAACGCTGCGCGTGGCGTCGCTGAGCGACTGTCGCTCGAGCGTCTGCGTGACGACCCGGCCGAGCACCAGTGCTCCTCCCGTCAGGATGAGAGCGCTCAGAACGACGAACACACGCAGAAGCGTGATCGAGCGAGTCACGTGGTCGTGCTCTGGCCGTGCCACAGGGGAGCCTCGTCATCACTATCGGCACAAGACCGGTGTGGTGTATCCCCTTTTTAGACTAGGAGCGTGGATCTCGACCTCGTTTTCCTCGGCACCTCCGGGTCCGCGCCGACCGCGCAGCGCGGCTCGGCCGCGATCCTCGTGCGGCGGGGCGGCGAGCGTCTCCTCTTCGATTGTGGGGAAGGGACGCAGCGACAGCTGTTGCGCTCGACGGTCGGCCTTGTCGACCTGCGCGAGGTGTTCCTGACCCACTACCACGCCGACCACTACCTCGGCCTCCCCGGGATGATGAAGACGTTTGCCCTCCGCGGGCGCGAGCTGCCGCTGACGATCTACGGGCCGCCGGGGCTCAAAGGGCTCTTCGGAGCGCTGGCCCGCATCTTCGGCAGGCTCACGTACGAGTACGAGCTGCGCGAGCTCCGACCGGGAGTGGTGCTGCAACGAGGCGACTACGAGCTGGTCACCGTCGCGGTCGAGCACGGCACGTCGGCCGTCGGCTACGCGCTGGTCGAGGTGCCCCGCCCGGGCCGCTTCGACGTCGAGACGGCCGACGCGCTGGGCGTACCGGCCGGGCCCGAGCGCGGAGCGCTGCAGAGCGGCGAGCCGGTCACCCTCGCAGGCGGAGGCGTCGTGACGCCCGAGCAGGTGCTCGGCCCGGCACGCGCGGGTCGCAAGGTGGTGCTCGCCGGAGACTCGGCGCCCGCGGCAAGCGTGCTCGAGGCCGCCCGCGGCGCCGACGTGCTGGTGCACGAGGCCACTTTCCTCCAAGAGGAGGAGGAGCGCGCGCGCGAGACCCTACACTCGACGGCGCTCGACGCCGCGGAACTGGCGAGCGCCGCAGACGTGTCACTCCTGGCGCTCACGCACATCTCGAGCCGGTACTCAGGCGGCCAGGTACGCCGAGAGGCGCGCCTCGTGTTCCCGGAGACGGTCGTGCCAAGGGACTTCGATATCATCGATGTCCCCTACCCCGAGCGGGGCAAGCCGCGTCTGGTCAAGGGAGGCGCGCTGGAGCGCGAGGACGAGGCACCTCCGGAGCTGGAGGCGGTGCCGCAAGTAGAGGAGACACCGGGATGACCGCGATGGTTCAGCTGGCCGTGGCCGAGGACATCGGTGAGGCCGAGGAGCTCCAGGCGATCCTGAGCGCCGCCGGCATCCCCTCACAGCTCGAGGTCGCAGTGGACCACCATCCGCGCGAGACCGAAGACGTACCCCAGAAGGTGCTCGTTCCGGAGGCGTCACTAGAGGCCGCACGCGAGGCGATCGAAGCTTCCACCGAGCCGGACGAGCTGGTCGCGGAGTAGCCAGGCGACCGTGGCAGCGGCCGCTCGCGCCGCGGGCGCTTGCCGACTCTGCTAGGTCGTCTCGAAAGTGACCGTGAGACGCCTGATCCGCGCGTCGACCACTGCAAGCCGTAGTTCGCCGGCGCGCGTCGTTCGATCCCGCATCCAACGGTAGTCGGCAACGAGCTCCTGGTTCTCAGCGCGCGCGTTCCAGACCCGGATTTCGTCGTCAGGCGGTTGTTCACGGTACGCGTCCGCTATCGCCTGTCGGCCACGATAGGGGCCGACCGGGACGCCTTCGAAAACCAGCTCGGCGTCCTCGACAAAGTGCTCGAGCATCGCGCCGAAGTCGCCGGACCGGACACCCGTGTTGAAGAGCTCGACGTGCCGGTCGAGCAGCGTCGTCTCCTCCGGTAGCAGCGATCGCGCCACGGTTCGACTCTATCGTCGGTCGAGTCGATACGGTCGAATCATGATGCGCTACCGCTGGATCGTCCTGGCCGCGGGCGTGGTCGCGCAGGCGTCCTACTCGGCGCTCGGCACCGGCGTGTCCGTGCTCGTGCCCGAGCTGCGAGACGAGTACGGCCTCTCGCTCGGCGAGGTCGGGCTGCTGCTGGCCGGCACGAGCGGCGGCATGGTGTTCACTCTGCTCGCCTGGGGGCTGCTCACCGACCGGGTCGGCGAGCGGACTGTCGTCGCCCTGGGGCTGGGGGCCGCCGGCGGCGCCTTCGCCCTCGCCGCGACCCTTCCGCCATTCGGCGTGCTCGCCGTCCTGCTCACCCTGGCCGGGATGGCGGGCGCGAGCGTCAGTGCTGCGAGCGGGCGCGCCGTGATGGGCTGGTTCGAGCCGGGACAGCGTGGGTTCGCCCTCGGCATCAGACAGACGGCCGTGCCGACGGGCTGGGCGCTGGCGGCCCTCGTCCTGCCGCCTGTAGTGGCCGCGGGCGGGCTGGCCGCCGGGCTCGCCGTGCTGGCCGGTTTCTCGCTGGCTGCCGGCGTCCTCGGAGTGGCTCTGCTGCGCGAGGCGCCCGCCGTCGATGACGAGCTGGGCGACGTGACCCGTCCGCTGCACGATCCGCGTCTGTGGCGGCTCTGCGTGGGCAGCACCTTCTACGTGGTCGTCCAGATCGCCATCACCAGCTTCCTCGTACTCTTCCTCAACGAGGAGCGGGGCTTCTCGCTGGCGCAGGCCGGCGCCGTGCTCGCGGCCGTGAGCGTGCTCGGAGGCGCGTTCCGGATCGGACTCGGGCGACTCTCGGATCGCATGGCCACACGCGTTGTGCCGCTGCGGCGCATCGGGCTCGCGCTCGCGGGAGCCGTGGCCCTGGCTGCCGCACTCGTGGATGCGCCGGATGCGGTACTCGTCCCCGCTCTCACGCTGGCCGGCGCCCTCTCCGCGAGCTGGAACGGCCTGTCCTTCACGGCCGCCGCCGAGCTCGCCGGCCGCGCACGCGCTGGAGCGGCGCTCGGCTTCCAGCAAACCGCCCTGGCGCTTGGCTGTGCGGTGGCGCCGATCCCCTTCGCGGCCGTCGTCGCGTCGACGTCCTGGCAGGCCGGGTTCGCGCTACTGGCCGCCCTGCCGCTCGTGGGCGCGTGGACTCTCGGCCCGCTTGCACGCAAGTAAAGTGGCGCCATTAGAGGGTTTGGCGCAATACCGCCCGACGGCACAGACCGTGTTTCGTCAAACCCCTCCCAGCTAGAGGTAGCGGCGAAACCAGTCCACGATGCGCTCGATGCGGTCGACCCGCCGGTCGGGGCGGCCGACGGCGACGAGCAGGTGCGATTCCTCGGGGTAGCGGACCATCTCGACGGTCCGCCCGAGCTGCCGGAGCATCGTGTAAGCCATCTCGGTCTGGTGCGGCGGGCAGCGCAGGTCGCCCTCGCACTGGAGCATGAGCAGCGGCGCCTCGCTGCGGTGCAGCTGCGCCAGCGGCGAGGCGGCGCGCATGTGCTCGGCGTCCTCCCACGGCTCGACGCCCGCCCCCCATGTGCCCACCAGCGTGCCGGCATCGGAAGCGCCGTACTCCGAGAGGTAGTCGGTGACCGGGTTCTCGCTGACGCCGGCCGCGAAACGGCCGGGGTGGCGGCCGAGCAGGTACGTGACGGTCAGCCCGCCGTAGGAGAGCCCGAGCAGACCCACACGGCCACGGTCGGCGATTCCCTCGCGCACCGCCCACTCCGCGAAGCGCAGGAAGTCGGTCTGGTCTACCTCGCCCCACGCCCCGTGGATGGCGCGCGCGAAGTCTTCGCCGTACGTCACGGAGCCCCGCGGGTTGGGTGCAAGCACGTCGAAGCCGGCGTCGGCGAGCGCCGTCATCTCCAGCCACGGCAGCGGCCCGTGCGCGAGGTACGGGCCGCCGTGGATCTGGAGGATCAGCGCGCGCCGGCGCCGGCCGCGGGCGCGCCACAGGAAGCCTTCGAGCCGATGGCCCTCGCGATGGCGGATGCGCACCGGCTCCGGCTCGCGCCGGTACGGCCTGAACCAGCGGCTCCCGTCCCGAGTGAGCGGACGCAGCTCGCCGTCTTCGACGGCGTAGAGCTCGCCCGCGTGGCCGTCGACGGCAGCTGCGACGACGACGCGCCCTTGCGCGGAGGCGAGGGCATACGCGACCACGTCGCCCCGCGCAAGCGGCTCGTACGAGCCGTCCAGGTCGAAGCGGCAGGGAAGAGAGCGCCCCTCGGTGCCGACGAGCGCGACGACCCGTTGCTCGTCGAGCCACTCGAGCGGCGCGGGCAGGCGCGCGGTCAGATCGAGCACGTCACCCGCCGTCGCGTTGAAGAGCGTGCGGTCAAGATCCGGAGCGAGTCGACGCGGCCGGCCGCGCTCGATCACGTGGAGGGTCAGGTTCACCCAGTTGACCAGCTCTGCCGCGTCGTTGCCGATCACCGCGAGGCGGCCGTCCGGCGACCACGCAGCGCTGACGATGTGCTGGCGCAGAGCGGCGAGCTCGCGCGGCCGGCCGCCGTCGAGGCGCACCGCCCAGAGGCGCGGCCGCTCGACGAGTGCGGCGTCGTCGCTGCGATCTGCGCAGACGCCCACTCGCCGCCCGTCTGGGTGCCATAGCGCGCCTGACACCTCGTGGTCGGCGGCCGTGAGCCGGCGCGGGCGACGGCCGTCGGCGCCGACCACCCAGGCACTCGTGTACTGGTCGCGAGTTCCCAAGCCGTCGAAGCGCCACGTGAGGTCGTCGATCCGGCGCGCAGTCGGCTGGCCGTCCTCGCGGGCTCCGACGAGGTAACGGTCCTCGCCGCTCGGGGCCAGGAGCAAAACGCGCCGCCCGTCCGGCGACCACTCGGCCGCGCGGACGTTGCCCGCCAGCTCGACGAGCCGCCTGGGCTCACCGCCTCCGAGCGGTAGGAGCCACGGCTGGACACTGTCCGACCGTTTCGAGAGGAAGAGCAGTGTGTTGCCGTCGGGCGAGAAGCGGGGCCGCAGGTCGGAGTCGCCGGCGGTCAGCTGCTCAGGCCGTCCGCCGCGATACGGAACGCTCCAGATCCGTGTCCGGTACTCACCGGCCTCGATCGTCCTTCGGGTATACGCGACACGCTCGCCGTCGACCGACACGGCCGGCGAGCTGATCAGCACCTGCCGCAGCAGGTCCCGCGGTTGGAAGAGGCGGCGTGCAGGCGGCATGCGCTCGCATCGTCACACAATCAGTGTGCGCGGTGGCTTGCCCAGCCAGGGCGGTCGGGGCTAGGCTTGCGCGAATGCCGACGGTGATGGTCCGTGTCAGGTCACGTGGCGCCACGACGCCGCGCTCCGCGTGCCGCCGGCCAGCACTTCCTCCGCAGTAGCCGGCTCGCCTCCGACCTCGTACGCGAATCCGTCGGTGCGGTTGAGCTTGCCGTCGAGCCCGGCGCCGGGACAGGCGTCATCACCGCCGCGCTGGCGGCGGCCTTCGACCGCGTCTGGGCCGTGGAGGTCGATCCCGGCCTGGCCGACAGACTGAGGCGCCGCTTCGCAGGCCGTCCGCGCGTCACGGTCATCGAGGCGGACGCGGCCACGCTGCGTTGGCCGCGCGAGCCCTTCGTGGTCGTCTCGAACCTGCCCTTTGCGGGCGGTTCGGCCATCATGCGCTCGCTCCTCGCGGACCCGCACGTCCCGCTCTGCCGCGCCCACGTGATCCTGCAGTGGGAGGCGGCCCTCAAACGGGCTCGGGTCTGGCCCAGCACGGTGACCGGCGTCTACTGGAGTGCCTGGTACGAGCTCGCAGTAGTGCGGCGACTAGCGCCCTCGGCGTTCGCGCCCGCACCGGGCGCCGCCGCCGGCGTCCTCCGAGCCGTCCGCCGGCCCGAACCGCTCGTCCCGGTCGACGAGTCCCGTGCGTATCACGCGTTTCTTCGTACAGCCTTCTCGCGCTCACCGCGCGCGCTGACGACGGCCCGCAACTGGAAGCGGCTCTCCGCCGAGCTCGGGTTCGACCGGCGCGCCCACCCGCGGAACCTCGACGCACGCCAGTGGAGCGAGGTGTTCCTCGCCGTCCGCAGAGCCCGCTAGACTGCCCCGCGATCACGAGCCCTTTAAGCCGGTCCCGTGAGGCCGGAAAGGAGTCGCAGATGTCGCACGCCCTCAGCCGAACCGCGATCGCGCGCGGGCGTTGAGCCAGATCAGCCTCGGCGCCGAGAAGCTGCTCCTCGACGAGGAAGCCATTGCTCGGACGCTCTCGCGGATCGCACACGAGATCATCGAACGAAGCGGCGACCTGTCCGACGTGGCACTGGTCGGCATCCATACGCGCGGCGTGCCGCTGGCACACCGTTTACGTCGCCTGATTCACGAGTTCTCGGGCGAGGAGGTAGCGCTCGGCTCCGTCGACATCACCTTCTACCGCGACGACGTGCATGTGCGCGGCGGCGGCGAGGCGCCGCTGCACGTGCAGCCGCTCGTGCGCGACACGAAGCTCGACTTCCCGCTCGCGGGCCGGACGGTCGTGCTCGTCGACGACGTGCTCTACACGGGCCGGACGATCCGCGCCGCCGTCGACGCGCTCTTCGACTACGGCCGTCCCGCACGCGTGCAGCTCGCGGTGTTGGCCGACCGCGGCCACCGCGAGCTGCCAATCCGGCCCGACTACGTCGGCAAGAACCTGCCCACGTCGCGCAACGAGCGCGTCCAGGTGCAGCTCGTCGAGGTGGACGAGGTCGACCGCGTCCTGCTGATCCCGTCCCCGGAGGAAGCCCATGGCTGATATCCACGTTATGCGGGGCGATCTACTCCCGCCTGAGCGGCCGCCTCGGCGGCACCTGATCTCGATCGAAGACCTGTCGCGCGACGACGTCGAACGGCTGCTGGGCACCGCTCGCAGCTTCGCCCGCTCCCTCGAGCGCGAGATGAAGAAGCTGCCCACGCTGCGCGGTCGCACCATCGTCAATCTCTTCTACGAGTCCTCTACGCGCACGTCGTCCAGCTTCGAGCTGGCCGCCAAGCGCCTTTCGGCCGACACGATGTCGATCAAGGCGGCCGGCTCGGCGGTCGACAAGGGCGAGTCGCTCAAGGACACGGCGCTGACGCTCGCGGCCTACGACCCGGACGTGATCGTCATCCGGCACCCGCAGATCGGCGCGCCCCAACTGGTGGCCCGCTGCGTCGACGCCCACGTCGTCAACGCGGGCGACGGCAAGCATCAGCACCCCACCCAGGCGCTGCTCGACCTCTACACGCTCCAGTCAGAGCTCGGCCGCATCGACGGCCTGCACGTAGCGGTCGTCGGCGACGTGCTGCACTCCCGCGTCGCCCGCTCGCTCGTACAGGCGCTCGTGCTCCTGGACGCGCGTGTCACCGTCGTCGGACCGCCGCCGCTCATCCCCCGTGGCATCGAGTCGCTCGGCTGCCAGAGCTCCTACGACATCCGGGCAATCGAAGCGGCCGATGTCGTCTACGTGCTGCGCATGCAGCGCGAGCGCATGCTGGAGGGCGCCAACTTCGTGCCGAGCCTGCGCGAATACACGGCACGCTGGGGCGTCACGCCGGAGCGGCTCCGCCCGGGCCAGAAGGTGATGCATCCGGGCCCGATGAACCGCGGGGTCGAGATCGACCCCAGGGTCGCCGACGCGGTGGACGCGCTCATCACCGAGCAGGTGCGCTCCGGGCTCGTCGTGCGGATGGCGGTGCTGTACGACCTGCTGACGCACGGGCCCGTCGAGGTCATGGTGGCCGAGCTCGAGGAGATCGCCTGATGTTTGCGACGGCGAACGCGACCTGTGCGGGCGGTGATCGCTGATGCTCTTCCAGAAAGAAGCGGAGAAGGCCGACCTGGTCATCCGCGGCGCGCGCGTCGTGGACCCGACCCGGCAGCTCGACTCGGTGCTGGACGTCCGCATCGACGGAGGGGTCATCGCGCAGCTCGGGGAGAGCCTCCCGGGCAACGGCCACCGAGTCGTCGACGGCGAAGGCCTGTTGCTGGCACCGGCGTTCGTCGACCCGCACGCGCACCTGCGCACGCCCGGGCGCGAGGACGAGGAGACGATCGCCTCGGGCACGCGGGCCGCCGCCGCCGGGGGCTACTGCGCCGTCCTCGCGATGCCGAACACCGAGCCGGTGCTCGACTCGTCGGCCGTGCTCGGCGCCCTCATCGATCAGGCGCGCGCCGAGGCCGAGATCCCGATCGGCTTCCTGGCCGCTATCTCCACCGGACAGGAAGGAGCCGAGCTGACCGAGATGGTCGAGCTTGCCGAAACGGGCGCCGTGGGCTTCACCGACGACGGCCGGCCGGTCGCCTCACCTGGCCTCATGCGTCGGGCCCTGCAGTACAACGCGCTCACAGGGCGCACCCTGGCCGTCCACTGCGAGGAGCCCACGCTCTCGCGCGCAGGCCAGATGCACGAGGGCGAGGTTTCCGCGCGGCTCGGCTTCGCCGGCTACCCGTCGGTGGCGGAGAGCGTAATGGTCGGCCGGGACCTCGCCATCGCGGCCTACGAACGTCAACCACTGCACCTTCTGCATCTCTCGGCCAGGGAGTCGGTCGAGGCTCTCTCCCGCGCTCAGGCCGACGGGGTGCAGGCGAGCGGCGAGGTGACGCCCCACCACCTCTGTCGCACGGACGACGCGGTCCGCTCGCTCGACGCCAACCTCAAGATGAACCCGCCGCTGCGCACAAGCGAGGACCGCAGAGCGCTGGTCGACGCCCTACGCGACGGCACGATCGGAGCGGTCGCTACCGATCACGCGCCTCACGCGCGCCATGAGAAGGAGGTCCCTTTCGAAGCGGCCCCGTTCGGCGTGACGGGCCTCGAGACCGCGTTCGCGGCTCTCTACACCCATCTCGTCGAGCCGGGGCTCCTCCAGCTGACGACTCTGCTGGAACGCATGTCGGCGGGGCCGGCCCGCATCTACGACATCGAGCCCCCGCGCATCGCCGTCGGCGCCGATGCCAACCTGGTGCTGATCGACCCGCGCGCGGAGTGGGAGGTCGAAGAGCGCCGCTTCCACTCGCGCTCGGCCAACTCGTGGCTGCTCGGCGAGCGTCTCACGGGCTCGGTGCTGCTGACGGTGGCCGGCGGACGCGTGGCCCACGGATGAGTGCGGTGGCCGAGCGGACAGCGCTCGATGCGGCTCGCCGGGTGGTCGCCGCAGTCGGCGAGGAGGTCGAGGCGGCGTACCTGATCGGCTCGGCCGCCACGGGCGCCTTCGAGCCGGGACTGAGTGATCTCGACGTCGTCGCCGTGCTGCGCCGAAGACCGTCGCAATCGGAGCTGCACGCGCTCATCGAGCGCGCGCGCTCTGTCGACGTCGCTCCCGCCCGCGGCCTCGAGCTGGTCGTCTATTCGGGTGGCGAGATCGTCGTGAACCTCAACACGGGCCCCGGGCTGGAGGAGCGAGTCAGCTACGAGCCCGAGTTCTGGTTCGTCATCGACCGGGCGATCGCGGAGCAGAGCGCCGTCACCCTCTCGGGGCCGCCGTGGCAGGCGGTCTTTGAGCCGCTCACGCGCCAGGAGGTGCTGGACGCACTCGGCGAGTCGCTTCGCTGGCACGAGCAAAACGAGCCGGCGAGCCGGAACACGGTCCTCAATGCGGTGCGCACCTGGCGCTACCTGGAGACGGGCCGGTGGACGTCGAAGCCGGAAGCGGCCCGCTGGCTGCTCGACCGCGTCCGGCAGACCGTGGAGGGGGCACCGTGAGCGGCTTCGTCGCGCTCGAGGACGGCACCGTCTTCCGAGGCGAATCGGTCGGCGCGCCCGGCCTGGCGTTCGGAGAGGCCGTCTTCACGACGGCGATGACCGGCTACGAAGAGGTGGTCACCGACCCCAGCTACGCCGAGCAGGTCGTCTGCTTCACGGCGCCGATGGTCGGCAACTACGGCGTCGACGCAAAGCGAGACGAGTCGGAAGCGGTGCACGCCCGAGCAGTGCTCATGCGCGAGGCGCGCGGCCCCGGCTGGACGGGCCGGCTCCGCAAGAGCGGCGTCGTCGCTCTGTCAGGCATCGACACGCGCTCACTCGTACTGCACCTGCGCGGGGCGGGGGCGATGCGCGCCGCAGCGGTGGCGGGCGAAGCCTCTGTCGAAGAGGCCGTCGAGGGCGCCCGCGCGCAGCCGCCCATGACCGGCCGGGCACTCGCCGCCGCGGTCTCGACCGACGAGCCGTATGTCTACGCGCGCGGGGGCCGCGCGTCCGTCGCGGTCGTCGACTACGGCTGCAAGCGCTCGATCCTCCAACGGCTCGCCGCGGCGGGGGCCGGAGTGACCGTGTACCCCCATGACGCCGGGCCGGAGGAGCTGGTCGGACACGACGCGGTGCTCCTCTCCAACGGGCCGGGCGATCCCGAGCCGCTCGAGGACGAGGTGGAAGCCGTGCGCGAGCTGCTCGGTCAGCTGCCCGTGCTCGGCATCTGCCTCGGGCACCAGCTGCTGGCACTGGCCGTTGGCCTGGACACGTTCAAGCTGCCGTTCGGCCACCGCGGCGCCAACCATCCGGTCGTGGAGAAGCGCACGGGGCGCGTGCTCGTCACCAGCCAGAATCACGGGTTCGCAGTCGCTCCCGGCGAGGGTCGCGAGGCGACACACGTGTCGCTCTACGACGGCACAGTGGAGGGCCTCAGCCTGCCCGAGCTGCAGGCTCGCTCGGTGCAGTTCCACCCCGAGGCCGGCCCCGGCCCGCACGACGCGTGGCCGATCATCGAGTCCTGGGTCGAGGAGGTCGCGTCCTCCTCCCGGCCCCCTTCGACGGCTTCCGGGCGGATCCAAACCGGCGCGATGCGGCGTCCTCAGTCGCGCCCATATCAGTCGATATGAGCGCTCCCTGCGTCCTAGCCTCGCTTGGTTTTCGCGCGCCACAAGCTCGCGAACGACACCGGAAGGAGGACTGCCTTGCCAAAGCGGCCTGACCTGGACTCCGTATGCCTGATCGGGGCGGGGCCGATCGTGATCGGCCAGGCGTGCGAGTTCGACTACTCGGGCTCGCAGGCTCTGAAGGTGCTGCGCGCCGAGGGCGTGCGCACGATCGTCGTCAACTCGAACCCGGCCACGATCATGACCGACCCCGGCTTCGCCGACCGCACCTACCTCGAGCCGCTCGACGCCGAGTGCGTGGCGGGCGTGCTGGCCCGCGAGCGCCCCGCCGCGCTGCTGCCCACCATGGGCGGACAGACCGCTCTCAACGTGGCGCTCGAGCTCGCCGAGTCGGGAGAGCTCGACGACCTGGGCGTCGAGCTGATCGGGGCGCCGGTCGACGTGATCCGCCGTGCGGAAGACCGCGAGTGCTTCCGCGAGACCGTGCGCTCGGCGGGCCTGCACGTGCCCACGTCGGTCGTCGCCACCTCGCGGGACCAGATCCCTGGGGAGGTCTCGTTTCCGGTCATTCTGAGGCCCGCGTTCACGCTCGGTGGCCACGGCGGCGGCACCGCCCGCTCCGTCGAGGAGCTCGACCGGCTGCTCGAGCGCGGGCTCGCGGAGAGCCCGGTCGGCCAGGTACTCGTCGAGGAGTCGCTGATCGGCTGGGACGAGTTCGAGCTCGAGGTGATGCGCGACCGGCGCGACAACGTCGTGATCGTCTGCTCCATCGAGAACCTCGATCCGATGGGCATCCACACCGGCGACTCGGTCACCGTGGCGCCGCAGATGACCCTTCCGGACGAGGCGTACCAGGAGCTGCGCGATGCGGCCGTCGCCGTGATCCGCGCCGTGGGCGTGGAGACGGGTGGCGCCAACATCCAGTTCGCGCGCTCACGAGAGACCGGGGAGCTGCGCGTCATCGAGATGAACCCGCGCGTCTCGCGGTCGTCGGCGCTCGCTTCGAAGGCGACCGGCTATCCGATTGCGAAGGTGGCCGCCAAGCTCGCGATCGGCTACACGCTCGACGAGATCCCCAACGACCTGACAGGCACGACGCCGGCGAGCTTCGAGCCGACGCTCGACTACGTGGTCGTCAAGTTTCCCCGCTTCGCCTTCGAGAAGTTCCCGGGCGCCGACGCGACGCTCGGCACGCAGATGAAGTCCGTGGGTGAGGCCATGGGCATCGGCCGCACGTTCGCGGAGGCGTTCATGAAGGCCATGCGCAGCCGCGAGCTCGAGCTCGGCGCTGACGCGCCATGGCTCGACCTCGCAGCCAGTCCGACCGGCATTCATCCGTGGTTCGTGGAGGAGCTCGAGCGGATCAGCCGGGCGCTCGAGGGGCTGTGTTCGCTCGACGATCTCGTCGCCGACGACTGGCTGCGGCTCAAGCGCGCCGGCCTCTCCGACTCGGCGATCGCCGAGCGCTGCGGAGCAAGCGAGGAGCTGGCACGCGCGAAGCGCAGAGCGTGGGGCGTGCAGCCGGCCTACCGGCGGGTCGATTCCTGCGCAGGCGAGGTAGCGGCCGAATCGAACTACTTCTACTCCACATGGGGCGAGCTCGACGACGCGCGTAGCCGCCGGCCGTCCAGGCCGGTGGCCGTCATCATCGGCTCCGGGCCCAACCGCATAGGGCAGGGCATCGAGTTCGACTACTGCTGCGTGCATGCCGCCCAGAGCTTCCGCTCGCTCGGCTACGAGGCGGTGATGGTGAACTGCAACCCGGAAACCGTCTCGACGGATTACGACACCTCGGACCGGCTCTACTTCGAGCCGCTCGGGGCCGAGGAGGTGCTGGCCGTCTGCGAACGCGAGCGCCCGGCCGGCGTGGCCATCCAGTTCGGCGGGCAGACACCGCTCAAGCTGGCACGCACGCTGGAAGCGGCAGGCCACACGATCCTGGGCACGCCGTTCGACGCCGTCGACCTAGCCGAGGATCGTGAGCGCTTCGCCGCGCTCCTGGCGGCGCTGGGCATCCGCTGCCCGTCGTGGGGCATGGCGGGCGACGCGGACGAAGCGGTAGCAGCGGCCGAGCGGATCGGTTACCCGGTGCTGGTGCGCCCCTCGTACGTGCTGGGCGGGCGCGCCATGCGCGTCTGCTACGGCGCCGAGGAGGTGCGCCTAGCGATGGCAGGGATGAAGGGGCGCACGCTCGTCGACCGCTTCCTCGAGAACGCGGTCGAGATCGACGTCGACGCGCTCTGCGACGGTGAGGACACGTACGTGGCGGCGGTCATGCAGCACGTGGAGGAAGCGGGCGTCCACTCCGGGGACTCGGCTTGCGTCCTCCCGCCGCAATCGCTCGCGCCCGAGGCGCACGCGCAGGTCGAGGAGGTCGTACGTCGGCTCGCGCCCGCACTCGGCGTGGTCGGCCTCGTCAACGTGCAGCTGGCGGTCAGCGGCGGCGAACTCTTCGTCCTCGAGGCCAACCCGCGCGCCTCGCGCACCGTGCCGTTCGCGAGCAAGGCAACCGGAGTGAATCTCGTGGGCGCCGCGTGCGCGCTCGCCGCCGGCCACCGCCTTGCCGACCTGGACATTCGGTGGGGTCAGGCACCGTCGCAGGTATGCGTCAAGGCCGCGGTACTGCCGTTCGCACGCTTCCCCGGGAGCGATCCGGTGCTCGGTCCGGAGATGCGCTCGACGGGCGAGGTGATGGCCACCGCGGCGGATTTCCCCACCGCCTTCGCGAAGGCCGAGCGGGCCGCCGGGCGCCGATTGCCGGAGCGGGGCACGGTCTTCCTCTCGGTGCGCGACGCCGACAAGGCCGCCGTCGTGCCGGTCGCGGCGACGCTCGCAGGTCTCGGCTTCCGGCTGGTCGCCACGAGCGGCACGGCGCGCGCGCTGGCCGCCGCAGGCCTCGCGGTCGAGCCTGTGCGCAAGGTCACCGAGGCGGGAGAGGGCGCGACCGTCGTCGACCTCATTCGCCGCGGCCGCTGCGACCTGGTCGTCAACACCCCTCAGGGCTCGGGTGCCCGCACGGACGGTTACCTGATCCGCGAGGCGGCGCTCGTCGCCCGCATCCCCTGCATCACCACCGTCTCGGGCGCCGCTGCCGCGGCGCACGCCATCGCCCACGCGCGAGGCGAGCACGCGGTCTCGCTTCAGGAACGTCATGCCGAAGCGCGAACTGCGTAGTCCCACGGGGGAACCCAGGGTTCCCCCGTGCGCCCCCTCCTTCATTGGGGGAACCAATGGTTCGCCCTTGCCCCCTTCCTTTGCGCTAGCCACGTGCGACCACGATTCAGGGCTGCGCTCGGGCAAAGCCCGGCTCCGCCCGCGAGCCGCCTCTCTGGACCGAACTGAGGGCACGTGCCTCGGCGCCTGACTGTGAGCGTCGTGGCTAACGACGCCGTCGGCCCGTACTCGCTGCTCCGCGTGGCGCGCGGCGGCCTCGATTCCGGCGTGCCGGGCCAGTTCTTCATGCTCTCGCCGCCCGGTCGCCTGCTGCCGAGGCCGATGAGCCTGTGCACCGCGCCGCCCGGCGAGCTCGGCTTCCTGCTGGAGGTGGTCGGGCCCGGCACGCGCGCGCTCGCCGAGCTCGAGCCGGGAGACGACCTGACGGTCTTCGGCCCGCTCGGCAACGGCTTCCGGCTGGATGTCGAGCATCCGCTGCTGGTCGGCGGCGGGGTGGGGGTGGCCCCGTTCCCGTACCTCTCCTCGGCGCTGGATGCGCCCCGGGTGGTGGTCGGCTTTCGATCTGCGTCGCACGCCGAGGCGGCGGAGTTGCTGCCGACGGGCGCCGAGGTCGTGATCGCTCCGGTGCTCGTCACCGACGTCATGCCGTCGGGCTATGACGTGCTCGCCTGTGGCCCGGAGCCGATGCTGGAGGCGGTGCGGCGCCTCGCGCCCGATGCGCAGCTGGCGTGGGAGGCGCCCATGGCCTGTGGCTACGGCGGCTGCTACGGCTGCGCCGTCGAGATCGACGGGACGTGGAAGCGCCTCTGCGTCGAGGGCCCGGTCCTTCACGCCAAGCGACAGTCTCCAAGCATCGAGGTGAGGAGCGTGGCGGCATGATCCTGAACGCCTCCGGCTGCCTCGACGCGCTCACCGCCCCGGAAGTGGCCCGCTCGCTGGACGCCTTCGTGACGAAGACCGTGACGCCGCTGCCGCGCAGCGGCAACCAGCCCGTCCGCATCGCCGAGACCGAGCACGGCATGCTCAACTCGATCGGCCTCGCCAATCCGGGCATCGATGCGTTTCGCCGAGAGATGCTGCCGCGCCTCGCCGAGCTCGGCGTTCCGCTCTGGGTATCCGTCGGAGGCTTTGCAGCCGCTGAATACGCTGACCTGTGCGCGCAACTCGACGAGCACGTCGAGGTCGGGACGATCGAGCTCAACCTGTCGTGCCCGAACGTGGAAGAGGCGCCCGAGTCGTCTGCCGAGATCGTCCAGGCCTGCCGCGAGGCGACGGCCAAGCGGCTCTACGCAAAGCTCTCGCCGGCCACGTGGGACATCGCCGAGTCGGCGCGCGCCGTCCAGGCCGCGGGCGCGGACGGCCTCTCGCTCGTCAACACGATCCGCGGGCTCGCGCTCGACGAGAGGACGCTGAGGCCGCGCCTCGGCACGGCCGCAGGCGGCTACTCCGGACCGGCGCTGAAGCCGATCGCCCTCGCCTGCGTGCACGCCTGCTACCGCGCGACGGGACTGTCGATCGTCGGCATGGGTGGCGTCCAGACAGGCAACGATGCGGTCGAGCTGATCGCTGCAGGCGCGTCCGCCGTAGCGCTTGGCACCGTGCTCTTCGCAGATCCCGAGGCACCCGCGCGCGTCCGGCGAGAGCTCGCCGAAGCGACCCGAGCGCACGGCTTCCGGACCCCGGCGGATGCCGTCGGCGCAGCGCACACCCCTTCACGCGAGGGAGTACAGCCGCGGGACCAGACGAAAGTATCGGTCTAAAAAATACCTGCATATAGGGTGTTTTATCCCCCTTGCACCGAGCGGCGAATCTGGTAGCCTCCCGCGCTCAGGTGGTGACGACGACCAAGAGCCCGACGCAGGCGCCCCTCCGCTCGCCCGACCAGCGGATGGAAGCTCTCAAGCGCGCCAACGACATTCGGGTCCGCCGGGCGCAGCTCAAGAAGGACCTCAAGCTGGGCCGTGCCGCGATCCACGACATCCTGCGCAACCCCCCCGAATACGTGGCCACGGCGAAGGTCTTCGACATCCTCATGGCGGTTCCGAAGTTCGGCCGCGTGAAGGCGACCCGCTACCTGAACCAGGCGCGCATCAGCCAGTCGAAGACCGTCGGCGGGCTGTCCGACCGCCAGCGCGCCGAGCTGATCGGGCTCTTCAGCCGCTGACATTCCGCTGGCGCGGAATGCCAAGCATCTAGGCTTTCCCGCCTTGTCGGGAAAGCCGGTGTTCGTGGTGACGGGCCCGTCGGGTGCGGGCAAGGGGACGCTGGTCAAGGCCGTGCTCGGACGCTTCGACGAGCTCGAGCACACTGTCTCGGCGACCACGCGCGAGCGTCGCCCCGGCGAGCAACAGGGCCGCGAGTACTGGTTCCTATCTCCCGAGCAGTTCGAGGAAAAGGTCGCGGCAGGCGCGTTCCTCGAGCACGTCGAGTTCGCAGGAAACCGCTACGGCACGCTCCGCTCCGAGCTCGAGCGGATCGCGGCCCGGGGTCACGTGCCGGTGCTCGAGCTGGAGATCGAAGGCGCGCTCGCCGTGCGAGATCAGATCCCCGGAGCGGTGACCATCTTCGTGACGGCGCCGCTCGCGGAGCTCGAGGCGCGCCTGCGCGAGCGCGCGACGGAGAACTCGGGCCAGATCGACGAGCGGCTCGCGATTGCGCGCCGCCAGCTCGCCCAGGCGCGCGACTTCGAGCACGTGGTCGCGAACGACGACCTCCGTCGCGCCGTTGACGAGCTCGCCGGAATCGTCGAACGCAAGCTCCCGGCCGCAGGTAGCATGTCCACCGATGATCCATCCACGAATAGACAAGCTGCTCGACCACGCTGACGGCCGCTACGCACTCGTGATCGCGGCCGCGAAGCGCGCCCGGCAGATCAACAACTACCACCAGCAGCTCGGCGAGGGCACGTTCGAGGACTTCGCGCCGCCGCTCGTCGAGTCCCGCTCGAAGAACTACCTCACGATGGCCCTCGAGGAGCTCGCCGAGGGCAAGATCGAGTACGGCTACCGCGACCGCGGCTAGCCCGGACTCGGACGAACTCGACGACGCCGTCCGGGCGTTCCTTGCGCTCGCGCTAACCAGCGTCGGCCGGGAATGCGACGCACTATCGGTGGGCCTGGCTCCCATCTCACGCGGTACGACCGTTCCCTCGCAGCCGACATGCGACAGGTCGCTGGATCGCCCCTGCGTGTCAAGCAGCTAAACGGTTACCCGCAGGTCACGGCTCGTGCGGCAGAATCCCGGGATGGCGCACGTTCTTCTCGGCGTGACCGGCGGCATCGCCGCCTACAAGAGCTGCGAGCTGACACGGTTGCTCGTGCGCGCGGGACATGACGTGACCCCGCTACTGACGGCCGGCGCGGAGCGCTTCGTCACCTCGGAGACCTTCCGCGCGCTCGCCCGCGTGCCGGCGGAGCGGAGCGCCGATCCTTATCCGCACCTTGCGCGAGCCGACCTGCTCGTGATCGCCCCGGCCACCGCCAACACGCTCGCGAAGCTGGCGCACGGCCTGGCCGACAACGTGGTCACAGAAGCCGCGCTCGCCCACGCCGGCGCGCTGCTCGTGGCGCCCGCGATGAACACGCGCATGTGGGAGCACGAGGCCACACAGGGAAACCTGGCGCTGCTGCGCCGGCGCGGCGTCCACGTGGTCGGCCCCGAGGAGGGCGAGCTCGCCGAGGGCGACTGGGGAGCCGGCCGCATGGCGGAGCCGGAGGACATCTTCGCTCGCTGCGAGCAGCTGCTGCGCGGCGTCCACGGGCCACTGGCGGGCAAGCGCGTGCTCGTCAGCGCGGGCGGGACGCGCGAGCCGCTGGACACCGTCCGCTTCCTCGCCAACCGCTCCTCGGGCCGCATGGGCGTCGCGCTTGCCGAGGAGGCCCGTCTCCGGGGCGCGGACGTGACGCTGCTCGCTGCGAACCTCGCGGTGCCGCCGCCGACAGGAGTCGAGGTCGTGGAGACGCCTGCGGCCGCCGACGTCGAGCGCGAGGCGCTCGCGCGGGCGGACGCGGACGTGGTGATCATGGCGGCTGCCGTCGCCGACTACCGCCCGTCCGGCGCGCTCGCCGAGAAGCGTCCCAAGGACGAGCGCCCGTGGCAGGTCGAGCTCGAGCCGACCACCGACGTGCTGCGCGCCCTCGGCGAACGGCACCGAAACGGACAGGTGCTGGTCGGCTTCGCAGCAGAGGACGGAGAAGACGGAATCACACGCGCGCGCGAGAAGCTCGCTCGCAAAAGGGCCGATCTGATCGTCTACAACGACGTGGGCAAAACAGGAATCGGGTTCGACAGCGAGGAGAACGAGGTCGTGCTGGTCTCGGCGGCCGGCGAGCGCGACGTTGCACGGGCGCCGAAACGAGAAATCGCCCGGAAGGTGCTCGACGAGGTAACGCGACTCCTGGAGGAGGGCGATGGACGGCGTCTCGCGTAGCGAGCCAGACATCCAGCCGGCCGGCCGATCCGCCTCGGCGGAGGTGCTCGACCGCGTCACGGCCAACGTGGCGCAGGTGATTCATGCGCCGGCGGAGACGCTGCGCCTGTGCGCGCTCTGCCTCGTGAGCGAGGGCCACCTGATCATCGAGGACTTCCCCGGTGTGGGGAAGACGATGCTGGCCAAGGCACTCGCACGTTCGCTGGACTGCACGTTCTCGCGGTTGCAGTTCACGCCCGACCTGCTCCCTTCGGACGTCACCGGCGTGAACGTCTTCAACCAGCGCTCCAACGAGTTCGAGTTCAAGCCCGGCCCGGTGTTCGCGAACCTGCTGCTCGTCGACGAGATCAACAGGGCCTCCCCGAAGACGCAGGCAGCCCTGCTCGAGTGCATGCAGGAGAACCAGGTCACGATCGACGGGGTCACCTACGGGCTGACCGCGCCGTTCATGGTCATGGCGACCCAGAACCCAGTCGAGTACGAGGGCACGTACCCACTGCCCGAGGCCCAGCTCGATCGCTTCACGATGCGCATCGCGATCGGCTACCCGCCGCTGGCCGAGGAAGCCGCGATGCTGCGCGAGCAAACGAGCGAGCCGCCGCTCGAGTCGCTGCGGCCTGTCAGCTCCGCCGAGGAGGTCAAGGCGGTGATCGCCGACGCCCGCTCGATCTACGTCGAGGAGAGCCTCAACCGCTACGTGGTCGCTCTGCTTCGCCACACCCGTGCCGACGACCGCCTCTACCTGGGCGCCAGCCCGCGCGCCGGCGTCGCGCTCCTCCGCGTGGCGAAGGCTCGCGCTCTCTCGGAGGGACGGGAGTACGTGCTCCCGGATGACGTGAAGGCGATCGCCGAGCCGGTGCTCGCGCATCGGCTCATCGTCGCTCCGGAGGCGCGCGCCGGCGGCGTCTCGCCGGTGGATGCCGTGCGCGACGCGCTCGCCAAGACGCCCGTCCCGGTTTAAGCGGTGACCCACCGAGGGCGGTCGACGCTGCTGCTGGGCCTGGCCCTCTACGCGGCGGCCTGGCTGGTCGGGTCGCAACCTCTCTACCCGGTCGCGATCGGCCTGGGGGGAGCGGCCCTCGCGGCCGGCGCCTGGGTGCGGCTGGCCGCCCGTCCGTCGAGCGTCGAGCGGCGGACAGCCCGCGCCGAGCACGTGGAGGGCGACGACGTGCGCGTGCACGTGACGGCCGAGCTCACGGCGGGGCTGCGCCCACTGGGCCTGACGCTCACCGAGCGGCTCGGCCGCCTCGGCGAGCAACGCGCGGAGCTGCACGTCGAGGGGCGGCGGGCGAGCGGTCGCTACGCCCTGTACGGCGTGCCCCGCGGTCGCTATCGCTTCGACTCGGCAACCATCGCGCTCGAAGACCCGTTCGGGCTCGCACGGGCCGAGGACCCGCTGCCGGCCGGCGGAGCGCTGCTCGTCTACCCGCGTCTGGTCGAGCTCGACGGGCTCTTCTCGGAGAGCGGCCGCCAGGGCCACCACGGCCGGCGCTTGCTCCTGCGCCGCCCGGCCGGCTTCGAGGTGCACGGCGTGCGCGACTACCAGGAGGGCGAATCGCTGCGGCGCGTGCACTGGCCCTCGACCGCGAAGCGCGGCCGCCTGATGGTGAAGGACCTCGAGGATGCTCCTCGCGACGAGCTGGCCGTGCTGCTCGACGCGCAGGCGGGCGGGGTGACCGGCGGCCGGTCGGACTCGAGCTTCGACGCGCAGGTGCGCGCAGCCGGCTCGATTCTCCTTTCGCTGGCGCGGAGCGGACGCCGCTCGCTGCTCGTCGTCAACGCGGCCACCCCCGTCGTCCAGCGCGTCGCCTCTCTTGACGGGGACTGGCAGGCCGCCTACGACACGCTGGCGGCGTCGGAACCGAACGGTGCGGCGCCGCTCGCAGCGCTGCTCGCCGGTGACGCCGGGCCCGTAGGGCGCGCGGTCGAGATCGTCGCCGTCACCGCCGCCTTGCCGCCGGCGCTCGTCGAGCGGCTGTGCCAGCGGGCGGCGGGCGGGCGGCGCACGTCGCTGGTCTACGTCGACGCCCCCTCCTTCGCAGGCGTCACCGCCGACGGCGTGCGAACCACGCTCCTGCGGCTCGCGGCGAGTGGCGTAACGGTCACCCGTCTGCGACGGGGCGACGATCTCGCCCGCACGCTGGAACGGCCCCACGATGCCGCGGTGGCCCATGCGTAAGACCGCGCTTGTGTGGCTGCTGCCCGCGCTCGTGGTGTCGGGTAACTGGCTGCGACTCGAAGAGTCACGTCCCGGCGGCGGGCGTGTGGCGCTCGTCCTTGCGCTGGCGCTTGCCCCCGCATTGCTCCCACGTCGGCTGTTTCGACTGTTGGCGGCAGTGCCTGCCGCGCTGCTGGGGGCGGCCGTGGCGTTCGAGGTATCCCTGCTCGCGGTGCGGCCGTTCGACGGCGATGCCTTCTTCGGAGCCATCGTCGACCGCGCTCAGGCAGGGCTACGCGAGTTCTACGACGTCGGCCTGCCGTTCGCCGCGCAGCGGCACCCCGACATGCACGGTCTCGTCGTCTTCGCCGTCTTTGCTTTTGCCCTCGCCATGGCATTGGCTATCGCCGAGCGGCAAGCGCTCCTCGCGTGCCTCGCACTCGTCGCCGGCGCCGCCTGGCCGGCAACCCTGGTGGGCGGCGAGAACGAGCTCACCAGGGGCGCGGTGATCCTGGCCGGCGCGCTCGTCGTGCTCGCCGGCCTGCGCGGGCCC
>DAITAO010000102.1:0-9648 GCA_036824245.1 Gaiellaceae bacterium | reverse complement strand
ACGAACGCGCGCATCGCGCGCCGGCGAGAGGCCGACCGCGCCGCGCGCAAGTGACCGCGTAGCTCACTCGCGAGACGTGCGGGGCTTCATGCTTTGCCTGACAAGCGGTGCGACGTGTGAAGCAACAGCGCCGAAAGCAGAAAACCATTGCGCGCGTACCACGCAGCGATGCGGTCTCGCGTACCACATGTCCGTTCGGGACACCTCGCCGGAGAGCCGCCGGGCCGGTACTCAGCCCGTCGACCCACGAAGGGAGGAACCTGAATGGTGAAACACCTACTCGCCGCGGTGACCCTGCTCGCCGCCGCTAGCGGAGTCGCGTATTCGGCTACCGCGCGTCCACCCGAGACGGCGGTCATCCACGCCTGCCGAGGCAAAGTGCTCGGCTTTGTGCGCATCGTCGGCTCGCCCGCCAAGTGCCGCAAACGCGAGGTGCCCGTGTCCTGGAACGCGGCCGGGCCCCGGGGCGAAGCCGGACCTGCGGGCCCGGCCGGCGCTCCTGGAGCGGCCGGGCCGCCCGGACCCGAGGGAGCCACGGGGCCGCCAGGCCCGAAAGGCGACCCGGGCACGCCGCTCGGCACGATCGCGGGTCTCGCCGGGTTGTCGTGCACGACCCACGAAGGTCTAGAAGGCAGTACACAAGTCGCAGTCGGGGCAGACGACGCGATCACGCTCCGCTGCACCGCCGGGAGCTCCCCGCCACCGCCGGCGGCTGAGACGAAGCTCGTCATCAACGAGATCGACTACGACCAGTTGGGAGCGGACGGCGAGGGTTTCGTCGAGCTCCACAACCCGGGCACGGAGCCGGTCGACCTGGCCGGCATCGCCCTCGTCTACGTCAACGGCGGCGACAGTACGGAGTACGGACGCACGGCGCTCGAGGGCACGCTGGCGGCCGGGGAGTACCTGGTCGTCGGCGACGACCTGCAGAACGGCGCGCCGGACGCTGTTGCACTGATCGAGATGAGAACCGACGCGCTGCTCGACTCTCTTTCCTACGAGGGAGCCATCACGGCAGCGGTGATCGAGGGCTTGACGTACAACCTGGTCGAGGGCACGGAATTACCCGACTCGGTCGCCGACTCGAACACCGTCGCCGGCTCGCTGATCCGCAATCCGAACGGCAAGGACACGAACGACGCGGCCGCTGACTGGGCATTCACGACCACGCTCACGCGCGGCGCCGAGAACCAGCTCAGCCAGTGACTTCGAGCGGAACCTCACGCAGCCCGCCGGTGTAGGAAGCTGCAGTGGTGGGCCGACCACTCGAAGACACGGAACTCGTCGAGCGCGCCAAGCGCGGAGAGCTCGACGCCTACGAGGAGCTCGTGCATCGCTACCAGGGCATCGCATTCCGGACGGCGTACGTCGTCACGCGCTCGGCCCCCGACGCCGAGGAAGCCGCCCAGGACGGCTTCGTGAAGGCGTTCCGCGCCCTGGGGCGTTTCCGGTCAGGCGCGCCGTTCCGCCCCTGGCTGCTCGAGATCGTGGGCAACGAGGCCCGCAACCGGCGGCGCTCGGGGGGACGGCGCGAACGCCTTGTGCTGCGAGTTGCAGCCGAGAGTCCCTCGGGGGGCGCGGCCCCGTCCCCCGAGGCGACAGTGCTGTCAGCGGAGCAGCGCGCGGTGCTGCTCGAGGCCGTCAACGAGTTGCGCGAGGAGGATCGCCAGGTGATCGGCTGCCGCTACTTCCTCGACCTCTCCGAGGAAGAGACGGCCGCCGTGCTGGGATGGCCGCGGGGCACCGTGAAATCGAGACTGTCGAGAGCGCTCGGCCGCCTGCGCGAGCGGATGGAGGAGGCCGCATGACGAACATCGAGCTCGAGCTGCGCGATCTCGGCGGAACGATCGCGTTTCCCGAGACGCCGAACCTGACCGCCGCGGTGCGCGCACGACTCGAAGCACCTCGCCGGCGGCGGTTGCCGTTGCGCCTCGACCGGCGCACGGTGGCGTTTGCGTTCGCCGCCTTGCTCGTCGCCTGGATCGGCATCCTCTCCGTGCCACCCGCGCGAAGCGCGGTGCTCGAGTGGCTCGGCATAAAAGGTGTGCAGCTCGAGTTCGTGGAGGAGCTGCCCGGCCTCTCGGTGACGGAGAACCTCGATCTAGGCGAGCGCACGACGCTGGCGGAGGCAAGACGCCGGGCCGGCTTCGAGGTACTCGAGCCGGAGGCGCTAGGCGACGCCGACTCGATGTACTTCCGAGTGCCGCCCGACGGAGGCCAGGTGGCCTTCCTCTACGGGACGCCTCGGCGTGTGCGGCTCCTGCTGACGCAGTTTCAGGGGGACTACGACCCGTGGGTTCGGAAGATCGTGGACGGGGGCGCAAGTATCCAACGGGTCAGGGTCAACGGCGAGCCGGGCGTCTGGATCGAAGGCGCGCACTACTTCAACTACACGGACCGAAGCGGATACCACGTGCAGGAGTTCGTAAGGCTCGTGAACAAGGTGCTGCTCTGGGAGCGGGACGGGGTGACCTTCCGACTCGAGGGCGACCTGACCAGGAAGACAGCGCTGGAAATCGCCGAGTCTCTCGACTGATGCCCGACCGGAGCATCCAGGGACCGCACGAGCCGGCGGCGGTGTATAGGCGACAGCAAGCGGAAGGAGCCCGAATGCGCACCATGCTCGTTTCCCTCTCCACCGTCCTCGTGCTGGTCGTTGGCGCCTCGCCGGCGGCCGGCGGCGGCTGGGCGACAGCCGGCCTCGCGCCGCCTCCGGAGGACGTCCAGGCCGGTGACACGTGGATTGCGCGCGTGAAGATCCTCCAACATGGACGCACGCCGCTGGCCGGCGTGGAGCCGACGATCACGATTCGAAACGACGACTCCGGCGCGGCGCAGACCTACGCGGCGCGCCCGACGGCAACCGTCGGCGTCTACGAGGCTCGCGTAAAGCTGCCCGCTGGCGGTACATGGCGTTACGAGGTCAACGATGCATTTCTCGGCGGGCGTGTCCACACGTTCGGCCCGTTCGACGTCGGCGAGGGAGCTGGGGAGAGCTTCACCTTCCTCCAGACCGCGCTTGTGCTCCTCGCGGCCCTGGCACTGCTTGCTGGCGCCGCTGTCGCGGTCACGCGCATGCGCCGGTCCCGGCCGGTCCCGGCTCTTCGCTGACGACACATCTGGGCGGCCGCAGCGCAGTCGTAGGTGCCCGCACGGCGGGCCCGGTTAGGCGAGCTTCGGACAGGGAAGTTAAGCGTCCGTAAATGTGGCGTGCGAAGCTCTAACCGCTAAACCGGCGGGCTCGTATCACCGAACTAGAGACACATGGCGACTGCCGACCTCCAGATCGAGACCGAGCTAGAGCGCATCGAGCGCTGGCGTTTCGAGGCGCTCGTCCGGGCCGGCTACGAGCCTGCCGCCGCGCGCCGCCTGGCTGTCCGCCAGGACGTCGACCTTCATATCGCGATCCATATGCTCGAAAAGGGCTGCTCCGAGGAGCTCGCCCTGGCGATACTCCTCTGACGCTCCTGGCCGGCGTCGGCTCCCGCCGGGCAGAGCCCGGCTACGCCGCCGCCTGACGTCGCTGGACTGCAGGATGCACCGCGGCGGGCGCTTGTCCGTACCAGAACGTACTGTCCTGCGCGCCCGCCGCAGCGCCCCCTTTGCCAGCGACGCCCCAGGAGCGTCAGAGGGCACCCCCTTATGGAGACCCTCTGCGCCGGCGTCGGCTCCCGCCGGGCAGAGCCCGGCTACGCCGCCGCCTGACGCCGCCCCAGGAGCGTCAGAGGGCACCCCTTCGTGGAGACCCTCCCCGCCACGCAGGGCAGAATGCGCGGCGTGATGCCGTTCGCGTCCATCCCGTCGCCGAGCGAGGGCACGTTCGATCTCGGCCCGATCTCGCTGCACATGTACGGGCTCATGCTGCTGCTTGGCATTGCCGCGTGCACCGCGCTCACCGCAGTGCGCTGGACGCGGCGCTGGGCGTGGCGGCCCGCCGACGCGCCGCCGCTCGTGGGTCACGATCCGCCGTACGACCTCGACCTGGTGCTGCGCGTGGCCGTCTGGGGAGTCGCGGCGGGCGTCGTGGGAGCGCGGATCTACCACGTGCTGACGAGCTGGGACGAGGTGCCCGAGCCGAAGTCGGCTGGCATCTTCAAGGTGTGGGAGGGCGGCCTCGGCGTGTGGGGCGGCATCCTGCTCGGCGCGCTCGTCGGCGCAATCGTGATCAGGCGCGCAGGGCACAACGTGTCGCTCTTGCTGGACGCGGCCGCGCCCGGCCTGCTGCTCGCGCACGGCATCGGCCGCTGGGGCAACTGGTGGAACCAGGAGCTGTTCGGAAAGCCCACCGGCCTGCCCTGGGGGCTCGAGATCGACCCGGAGAATCGCCCGCCCGAGTACTTCGACTCGGAGACGTTCCACCCGACCTTCCTCTACGAATCGATCTACACGATCATCATGGCCGGCGTGCTCGTGCTGGTCGGATGGCGCTTCCGGATCCGGCCTCCCGCGCTGTTCGCGCTGTACGTGGCCGTTTACTGCTTCGGGCGCTTCTTCGAGGAGCTGCTCCGCGTCGACCCGGCTCACGAGCTCGGGCCGCTGCGCCTGAACGCGTGGGTGTCGATCGTGGTGTTCATAGCCTCGGCCGCGTTCTTCGTCTGGTGGCAGTTCGTCCGCCGCCCGCGGCAGGACCGACCGCGGCCGACGGAGAAGAGACCGAAGATGGCCATCCCGAAACGTCGCGTCCGCCCCTCCCGATAGGCTCCGCGCGGTGATCGTGCGCGAGCTGGAGCTCGACCTCGACGCCTTCGAGGGACCGTTCGACCTGCTCCTCACGCTGGTGCTCAGGCAGGAGCTGGAACCGGCGGACGTCGATGTCGCCGACATTGTCGTTCGCTTTCTCGAGCGGCTGGACGAGCGCGGTGAGCTCGATCTCGATTCGTGCGGCGAGTTTCTGGTGCTCGTTGCGGCGCTGCTTGAGCTGAAGGCCAGAGCGCTCTTCGCGGCGGCGGACGGAGAGCTTCTCGACCTCGAGTCAGAGGAGGCGGCCGAAGAGCTCGCCCGACGGCTGGCCGACTACCGGCGCATCCGCGAAGCGGCCACATGGCTGGCCGAGCGCCTGGCGGCCGAGGAGGGCCGCTACTTCCGCATCGGGCCCGCGCCGCTGGCGCCTCGCCTCGAGCGCCGACTCGCGCCGCAGGACCCGCAACAGCTCGCCGAGGCGCTGCGTGCCCTGTCGGCCGAGCCTCCCTCGCTCTCGCTCGAGCACATGGCACTCCGCTTCCCGCCTGTCTCGCAGTTCCTGCAGCGGTTCCGCGCGCTCCTCACGCGGCGTCGGCGTTTCGACTTCGACGCCGAGGTGGGCGAGCTCACGCGGGCCGAGCAGGCCGTGGCGTTCCTCGCCCTTCTGGAGCTGCGCAAGACCGGCGAGGTGGAGCTCGACCAGGCGAGGGCGTTCGCGCCGATCAGGGTCGCCCGCGGAGAACAGCCGCTGGAGGAGAGGGAATGGACCGCCCGCTCCGCCTGATCACTGCGAACCCGGTCGACCGGCTGGCGCGGACGATCGAGGCATTGCTGGTCGTCGCCTCGCAGCCGCTTTCCGTCCAGGAGCTGGCGGCCGCCGCGGACGATGACGCGGAGCGCGTGGAGACGGCGCTCGGCTTGCTCGGCGAGCGCTACCGCGAGGGGCGCAGCGGCATCGTCCTCGAGCAAGTGGCGGGTGGCTTCGCGTTCCGCGCGGCGCGCGATGCGGCTGAGGCCTGCGGTCGGCTCTTCGAGCGGCCGGTGGAGCGGGGTCTCTCTGCGGCGGCACTCGAGACGCTCGCGATCGTGGCTTACCTTGGTCCCTGCACGCGACCGGACGTCGCCAGGCTGCGCGGCGTGGCGGCCGACTCCGTCGTCGCGGGGCTCGTAGAGCGCGGGCTGATCGCCGAAGCCGGTCGCGAAGACGAGGGCGGTGCGGTGCGCTACCGCGTCACGCCGCTCTTCGAGCGGGTGTTCGGGCTGGAGAGCCTCGCGGCACTGCCGCGCCTCGACGATCTCGCCGGGGATGAGGCTGAGCTCCGCGAGCGCCTCGAGGCGCTCGCCGAGCGGCGCCCCGCCTGATCGCACTCCCGGCAGGTCCTACGGATAATCGCGGGCATGCGGCTCAACGCCTACCTCGCTCGTACGGGTGTCGCCTCGCGGCGGGGCGCCGACGAGCTGATCCAGGCCGGACGGGTGCTCATCAACGGCGAGCCGGGGCAGCTCAACACACGGGTCGGCCGCCGCGACGTCGTCGAGCTCGACGGCCGGCGCCTGGAGCTGCAGCCGCTCGCGCACGTGCTACTGCACAAGCCGCCGGGCGTCGTCACGACGGCCCGCGACCCGCAGGGCCGACCGACCGTCGTCCAGCTTGTCGATCATCCCGCCCGCGTCGTGCCGGTAGGCCGCCTCGACGCCGACACGACGGGTGCCCTCATGCTCACGAACGACGGCGAGCTCGCCCATCGCCTCGCTCATCCGCGCTACGAGATCGAAAAGGTCTACGAGGCCGAAGTCGAGGGAGAGCCCACCCGGGAGGCGCTCGAGACGATTGCGCGGGGGGTCGAGCTGGAGGACGGCAGAACGGCGCCCGCACGGGCGCAGCGGCTCGGGCCTGGCAGGCTCGAGCTGATGATCCACGAAGGGCGCAAGCACCAGGTGAAGCGCATGTGCGAGGCGGTGGGCCACCCGGTGCGACGCCTGCACCGCAGTCGCTACGCGGGCCTGGGGCTCGACGGCCTCGCGCGCGGAGAGTGGCGTGAGCTGAGCCGCGACGAAGTGGAGGAGCTACGACGCAGTGTCGGCCTCTCGTCCTGAGCCGTGCGTGCGCCCGGCCGGGCCCTCGGACGCGGTGCCCATCGCCCGCGTCCATGTTGACAGCTGGCGCACCGCCTACCGCGGGCTGCTACCGGACGCGTTCCTCGACGGGCTCTCGGTGCATGCGCGGACCGAGCGCTGGCGTGCACGGCTTCGCACGATGTCTGCGCGACAGCGAGTGCTCGTCGCCGAGCAGGAAGGCGAGGTGGTCGGCTTCGCCTCGACGGGGCCGACGCGCGACGATGACACGGACGCGCACGTGGTCGGCGAGCTCTACGCCGTCTACGTGCTCCCTCAGCTCTGGAGCCGCGGGATCGGAACAAGGTTGCACTCCGCGGTGCTCGCCGCGCTCGAGGAAGAGGGCTTCCGCGAAGCCACGCTCTGGGTGCTCGACGCGAACGCGCGTGCTCGCAGCTTCTATGCATTGACCGGCTGGTCGCCGGACGGCGCCTCGAAGCGGGCGGTGTACGGCGCCCCCGTGACCGAGATCCGGTACCGGCGCGCGCTAGTCTCGCCTTCGTGATCGTCGACTACGCGATCTACGAGTCCGGGCGGCGCAGGCCGGGCAAAGTGCCGCTCCACGAGCTCTACCAGCAGTGCCGGCAGGAACGCGTCTTCGCGTGGCTCGGTATGCACGAGCCGACGGGGGAGGAATTCGTGTCCGTCAGCCGTGAGTTCGAGCTCCACGAGCTGGCCGTGGAGGACGCCATTCACGCGCACGAGTTGCCCAAGCTCGAGCGCTACGGCAACTCGCTCTTCCTCGTGCTGAAGTCGGCGCGCTGGTTGGACGAGACCGAAGAGGTCGAGTTCGGCGAGATCCTGTTGTTCGTCGGGGCCGACTTCATCGTGTCGGTGCGTCACGGAGAGGCGCCGCTGCACGACGTTCGCCTCAGCCTGGAGGCCAGACCCGAGCTGCTGCGCCACGGTCCCAGCGCAGCGCTCCACGCGATCGTGGACCGCATCGTCGACGACTACGACCCGGTGCTCGACGCGCTCGAGGTCGACGTCGCGGATGTCGAGCGCCAGGTCTTCTCACCGTCGCGGCACAACCCGGCCGCACGCATCTACCACCTGAAACGGGAGGTGCTGGAGCTCTATCGCGCGATCCATCCGCTCCGCGAGCCGATCGACGCGCTGGCGCGCGGTACGAGCCCTTTGATCCACGGCAAGATGCGCCCGTACTTCCGTGACGTCCAAGACCACCTGGTGCGAGCAGCCGCCCGCGCGCAGGACAACCGTGAGGCACTGACGAGCGTGCTCACGGCCAACCTCACACAGGTCAGCGTGCGCCAGAACGAGGACGTGCGCAAGATCTCGGCGTGGGCGGCGATCATCGCCGTTCCCACCATGGTCGCCGGCATCTACGGCATGAACTTCGAGCACATGCCGGAGCTCGCGTGGACGGTCGGCTATCCGCTCGTGATCGCAGTAATCATGGCCGCCTGCGTCCTGCTCTACCGCCGGTTCCGCCGCACCGGCTGGATTTAGCCCCCTAAGGCCGCACGAAGCCCATGCGCTCGTACATGGCCGTCAGGGTCGGCGCTGACGACTCGGTTGCCTTCTGGGCCCCGCGCGCGAGCATGCGCTGCAGCTCGGGCTCGTCGCGCCGCAACTCCTCGTAGCGCCGCTGGATCGGTAGCACCACCTCGACTACCGCCTCGGCGACGTCCTGCTTGAACTGCCCGTAGCCCTGCTCGTCGTAGCGCGCTTCGATCTCCTCGGCGGGCGCACCGGTTGCCACGGCCATGATCTCGATCAGGTTGGTGACACCCGGCTTCTCGGCGGCACGCCGTACCTCGCGCCCCGAGTCCGTCACTGCCGATTTGAGCTTCCGGCGAATCTGATCCGGCGAGTCGAGCAACCGGATCGTGCCCTGCTCGCTCGATCCGGTCTTGCCCATCTTGTCCGTCGGCTCCTGGAGGTCCATGATGCGCGCGCCAGTCTCGGGATAGACGCCCTCGGGCACGGTGAACGTGTCGCCGAAGCGCGCATTGAAGCGCTCGGCGATGTCTCGAGCGAGCTCGACGTGCTGGCGCTGGTCGTCGCCGATCGGCACCGTGTCGGCCTGATAGAGGAGGATGTCGCCCGCCATCAGCACCGGGTAGACGAACAGCGCTGCGCTGACGAACTCCTGCTGCCTGGCTCCCTTCTCCTTGAATTGCGTCATGCGGCCGAGCTGACCGAAGCTGGTCACCGCTCCCAGCAGCCAAGCCGCTTCCGCATGCGCGGGGACATGACTCTGGATGAAGACCGTGGAGCGGTCCGGGTCGAGACCGGTGGCAAACAGCATCGCAGCGAGATCGAGCGTCAGCCGGCCGAGGTCGGCCGGCTCGTACTCGACCGTGATCGCGTGCAGGTCGACGATGCAGAAGAACGCCTCTCCGCCCTCGGCGGCAGCCCGGTCCTGGGTGGCCGCGTACTGGCGGAAGCCGCCGCTGTAGTTTCCGAACGTCGTGTCACCGCTCGGCTTGATGCCGGAGAACACGCGCATAGCCATCTGAATCTTCCTCCTTTCGGCAGAGTCGGATGCAAGACCTGCGCGCGGAGCGGTGGGCCGCTAGCCCATGCTCCCGCCCCGCGCGCGCGGCCATGACCAGACCTCGGTGCGGACGGCGGGAACCATGGTCGGAAGGTAGCCGCTGCCGTTCCAGCACGCAACCAGTGCCCTAGACTCACCTAGATGACGGCCACCGACGTGCTCAAGCCCCTCCGCGTCGGCCGCGAGCACGAGACCTCGCCCACGGTGATCGAGGTGCGCGGCCGCCGCATCGGCAATGGCTACTTCGGGCTGATCGCGGGTCCTTGCACGGTCGAGTCGCGCGAGCAGACGTTCGCCAGCGCGCGCGCCGTCGCGGCGGCCGGCGCGACGAT